>CAIJGS010000310.1 GCA_903820285.1 uncultured Verrucomicrobia subdivision 3 bacterium | reverse complement strand
GTGCAGGTCAGGACGCATATCCAGTTGGCGGTACAAGGCCAGGCGGCATTGGGCCGTTGTATAGTCCGCAAAACGTGCCGGATGCCATTTTGGATGAAGTGGGCGATCACTTTTACCAGCGTATTGGTGGCTCCTTGGCGTATGATACGCGTAATAGCACGCAGTTACCTAACCATGGTCAGCGCACGGAATTCATTCCAGAACTGAGCGTAGGAGACAAAAATTTCTATAAACTGGAACTGAAAACCTCGTGGTTCTTCCCGGGCTTTTTCAAAGGTCATGTAGTTGAACTGGACGGCCGTACCGGCGTGGCTCAGTCCCTCAGCGGTGGCGATGTGCCGTTCTATGACCGCTACTATCTGGGTGGCCTCTATTCCATGCGCGGGTTTAAATTCCGCAATGTGGCCCCCCGCGATCCGGCTTATAACAACTCCATACCGGCCTTAAACAATCCAAATATGCCGAATGAACCCATCGGCGGGGACAGTTTCTGGTTTGGTTCGCTGGAATACAGCCTGCCGATCATGGAAAAGGACGGCGGGGTAGGCCTGCGCTTTGCGGTGTTCTATGACATCGGCGCGGTATCAGCCAGTTCCTATTCCTTCTCCAGTTCGTACAATGATAACTGGGGGTTGGGCATCCGGCTGAACATCCCGCATCTCGGACCATTGCGTCTGGACTACGGCATTCCGATCACACATGACAGTTACAACAGCGGCGGTGGCAAATTCCAATTTGGCGTCGGCTTTGAACGCCCCTTCTAAAATGATTCGTAGCTTTACATACTTGTTGTTGGCCGGCGCGACCGCCGGTTTGACGGGGTTCAACGCGGTCGCCACGGGTGCTTCACCAGCGCAACTGCCGTTCTATTTTGAATCCAATGGCAGCACTTTCCAGGCTTCGGGCCCGGGAGCCCAGTGCGTCATTTCTGCCACCGGGGCCGCCCTGACCTTGCGCGACGGATCGGCGGCTCCAGCCACGGTCCGGCTGCAATTTGCCGGTGCCAATCGCCAGGCTGCATTCCATGGCGAAGCGGCCCAGCCGGGAAAAATCAATCACCTGACGGGAAACCAATGGTCCGTGGGCAACACTGCCTTTGGCCAAGTGCAGGCCAACGACATTTATCCCGGCATCAGCGCGGTCTTCTACGGGAACGCCCGGCGGTTGGAATATGACATAAATGTGGCTCCGGGGGCGAAACCGGAAACGATTGCGCTCCAATTCGAGGGCGCGGATAAAATTTCATTGTCTTCGGACGGGCAACTGCTGCTGGCGGTGGCGGGCCGGGAAATCAGCCAGCCGGCCCCGGTGATTTACCAGACGATTGGCGGCACACGACATGAAATTACTGGCGGATACCGTTTGGTGGATGCCAAGACCGTTTCCTTTGATGTGGGTGGCTATGATCACAGCCAGCCCTTGGTAATTGATCCCTTTTTAAGCTATTCCACCTATTTTGGCGGCAACAACACGGATCAGCCACGTTCAGTGAAGGTGGATTCCCAAGGCAATATTTACCTTGCCGGATGGACCCTCTCGACAATTTTCACCAACACCATTCCGGCGGGCGGTTATCAGACAAACTATCATGGTGGCACCTCGAGGGGTGATGGGTTCATCGCGAAGTTCGACACTACCGGCACCAACCTGGTGTTTTTCACTTATCTCGGCGGCCATTCGGAAGATGGCATTGAGGCCATGACTCTGGACAATGCGAACAATGTGTATGTTTGTGGCTATACGGAATCCACGGATTTTCCGGTAACGAACCTGTTTTTGCCGCTGACCAATAAACTCAGCGGACAAATCATCCCCTATTCCAGCGTATATCCCACCGATGCGTTCGTGGCAGAACTGGCGGCCAGCGGATCCAATCTGGTTTACTCCGGCTACCTCGGCGGCGAACAGGCGGATGATGCCCTGGCCATTGCGCTGGATACCAACCGGAACATCGTTTATGTAACTGGCTATTCCTATTCAACCAACTTCCCGGTGAGCATCAACGCTTCAACGAACGCCTACAGCCAGGGCTTCAAGGCATATTATTCCCAGTACTACGATGCGAATGCGTTTGTGGCGGCAATCGGCACCAACTACACCAACGCATTTGGCGTGTCCGGCCACCCGTATTACTCGACATATTTCGGGGGAACGAATTTTGATTACGGCACGGGCATTGCCGTGGATGGGGCCGGTTACGTGTATGTGACCGGCTACACCTCCTCGACCAATTTTCCCACCAAGAATACGTTCACTTTTACCTACCTCACAACCAACGTTTTGGTGGCGTACAATACCAATCATGTGTTGGTGACCAATTCGATACCGGTCACCAATGTTAACAATTATGCCTATTTGAATGGTTCGACCAACACCGCGACGGCATTCTATAATTATGGTTTCGATGCCTTTGTGACCAAATTCCAGCCCGGTTGCACCGGTCTGGTATATTCCACATTCTTGGGCGGCACCAACAATGACGAAGCGACCGGTATTTCCGTGGATGCCGCCGGGAATGCGTTTGTGATCGGCTGGACCACTTCGACCAACTTCCCCAATACGGTGGCCAACCTCGTAACCAACCAGAATTTTGTCACCAATAACCTGACCGGCTATTTCACCACCAATTCCTTTCTGGTGGAACTCACCAATAGTGTCGCCGGTATTCCCGGCATCGTCCACTCGGCGGTGTTTGGCGGCCTGGCTTCGGATATCCCCAGCGGTATCGCACTGGATGCCGCCGACAACGTTTATATCACCGGGGCGACCACTTCAACCAACTTTCCGGCAACTCGTGCCTTGGCCACTCCGCAGGCCACCAATTCCGGCGGCAATGATGCGTTTGTATTCGTCGTGAAATCAGACTGGTCCGGTCTGCTTTACTCCACCTACTTGGGTGGCTCGCTTGATGATTATGGCAACGCCATTGCCGTGGATGGCGCCGGCAACGTCTACGTGACCGGCCAGACCTTTTCCTCGGCGGTCACCTCCACCATCGGCTTCCCGGTCTGGAACGCCGTGCAAACTGTCCTGAATGGCACCAGCGACGGGTTTCTGGCAAAGATTGTTCCCGCTGCCCCGTCCATCCCGTTGGTTTCCACTTTTTCCAGGACGAATCTGGTTTTGTCTTGGAAGCCAAACGGCCTGGAAACCCCCGCCATGTTCTTTCTGGAAGCAAACACCAACCTGTTGACCTCCAATTGGGTATCCGTCAGTAATGCCGTGTGGACCACCAATAGCAGTGGCGTTTATCAGTTCAACCTCGGTTACACCAACCGCGCCCAGTTTTTGACTAATAAAGCCAAATTTTTCCGCTTGCACAGCACCAACTTTTGAACTTTTTAGCATTGGCTTTGTCAGTAGATTCTGATTGATTATACACCTTATGAAGTTGAAAACAGCAACCCTGACGATTTTGCTCCTGTCCGCGCTGAGCCTGCCGGTTTTTGCCCAGACGAAGGTGGGCACGGTGGATATGCAGAAGATTTTTAACGATTACTGGAAGAAGAAGACGGCCCAGGTGGCCCTGGAAAACCGCAAAACCGAGCTGCGGAAGGAAATCAAGGACATGGCCGACGGCTTGGACAAGGCGCAGACGGATTACAAGGCCCTGCTGGAGCAGGCCAATGACCAGACCCTCTCCCCGGCGGAACGCGACAAGAAGAAGGCGGATGCCGACACCAAGGCCAAGGCGATCACGGATTCCAAGGCTTCCTTGGACCAGTTCCAGCGGCAGGCGGAATCGCAGCTGGCCGATCAGAGCCAGCGCATGAGCGCCAGCCTCGTGACGGACATCCAGAAGGCGGTCAGCGACCAGGCGAAGACCAAGGGCTGCAACATTGTCCTGAACACCCGCACGGAAGCGGTAATTTTTGCCGGACCGGAAACGGATATCACCCCGGACGTGCTCAAACAGCTGAATGCCGGCGCGCCGATCGATGTGAACCAGACCACGGTTCCAGCCCCCAGTACCAACGCTCCCGCGGCCAGCACCACGCCGTAACATAAAATTCAAAAATTCCCGCTTGCCTAATGGAGCGCGAACCTGTAAAGTTCGCGCTCTTTTTACAACTAATAGATTTATGCGTCGCCCCAAAGGCATCAAAACGAAGAAGTCCGTAGCCAAACGGTTCAAAATCACTGCTACTGGCAAGGTCATGCGTTCACACGCCGGCCGCCGCCATCTGGCCCAAACCAAAAACGCCAAGCGCCTCCGTCGCCTTGGCAAACAGGCCGTGGTGGATTCCACGGACACGTATCGCATCACGCAGAATCTGCCGTTCAGCCACTGAACCGCTCCACCCTTTAAAATACTATGCGCGTAACCAACTCACCTGCCTCCCGCAAACGCCGCGGGAGAATGCTGCAAGCCGCCAAAGGTTTCCGTCTCAAACGCTCGAAACTGTACCGCTATGCGTCCGACGCCGTTGACCACGGCCGCCAGTATGCCTACCGCGACCGCCGTACGAAGAAGCGCCTGTTCCGTTATCTCTGGCAGGCCCGTATCAACGCCGCCGCCCGCGAAGCCGGTATCACGTACAGCCGCCTGATCGAAGGTCTGAAGGCCGCCAAAGTCGCGCTGGATCGCAAGATCATTGCCGACCTCGCCGCCACGGACATCGCGGCGTTCCAGGAACTCGTCAACATCGCCAAAAACGCCCTCAGCACCAAGCCCGGTGCCGCGCTGGCCAAGGCCTGATCGAGTCCGGTCAATTGATTCAAACAAGGGGCGGCCAGTGATGGCCGCCCTTTTGCTTTCTCAGGCACCGGCAGGGCTCCCGGCCACCTCGATCACCTTCGGGGAGGAAAAATGGCTCCAGCAGCCTGTGGAAGCGGTTGCCCCGGGATCTGGCGACGAAGGCTTCGTCAATCACCCGCTCTGCGACGAGGCGTCGCAGCCACGCTCCCTCCCCTGCCCTGCATTATTGTATTTTCAAACGGGCTGTTTTTGCCCATCTTTTGCCCCACGAATTTCTATGGCTGAACCGACCAAACACGTTTACGACGAGAGCAAGATCAAGACCCTGTCCTCCCTGGAGCATATCCGGCTGCGGACGGGCATGTACATTGGCCGCACGGGCAACGGATCACATCCGGATGACGGCTGCTATGTGCTGCTCAAGGAGGTCGTGGACAACGCGATCGACGAATATATCATGGGCCACGGCAAGGAGGTCCAGATCACGATGAACGGCAACCACGTGGCGGTGCGCGACTACGGCCGCGGTATTCCGCTGGGCAAAATCGTGGATTGCGTTTCCAAGATCAATACGGGGGCGAAGTACAACGACGACGTGTTCCAGTTCAGCGTGGGTCTGAACGGCGTGGGTACGAAGGCGGTGAATGCGCTGTCCAAGTTCTTCCTGGCGCGGAGCCATCGCGGCGGCGAGTTTGCGGAGGCGCAGTTCAAGGCCGGCAAACTGAAAAAGGAAGACACCGGCAAGACGCAGGAACCGAACGGCACGTTCATTGAATTTGAGCCGGACCCGGAGATTTTCAAGGAGAGCGAATACCGGGTGGAATACATCGAGCGCCGGCTGCGCCATTACAGCTACCTGAACACGGGGCTGAAGCTGATTCTCAACACGCCCGGCAACGAGCCGAAGGTGTTTCAATCGCGTCATGGGCTGATGGACCTCGTCATTGAGGAACTGGCCACGGACGGCAGCGAACCGATTTATCCGCCGCTGCATTACACCGGTAAGACGCTGGAATTCTGCTTCACGCACAGCAATTCGCGCTACGGCGAAACGTTCTTCTCGTTCGTGAACGGCCAGTTCACCAGCGATGGCGGCACGCATTTGAGCGCTTTCCGCGAAGGGTTGCTCAAGGCGGTGAACGAGTATTCCAACGGCAAATACGACGGCGACGACGTGCGCGAATGCATGATCGGCGCGGTGGCGATCCGGCTGAAGGATCCGATTTTCGAGTCCCAGACCAAGAACAAGCTGGGCAACACCGAAATCCGCACGGAGCTGGTAAACAGCGTGCGCGAAGAGCTGCTGCACTTCTTCCAGCGCAACAAGGCGATTGCGGAGAAGATCATGGACAAGGTGCGCGACACCCAGCAATTGCGGAAGGAATTGCAGGAAGTGAAAAAGCTGGCGCGCGACCGGGCCAAGGCCATTACGCTGCGCATTCCGCAACTCAAGGACTGCAAATATCATTTTGACAAGAAAAAGGGCAAGGACGGCAAGGGGGCGAACTCGATGGTCTTCATTTGCGAAGGTCAGTCCGCGGCCGGCTCCATCACGAGCTGCCGCGACGTGAACAACCAGGCTGTCTTCGTGCTCAAGGGCAAGCCGCTGAACGTGTGGGACCTCAAGCGCGATGTGATGTACAAGAACGATGAAATGTACAATCTCATGCAGTCCCTGAACGTGGAGGACAACACCGAGGGGTTGCGCTACTCGAAGATCATTCTGGCCACCGATGCGGACGTGGACGGCATGCACATCCGCAATCTGCTGATTACTTATTTCTTCCGGTTCTTCGAGCAACTGGTGCATGACAATCACGTGTACGTACTGGAAACGCCGCTGTTCCGCGTGCGTAACAAGGATCAGACCATCTACGCGTACAGCGAAGCGGAGCGGGATCAGGCCATTGCCAAGCTCGGCGGGAAGCCGGAAATCACGCGGTTCAAAGGGCTGGGTGAAATCAGTCCCAAGGAATTCGCGCAGTTCATCGGCAAAAACATGCGCCTGAGCAAGGTGGAATACGCGCCGAAAAGCGAATTCACGTCCATCTTCGATTTCTACATGGGCAAGAACACCCCGGAACGCAAAGACTACATCATGGACAGCCTGGTGGTGCCGGTGGAGGATTGATCTCCAGTGCCCCCGCAAGTTGTCACCACACTCCCAGGGCGGCTGGGTGACGGACGAATGCGGGCAAGACAGTCGGGTTATGTAGCTTGCCAAAAACAAAAAACGGCTGATAATTAAAGCATGAGTGCGCAGGAAATGTTAATTGAAGAAATCAAACGCCAGCCCGAACCGGTGGCGCGCGAAATCATGCACTACCTAAAGTTCCTCGAAAGCCAGCGCAAGACCGAAATCCCGATGGACAACCTCGTCGCGGACACTTGGGAAAAACTTGGACCGGCCCCGGAAGTGGATTATGACCGGATTTAGCCGTGGCGATGTGGTCGTGGTGGATTTGGGCATGACGGCCAAGGTGCGCCCGTGCGTGGTGGTTTCCATTGGCCAACCCGACCGCCAACGCAACATGTCCGTGGTGGTTCCGATGACGACGGAAATACGCGGCGGTGAAGCGGAAATCCGTTTCCCCAAACCAGCCTGGCTCCGGCAGGAATCGGTAGTGAACGCTCTGGGCATTGCCGGCGTGGACAACGCGAAGATTGAACGGCGCATTGCGGCTTTCCCTTCGGATAAGATGGCGGAGCTGGAATCCGTGTTAAAACGTTTGCTTGGGTTGTGAGCCTTGCGGCAGCATCACCAAACATCGTTTGGGGCGGACGACATCGCCAAGGCAAAGGACGTTTATTTAGCATGGCCAGCACTATCGGAATAACACCTCCACCCCGGTCAATTTTTGCGGGTTTCCATGGCAAAATTATTTCAACCGTATGCGCTTTGCGCTTTAAACCAACGCACCGCCCGCATATAACGTTCTTGTGTCACACTCCGGTTCAACCGACATCAACGCCACCACGCGTATCTGCGCGGTCTTTGGCTCGCCCATCCGGCACTCAGCCTCGCCCGCCATGCACAATGCGGCGTTTGCCGAGCTGGGGCTGAACTGGCGCTACCTCGCCTATGAGGTGCTCCCGGAAAATCTGCGCGAAGCCATCGAGGGCGCCAAGGCCATGCGATTCGCGGGCCTTAATCTCACTGTGCCGCACAAATTGCTGGCTTACAACATGGTGGATGCGCTGGATGAATCCGCCAAGTTCTGGGGCGCGGTGAATACGATCCGTTTTGAAGGCCGTAAGCCAGGCGGCGAATGGCTGCCGTTGCGCGCGTTTGACAATGACTTTCCGGCAGACATCCGGTCCCACGGTTTCAATACGGATGCGGAGGGATTGGTGACCTCGCTGGAACAGGATCTGGGCGTAACGCTTCCGGGAGCCCGGGTGCTGCTGCTCGGTGCGGGCGGGGCGGGCCGCACGGCTGCCTTGAAGCTGGCGGAGTGCGGTGTGGCGGAATTACACCTGGTCAACCGCACTCATAATAAGGCGGAGGAACTCCTGTCCGTGATCAAGTCTGCATTCAAGGTAAAAACCCACCAGCCCTTGGTGCATGTTTCCCTCGGATATCCAAAAACCGAGGTTGATTTGGTAGTGAATGCGACGTCGCTGGGGCTGAAACCGGAGGATGAATCGCCGCTGGATGACACGGCATTCTCCCTGACGCAGGCACGCGCGGTGTATGACATGATTTACAAGCCGGCGGAAACGAAGCTGCTCGCGGCCGCGAAGGCGGCAGGCTGCCGGACGGCGAGCGGACTGGGCATGCTGGTCTGGCAGGGCGCGCGGGCATTCACCATCTGGACAGGCGAGGAAAAGGTGCCGGTGGCAACGATGCGCCGGGCAGCCGAACAAAGCATTTATGCACGCTGAACCCACATTTGATTGGGCGGCGATGCCGTTTCACTTCTGGTCGGTCACGTTCTTCGTGCTCGGCTCTATGGTGGGGAGCTTCCTGAATGTTTGCATTCACCGGATGCCGCGGGATTTGAGCATCGTTTCGCCGCCCTCGCATTGCCCGCATTGCAAGTACAGTATCCCCTTTTATCTCAATGTCCCGCTGGTCACCTGGCTGATGCTGCACGGCAAATGCCGGAACTGCGGCGCACCCATTTCAATCCGCTATTTCCTGGTGGAATTGCTGACGGGCATTGCCTTCCTGGGCTGCTGGCTGGCGTTCGGGATGTATCATCCGGGGCTGGCACTGGTGAATTCAATCTTTCTGGCGGGCCTGATCACGGCGACATTCATTGATTTCGAGCATTACATTATCCCGGATGAAATCACCTACGGCGGGGCGGTGGTTGGCTTTGGCTTTTCGCTGTTTGTTCCCGCCATGCACGACACAACTGCGGCCGGCGAAAGCCTGGCGTTGAGTCTGTTCGGGATTCTGGGCGGCTCCGGCATCGTTTATGGGGTGCTGCGCCTGGGCAAACTGCTCTTTGGACGGCAAAAGATGACGTTGCCGGCGGAATCGCTAATCGTCTTCACGGAAAATTCTCTGCACCTGCCGGACGAGGAAATTCCGTACGAAGAAATATTTTACCGCAAATCAGATACGATTGTGGTCGTGGCCCAACACATTGAACTGATTGACCGGTGCTATGTAGAAGCGAAGGTAAGGCTTTCGCCGGATCGATTGCAGATTGGCGAGGACCGTTTTTCGCCCGAAGACGTCCGGCACATGGAAATGATCACTTCAACCATTGTGCTTCCGCGCGAAGCGATGGGATTGGGGGATGTGAAATTCATGGCAGCGATCGGTGCCTTCCTGGGCTGGCAAGGGGCATTGTTCTCGTTGATGGCCAGTTCGGTGATCGGGGCGGTGGCGGGCATCAGCATGATGCTGCTACGTCACCGAGCCTCTTCGCGGGTTCCTTATGGCCCGTATCTGGCACTCGCGGCGGTAATTTGGCTGTTCGGTCGGCAGTATTTCATGAAGTTACTGGCCCAGTGGTAGGAAGTACGGATTTGACGACCTGCGTTTCAGGTAATAGCCTTTCCCCCTTTCATTGCCTAATCTCTGCCATTTTCCACGAAGGCGCCCTCAACTCCATACTTCTATAGCGGCGGTCTGAGATCGCCGGGGCGTGACCTGTAAGGGCCGTCAGCCTGGGATCGTAACGGCGGTTGTTCCAACCTCACATTACACATAAATCGTAAAAACGACAAAACCCCGCCAACGTTAGTTATCGGGGTTTTGAATGAAAGACTGGCGGCTACCTACTCTCGCGGAAGCTATACAACCACTACCATCGGCCATGCAGCGTTTGACAGCCGTGTTCGGAAAGGGAACGGGTCGGG
>CAIJGS010000309.1 GCA_903820285.1 uncultured Verrucomicrobia subdivision 3 bacterium | reverse complement strand
CGCCGGCGGCGGCGAGGTGGGTAGCCTCGGCGGCGAAGTCTTTGGAGGATTCGCGCATTTCCTGGCGGGTGAGCCATTCGCGGTAGCCGCCGAGGTTCCAGTCGGAGAGGTTTTGGGGGGAGATAAGATTGCCACCGTAGTGTTCTTCGACGAGGGCGATCACCTCGGGGAGTTTATTGAGCCAGGGCAGGATGATATGGGCGGGTTCGCCGTTGCGGAGGCGTTGGTTGAGTTCTTCGCGGAGGGTTTCGGGCAGGCGGGTGATTTTGCTGGTGCGGTTCATAGGTTTGTTGGTTTTTAGCTGAGTATGGCAGGGTTCTCGAAAAAATAATACGCGCTCACAGCGCACTCGGGTGGGAGGGCCGTGGTTATTGGGGAAAAGTGAGGTCAAAAATTGAAAATTGGGCGGAATCAGGAAAACTGATTTAAGGAAACCCGCGTAAACATTGGGTGAAAATGGGGTCAGGCGGAAAAGTCGTGGGAAAATTTCCCCAATTCGGGAAAAAGCCAATGTTTTAACGATAAAGACGCATTACCAGCGTGACGCTGGACCCAATTATTTTTAACCGCAGATGCACGCGGATGAACGCAGATGGGAATTGGGGATAAACGCTGAGGCGCTGAGAGGGGGGAGGAACGCAAAGTAAGATAGGGAATCAGGGCGAGGATGGATAAAAGACACAATACTATTGACCGACCCCTTCCCGACCCCTTCCCGACCCATCATCAAGGCAACCGCAAAAAATCATTACCCGTCCGTCACCCGCCGGCGCATTTCTTTTTTTCCGGCGTTATGGGATTTGTCGGCGAGCATGCGCTGTTTGGAGCGACGGCTGCGACGGCGCTTTTGCCGGCGGATGCGTTCCGCCTCGTCCACCCGGGCGGCGACGGCGCCTTTTTTCAAGGCCTCGATTTTGTCCAGCAACATGCGCCGGGCGAGAAAGCGGTTCATGCCCTGCTGCCGGGTGGTCTGGCATTTCACGCGCAACTGGGTGGGCACGTGCAAGAGCATCACGCACGTTGCGCTTTTATTGACGTTCTGGCCGCCATGCCCGCCGGAGCGGACAAAGTTTTCCTCGATCTCGCTCTCGCTGACACCCAGCGCGGCCATGCGCCTGGCAAGCTCGCCTTCCTTTTCCAGACTGACAGGGAAATGGCTCATAAATTGGACGGGTTAGTTCGGCGGCTTGGCTGCAACGGTTGGTTAATTGCGACCGGGGGAAAGAACTTCAAAGCCAGCCACCTTGGCGGCCTTGGCCAGCCGGTCATCGTGGGTCATCAAACGGGTGAGTTGAAGTTCTTCCATGGCCGCCAAGTGCAAGCGGTCCAAAGTGCGGCAATGCGTGCCGGCGGCATTTCGGTGCTGACGCAATCCGGTTTGAAACAGGGTGCCGGGCAGGGTGCGAAATTCGTAGGGGGGCTGTTGGCGTAACCCGGTCAGTTGGGTTTCCAGCCGACGTAACTGTGCCAGTGAATATTCACCACCCAGATGCGCCGCTTTCAGTTGTACCTGGGTTTCCAATTCCGCCAGGGTGGAAATGACAATGGCGCGTTCCTCCGCCAAGGCGTCAATCACGGCCGAGCTTTCCGGCTCATGCCACAGAAGCTTCAAGAGGGAACTGGAGTCGAGGTAAATCATTTGGAGTCCGAGAGTTTCCGGTCTTCGCGGTCGGCTAGGAGATATTTATCCGTCAACCGGACGGGCTTGCCGCTCCAGGTTTTTTTAAGCCATTGCTTGTGCGCTTCCGGGTTCCAGCGCGGGCGTTGGGGCGGTTCGGGTACAATCCGCACCAGCCGGGCGACGGGCTCGCCATCGCGAGTGATGATGAGTTCTTTTTCGGTCTGCAAGCTTCGCTCGGTGGCCGGCCAGCGCTGGCGCAAATCGCGAATGGTAATCGTTTTCACAGTTTTAGTGTAACATGTTTCACGGGTGGCGCAAGCCGGCTGCCAATCAACGCTCCTGCGTCAACTGGCAGCCGGGGTTGTACGTTTTTTACCAAGTCTTGGTAATAATCGGTGGAACGATTTAATACGCGGTAGGGCGCGTCACTCCATGCGCGCCGCCGCCTGTCAACGAACGCTCACTGATTCGCCATGCCGGCGCGCACGGAGTGACGCGCCCTACCACCTTGGACTTACCGTTAGTCACCGGAAAATGGTATTAATCCTCCGGGCGTTCGCCGCTGGGGGCCATTTTCACCAGCCGGGGATCGAACTGGCCCAGCACGGTGACCAGATCCTGCTGGGCGGCCATGACTTCGCGGATATTTTTGTAGGCCATGGGCACCTCGTCCAGACCGGCGGAGATGAGGGTTACGCCGCTTTCACGGAGAAACCGGTTCACGTCATGCCAGTTGAACTTGGCGTTGGCGGCGGTGCGGCTCATGGCGCGGCCGGCACCGTGCGACGCCGAGTTCAAGGACGCCGCGTTGCCTTTGCCGCTCACCACGAATCCCGGGGTGGCCATCGAACCGGGAATGATGCCCAGCACGCCGGCGCCGGCGGGCGTCGCGCCCTTGCGATGCACCACCACCTCGCGTGCCACGCTTTCGATGACGTGCCGTTCTTTCCACGCGAAGTTGTGGTGATTCTCCACGTCCAGCAAGACGGTCGCGCCCAGATGTTCCGCGATGTGGCGATGGATCAGCGCATGGTTCGCCGCCGCGTAGTGGCCCATCAATTCCATGGCCTGCCAGTATTCCTGACCCGGCTGGGAATCCAGCGCCAGCCACGCGAGCCGCTTCAATTCGGCCGGCAGATCCGGATGCAACGAAACCGCGAGCTTGCTGTAATGGTCGCACACGCCCGCGCCCGTGCCGCGGCTGCCGCTGTGCGACAGCAACGCCACATACGTACCGGCGGGCAATCCCAGAATCGGCGCATGGGCCGTGAACTGGCCGAACTCGACGAAGTGGTTGCCGCTGCCGCTGGTGCCGAGCTGGGCCCAGGCCCGGTCGCGGTTCTGCTTCGTGACGGGACTCACGGTCCAGTCACGGTCCAAGACCTCATGCTGGCGGCGCTGACGGAAGGTCGCCCCCACGCCGAAGCGGGTTTCCGCCTCAATGGCCCGCGTCAACCGGTCCGCCTTCCCGTCCAGGTCTTTGGCCGGGATATCCAGCACGGTCATTTTCATGCGGCACGCGATGTCCACGCCCACGGCGTAGGGAATCACCGCGTTCTCCGTGGCGAGCACGCCGCCGATGGGCAGGCCGTAGCCCACGTGGGCATCGGGCATGAGCGCACCGGCCACCGAAACCGGCAGCAAACACGCCTTCTCCATTTGCATCACGGCGGCTTGATCCAGGCCTTCGCCCCATTGATGATAGGTCGCCGGCGTGGCGCGGGGTTGGGGCGGAGCGCTGAGCAATGCCTGGGCAAACGCGGCGCGTAACGGGTCGGCCGCATACGCCGACGGGTTCGCCACCACCGCTGCGACTTCTTCGGTCAGACGCGAGCGGTCGCCGCCGCCGAGCACGTATTGGGCGACAAAATCCGTCGCCCGGCGGGTGGCCTCACCCAGCGGGATGCCGAGGCGTAAAAAATCTTTCGTGTTCATATCCGTTTAATTCCAATTCAATTTAACCATTTTCAGTTTGTTCATAAAACCATATGTCCAGGCATTGTTGAGACGATGCCTGAACGGGATCAGTCCGTGGCACGCTCCGGGAGAAACAGTTTCCATTCGGTGATACCATGGGCATTGCGGAGCAGCGCGGTGGCGGGCAGTTCCTTCGGGGCACGCGGCACCGAGAGCAGTTTCAGGCCGGCCTCGTGGGGCAGGCGGTCGGCCTTGCGCTGGTTCACGTCCTTGGCGGCCCAGACGAGGTTTTCCCAGGTGTCGGGTCCGCCGCGGGAGCGGGGCACGATGTGGTCCAGGCTGCCTTCGGCGGGATGCAGCAGGCGGCCGGTGTACTGGCAGCGGTTGCCATCGCGCTCGCGGATGGCGCGGGCGGAGAGCTTCGGCCGCCGGCGCGGCACACGGGCATAGTTCACCGCTACGATCACAGTCGGCACCCGGATGGCGCCGCGCGGCGTGCGGACGGCGTGGTCGCCCGCGCGAACCGGCAGGGTGATCCATTCCGCCCACGTCACCGGCCGGATGTCGCCGTGATCGGCCCCGCCGAAATCGAGGGCGGTGGCGGCATTCGTGGCGAGCTGGCAGAAGGCATCGGCCGGCGTGCGAATATTAATCGCCTGCCAGTTGCGGTTCAGTACCAGTACGATGGTCTTGTTCAGTATGTCGTTCATAAAATATTCTGGCCAGCTGCGGAGGTGTTGGTTCTTAGTTGAAATGTTTTTTCATTTGGGAGGAAACCGGTTAGAAGGACGTAAGCAGTTCCTGGCTACGGTCGGCGGAGCGCGGCTGTGTCGAAGACCAGCCGCAGCAATGTGATTTGTAATGGGCGCGTGGAACCATCCGGCGCGGCTGAACGTTCGAACATTGCTGCGGCTGGCTTTCAGCACAGCCGCGCTCCGTCAGATGGGCTCGCCCTGCTCTTGGGCTCCAGTTTTAGCTTTGGACAGATTCGAAGAATTTTGTCCTAAAACAGTTGTGCGTCGCCGACTGGAATCCGCTTGCCACCCAGCGGGCGAACCGCCATGTTGCGACCATGAACTTCCCGCAATTCTGGGCCCGGGGCAGGAGTGGAGATTTCTACGCGTGGCGCTGGTCCGACCAGAGTCAGGCCGAGGCGCAAGCGCTGGCCGATGCCGGGGCCAAGCAGCTCGAGGCGCGGTTCGACGCGGGCGATTATCCGGAGCACGGCGATGGTTACTATTATTCCAACCGGCCCGCCCGGGAGCTGATTCTCCGCGAATTCAAAAATGAGGCCGGGGAAGTCATGGCGGTGGTCACGCGCAATTCCTACGGCTGCCAGGTGCTGAATACCGCCCGGGTTATCTTTGTGGACATTGACGTGCCGCAACCAAAACGGCCGGGTTTCTTCATGAGATTGCTGGGCAAGACCGCCGCGCCCGCCTCGCCGGAGGCCGCCAATGGCGCGCTGGCCCGGGTCGAGCAGTGGACGCGTCAGCATCCCGAATGGGGCTGGCGCATTTATCGGACCCGCGCCGGCCTGCGCCTGATCGCCACCCAGACGGTGCTGCCCGCCGACGCGGCGGTTGTGCACGAGGTGTTCACCGAGCTGGGAGCCGACCCGCTCTACCAGCAGTTGTGTAAAACTCAACAATGTTTCCGCGCCCGGCTCACGCCAAAGCCGTGGCGGTGTGGCATCCGCACCAAACCGGCGCGCTGGCCGTGGCTG
>CAIJGS010000308.1 GCA_903820285.1 uncultured Verrucomicrobia subdivision 3 bacterium | reverse complement strand
GGCAAAAGCAGCGGTGTGTCGCGGTCAATGGAAACAAAACGGGCAGCCATGCCTCAATAATAGCAAAGCCATTAGAAATTACAAGTACTTATAAAGTGTATAAGACATTACTCTTTATCCTAAGTCCGACAGGCTGCTAGGCAACTAATGCACCCATTACGCATGTATTGTGTGTTCAAAAAATGTTTTGCGCCGCACTCCTTTTGGCGCGAATTCCACATTAAATAGACCGCCCGTAGTGAAAAGCAATCTGCTCCGAAACCTAAACAACCCATGAAAACGATAACACCTATTCCGTTCCTCAAACTGGTTGCGCTCATTGCCACTGGTCTGGCATCACTCACAGGCCTGGCGCAGACTACGTATACCTGGACCAACCTGGTCAATGGCAGCTGGGCGGCTTCCACCAACTGGAGCAACGGCAGTGTCGCCTCCGGCAGCGGCAATACGGCTGATTTCAGCTCGCTGACTCTGGGTTCATCCCGGGCGGTTACTTTGGATGGCGCGCGCACCATCGGCAATCTGATCTTCGGCGACGTGGGCAATACGTATAACTGGGCATTAAGCACCGGCACCGGTGGTCCGCTGACGCTGGCGGGCACGACGCCGACCATCACCGTCAATAACGGGATGGCCACCAACAGCGAGGTGCTGAGCGGCACGGCGGGGATGATCAAGACGGGGGGCGGCAAACTGGTAATGGCCACCGCCGCCAATTACACCGGCGGCACCACGGTAAACGGGGGCATCCTGCAATTGAACGTGGGTGGGGGCACGGGGAATATTCAAGGGGCGCTGACGGTCAATTCGGGCGGATCGGTGGTAACGACGGCCGGTGATGCCTTGGGCTACAACGGGGGCGTCAGTATTTCCACGCTCACCATCAACGGGGGCAACTTTACCAACACCAGCGGTGCGAATGAGTCGTTTATCACGCAATGGTTCATGACGGGCGGCAACGTGGTGGCGGCGAGCGGAGCAATCAATTTTAGCACCGGTTACGGCATCACCACCTATGCGAGCAGCACACTGGCCAATTTCAACGCGCCCATTTCGTTGCGGAATTCGGGCATCGGCATCACCAACGCACTGGGCACGGTGTCGGGCGGGGTGGACATGCTGGTGGGCGGGATCATTAGCGGCGGCGGCAACGCTCTTATCAAGAACGGCCCCGGTACACTGGCGTTGGGCAAAACCAACTCTTTTGGCGAACTGATTGTTCAGGCCGGCACGTTGCAGCTCGCGGCCTCCAGCGGCGGTGCCGGCTGCGTGCCATCCTCGGCAATTTATGTGCTGCCCGGAGCGGAGCTGGATTACAACGTCGGCGATGCGTCCGGCTATAGTGTGGCCCTGGCGATTACGAACGGCGGCACGATCAAGAAAATCAATGCCCAGTCGGAGACGCTGAATCGTCCGATTGTCCTGACGAATGGAACGATCACTTCGACCAGCTATGTATCAGGTGGCAGCCTCGAGGCTTATAATTTCTTCGGAAACTATATCCGCACCATGGCGGGAACAAAGAATCTTATCACCGGTGTCGGCCATTTTGGTTTGCGCACAAGCACCTGCTATTTCACCAATGAGGCGAACAGCACCCTGACAATGGCCTGCATCGTTCAACAGTACGGCACCGGCGCCACTCCCTTCACCAAGACCGGGCCGGGCACGTTGATTCTGGCGGCCACGAATACTTATACCGGGCCCACGGCGGTGAATGGCGGCACGCTGGAGGTGGATGGCACAACCGGCACCAATCTGGTGACGGTGAGCAGCGGCGCCACGCTGGATGGCATCGGAACCGTCTATGGCGCCACCACTGTTCAATCAGGCGGTACGGTGATGGCTGGTACGAATGCCGTGTTGGGCACGCTTTCGATCAGCAATTCGCTCACCCTTAGTTCCGGCAGCACGAATGTGATGCGCCTCAGCAAAACCGGCGGAACTGCCGTCTGCGATCAACTGAACGGTATGTCGAGCCTGGCGTTTGGCGGCACCCTGACGGTGAGCAATATTACCACGGATGCGAGTGTGCTGGCGGCCGGGGACACGTTCCAGCTGTTCAATGCGGCCAGCTACAGCGGCATTTATACCGCATTCAATCTGCCGGCTTTGGCGGTCGGCCTGAGCTGGGACAAATCGCAGTTGCTCGTAAACGGCACGATCAAGGTGATTGCCGGCACAGCGACTCCCAGTTTTAATCCGCCCGGCGGCGGTTATGTTGGCTCGGTAGCGGTCACGATCAGTTCCGATGCGGGCGCGACAATCATCTACACCACAGATGGCAGTGATCCGACCACCTCCGGCACCCGGACGGCTGTCGCCAGTCCGGTGAGCGGCATTGTCATACCGGTGAATACCACCGAGACGATCATGGCCTATGCCACCAATTCGGGCACCACGGCCAGTCCGGTGGCCAGTGCGACTTATGTGACGGTACCGACGGCAATCTGGACGAATACGGCGGGTGGGGGTTGGTCCATTCCGGGAAACTGGAACGTCGGGGCGGTGGGCAATGGCAGCGGCGTGAAAGCTGATTTCAGCACGCTGACCCTGCCGGCGGTGACCACGGTTGCGATGAGCGGACCGGAAACCATCGGTACCCTGCTGTTTGAGGACCAGGGCAACAGCTATGGTTGGATTCTGAGCGGTGCCGGTCCGTTGACGGTTGATGCGGGTGCCACCGTGCCAAGCATTGTCGTCAGCAACCAAAGTGTTACCATCTCGACGCCCATCACCGGCACCAATGGTCTGGCCGTTTCCGGCACCGGCGGATTGATGTTGAGCAGCGGCAGCAGCAGTTTCACGGGCAATCTGACCATCAGCGGGGTGTCGGTGACGAATACCACCGGCGCGGGCAGTACCACCTCCGATCTGGGGGCGAAGGTGGCCGGTCGGAGCATCACGGTCAATAGTAACGCGACGCTGAATTTTACGGTGAACAATATCTTTGGCGGTGCCAACATGACGAATACCAGTCTGCCGACCTTGGTGGTGAACGGGCTGATGTATTCCACGCGCTATAATGCGATGCCCAATATTTTCCTGAATGGCGGCACGCTGGATCAGGCCGCCAGCGACAGCGGCAGCTATCAGGGTTACCAGTTTCTGGGCAGCATCACGGTGGGGGGAGCGGCTGCCTCGACCATCAGCACCGACAATGGCAAGGCCGACCATCTGCTGGGCAGCGGCACGGTATTCAATGTTGCGGCAACCGGCGTGACCGGCCCCGACCTCACCGTTTCCGCTCCCTTGGCGAACGCGTCCGGCGATTACTCCAGTACGGCGGGTAAATTGATCAAAACTGGCAGTGGCACCATGGCGATCACCGGATCCAGCACTTATACCGGGGCCACGATCGTCAGCAACGGCACTTTGGAAGTGGATGGTTTGATCGGCACCGGTGGCGTCTCTGTCAATGGCGGTGTGGTGGACGGTACCGGCACCATCAATGGCGTCATTACCTTGAATGGCGGCACGCTGGCCGCCGGCACATCCGCGTCCACCGGGGCGCTGTACAATTACAATGTGCTGAACCTGGCCGGCGGCACGACGTATTTGCGGATCAACAAGACCGGAGGGTATGCCGCGTCCGACAGTTTGTTGGGGATCACCGCCCTGACCTTTGGCGGCACGCTCACCGTGACCAATATCACGAGCGATGGCAGCCCGCTGGTGGATGGCGATAGCTTCGCGCTGTTCAGTGCCAGCACCTATGCCGGTTCTTTTGCCACCTTGAACTTGCCGCCCTTGGATGCGGGGCTGGTCTGGGATCTGTCCGGTTTGGCTGCGACGGGCACGATCAAAGTTTCCGCCAACACCGCGACGCCGGTGTTTAGTCCAACGGCCGGCGGTTATGTGGGGGCATTGACGGTGACGATTACCTCAGAAAGCGGGGCGACGATTTATTACACCACGGATAGCACGGATCCGACCACTTCTGGCACGGTGCTGTCCGGTACCAGTCCGGTGACGGTAATGGTTCCCGTCAATACCCCGAACCTGTTTCTGCAAGCGTACGCCGCCAAGGCGGGCAAGGGTGCCAGCGGAACCGCTGTCGCCGATTTCTCGACCATTGATGTGCCTACCTGGATTGCCGGTTCCGGCAACTGGTTCGGCACGGGCAACTGGATGAACAGCGTTGTTGGGCGGGGCGTGGATGTGACGGCGGATTTCAGCACCCAGACCTTGGGCGGTGATTCCATCATCACGCTTGATTTTGCGCCGACCATCGGAAACCTGATTTTTGGCGATGCCGGCAACACTTATAATTATTACATCGCCGACGGCGGTGCCGGTCCGCTGACACTGGCGGTCAGCAGCGGTTCCCCCACCATTACGGTGAACAACCAGACGACCACGACCCTGGTGCCGTTGACGGGTACCAATGGTTTGATCAAGGCGGGCGCCGGCAGTCTGGTGTTCAGCAACTTTTGCACCTACACCGGCAATACGGTTGTCAACGCTGGCACCCTGGTGTTGGCCACCAATAGCGCTGGCAAGGGAAACATTGACGGCACCTTGACCGTGAATCCGGGAGCGGCGGTCATGGCGACGGTGCCGAATGCGCTGGGTTACACCAACGCCACCAATCCGCGAATTTTGTGGGTGCAAAATCTGAACCTTTATGGCTCCACGTTCACCACTACCGCCAATGGCGACCAGGGCTGGGGATTGCAAATTAATCTGATGGGTGGAACCATTGCCGCCAGCGGAACCGGGGCACGCCTGGCAGCGGGCGGCGGCACGGTGATCAACACACTGACCACTAATGTGAGTTCGGTGTTGAACGGTACGATCAATGCCCGCGAAGGCAATTCGAGCAACCAGATACTGTTCAATGTGGCGGGTAGCGGCGGCGTGGCCGCGCCGGATTTGCTGGTGAATGCCACGATTGCCGGTACCACGGCGGGCGTCGGTATCGTCAAGACTGGTGCTGGTGTCATGAGTCTGGCAGCGGCGAGCACGTTCTCGGGCGCGACGGTAGTCAGCAATGGCGTGCTACAACTGACTGGCGGTGGCGGGTCGGCCGGGACACTGTCCAATTCCACCGTGACGGTCGAAAGCGGCGCGGAACTTCAGTTGTTTGCCGGTGATGGGCTGGGCTATACCTACAGTGCCGCGCGCGCGCTGACGTTGAACGGCGGAACCATGCGTGAAATCAATACCAACAGCGAAACCCTGGGCCGTCCCACCACGCTGATCAACGGCACCATCACGGCGAATGCCGGTGCCGGGCTGACGGTCGGGGCGATTAACGCCGGGCAGGCGGGCGATTGCTATAATTTGTTTAACGCGACGGCGGTCATCACCACCGCGCCCGGCACGACAAATTATATTTCACTGCCGGCCGGTGCCAATTTTTCGCTGCGCGGCGGCTCATTTAGCAATGCACCTGGATCATTCCTGATCGTGAACGGGGTGCTGGACGGCTGGGGCGGCGGCAGTGCCTTCGCGCTGACCAAGACCGGGGCCGGCAGCCTGATTTTGAACAGCAATAACATTTACCCGGGGGTTACGACCAGCAGTGACGGCAACCTGGAAGTGGACGGTTCGATTGCCAATGGCGCGGTCACGATCATTGGCGGCATCCTGGATGGCACAGGTACGATCAATGGTGCGGCCACGATCCAGTCCGGCGCCACGCTCATGGCTGGCACCCTGGCCAACATGGGGACGCTCTCGGTCAGCAATGTGCTTACGCTGGGGACCGGCAGCACCAATGCGATGCGCATCAACAAGGCCGGGTCCACCTTTACCAGCGACTTGCTGCGCGGCATGACGGAGCTGAATTTTGGCGGCACACTGGTGGTGACGGCCTCGGGTGACACGCTGGCGGCCGGCGACACCTTCCAGCTCTACAATGCCACGATCTACAGCGGATCTTTTGCCAGCACCAGCCTGCCGGCGCTCGCGGGCGGGTTGAGCTGGGATTTGTCCCAGCTGGCCGCCAATGGGAGCATCCGGGTGATTGGTGGCACGGGCACGCCGGTATTCAGTCCGCCCGGTGGCAGTTATGTCGGTTCGGTGACGGTCTCGATTTCCTCGGATGCCGGCTCGACCATCTTCTACACCACGGACGGCAGCACGCCGACGTCCGCAAGCCTGCATGGCGCCAGCCCGATCACGGGCCTTATCGTGCCCGTGAGCACGACCGAAACCATCAAGGCGTATGCGACCAACTCGACGAGTTCGCCCAGCCTGCTTTCCAGCGCGACGTACGTAACGATTCCCTCGGCGGTCTGGACCAATTCGGCGGGCGGAGCCTGGGCGGTGCCGGCCAACTGGAACGTTGGCGCGGTCGGCAACGGCAGCGGCGTGACGGCTGATTTCAGCACGCTAACAATGACGGCCAACACCACCGTACTGGTGGGCAGTCCGGAAACCATCGGCTCGCTGGTGTTTGGTGATCAAGGCAACGCCTATGGCTGGTCGTTGAACGGCAGCGGTCCGCTAACCCTGGATGCCGGTGTCGCGGTACCGTCCATCGTGGTGAATGACCAGAGCGTCACGGTGGCAACGCCCATGGCTGGCACCAATGGCCTGATTAAGGCGGGGGCCGGCACGCTGGTTCTGAACGGCGCGGAAACCTACACCGGCAACACCATTGTGAATGCCGGCAATCTGACGTTGACCATCGGTGGTGCGAGCGGCGAGCTTTCGAGCCGGACTTTGACCATCAACCCGGGGGCATCCGTCACAGCGGTGGCCACCAATGCCTTGGGCTACACCGGCACGGCTTGGGTGACCAACCTCAACATCATCGGCGGCACGTTCAACAGCACGACGAGTGGCGACATGGGCTGGGGAATTAACGTCAACCTTATGGGCGGCACACTGGCGGCGAGCGGGGCAGGGTCGCACTTCACCATGGGTGGCGGCTGGGTCAATAATACGATTGCAACCAACGTGACCTCGGTTATCTCTGGCACGATCTACACGCGCAACGCGCAGTCGAACAACCTGATTCCTTTCAACGTGGCTGCCGGCACGGCGTCGCCAGATTTGCTGGTCAGCGCCTTGATCAACAACTTCCTGCCGGGCGTCGGGATAGCCAAATCCGGGGCGGGGGTCATGGTTCTGACCGCCGCGAATACTTATTCCGGTTCCACGGTGGTCAGCAATGGAACTTTGGAAGTGGATGGCTCGATCGCCAACGGTGAGGTGACCGTCAGCGGTGGGATCTTGTGCGGTGTCGGCAGTATCGGTGGCGATGTCACGGTATCGGGCGGCACGCTGGGTGCCGGTACGACCACCGGGATTGGGACGCTGGTGATTAACAATTCACTCGCGGTATCCAGCGGCTCGGTGGTTCTGCGCGCGAGCAAAACCGGCGGGGTACTGACGAATGACAATGTGCTGGGGCTGCAAGGCGTAACCTATGGTGGCACGCTGACCGTGACCGCCTCGGGAGCTCCGCTGGTCAGCGGCGACAAGCTCACGCTCTTTGCTTCCACCGGTTATGCGGGAAGTTTCAGCACCCTGAATCTGCCGGCTTTGGGCAGCGGACTGGCGTGGAATACTGCCGGACTCACCGTGGATGGCAGTATCCAGGTGGGGGCTTCCGTCAACACCACGCCGACGAATATCGTGGCCACCGTCAATGGCAGCACATTGTCATTGTCCTGGCCGGCCGACCATCTGGGCTGGCGGTTGCTGGTGCAGACCAATCATCTGAGTGCCGGTATCAGCATGGATACCAACGATTGGACGACAGTTTCGGGTTCAGCGGGCATCAACCAGACCAATATCACGATTGATCCCACGAAGCCGACCGAGTTCTACCGGCTGGTTTATCCCTGAGCGGCGAAGCGTCGATCCTACTTGGGATTGGCGTCCGGCGCACAGTAATGGCTGATAACATCGGGTCCCGTCCGTGCCAGCGGCGGGACCCGCTTTATTTGAATCCGCTTCGGCCGTAACCATGCAGTTCAACCACGGATGGACACGGATGAACCCAGATTAATACCGTGTCAGCGGTGGTTTTTTGGACGATGGGCATCGGGCATTATGTGGTTGGCCGGTTTGCAGGTCTGGTAATGCGTTCGCATCCGTGATTATCTGTGCCCATCCGTGGTTAAGAATGTTTTTTAACTGCATTGTTAGGGCTTCAGCCAGCCCGGGCAGGCAGCTTTTTGTCTCATCACCAAGCCACTCATCATGTTCAGTCAGGCTCCCCCAATTGTTGGCTGCACCATCACCCGTTTCGGTGATGGGGTTTTACCGTGTTTGGGGATAGGTGGAAACGGGTTAAAGCGATAATCTAGGAGAACCAACTCCAAACCCAGAACCGGCACTCGGCTCGCTTTCCGTCGGCAACGATGGCGCAGCTGGTTAAGTTTGTTGTATTTGCGGATGACCTTGCACCTATGAAGAAATTGTTAATTTTCGGCCTGTTCGTGGCACTTTGTGTTGGTGCCATAGTTTGGCGGCAGCGCCAGCTGGCGGTTCGCGGGTCGGCCTCACCTGCGGCCCGGCCGACAGTCAGCACCACAGTGCCAGGGCCGAATACAACCGGGGTCGGCAAAATGTCAACTTCTTTGGCCAACGCCGGCACCAACCTGCCCGTGTCCCGCGAAATGGATTTATCTGTGAACCCTTATGCAGCGGGTTTGCATGAACCCGGCAAAGCCAAACGGCCGTGGGAGGCTGACTATATTAAGACCTTTCAAACGGCCAAGGTGGGTGATCCGGTGCAATTTGAACTGACCGGCGGCGTGCTGGCGCAGGGAGATGTTAAAATCATTCAAAACGAGGGTGGTCAGGTTTCTTATGTGTCCGGCGTGCTGACGGCTCCGGAAACCGGGAAGTTTTTCTTCCTGACCCCGCCGGTGGGCGGGAAGGCGGGCAGCGCGGTGGGGGTGGTGGAATTTCCGGCGAGCAAGACGGCTTATCGCATCGAACCGACCGGTCTGGCCGGCGCGCCGGAATTATGGAAGCGGCGGCTGGATGAAGTCATCTGCATGGATTTGCCGGCGGTTGATCCGGCGAAACTGCCGGCGGCAGCCCCGGTGGCGGCCGCGACCAATGGAACCGAAAATCTCATTCCGCTGCGCCCCGATCAGGTTGCCTATTATGTGCCGAACAATAACAGCAACATTGTTTCCTTGCAAAGTTATCCCGGTTCCCCGGCGGTGCTGCTGCTGGATTTTGCCGGCGGCTATACGGCGAGCTGGGGCGGCGTCAATTATGCGCGTCCGCCCGTGGACAACGGCACCATCAAGGATATCTGGAAGCGGGTGGCGGAAGATTATCTGCCATTCAACATCAATGTGACCACCGATTTCCGGGTATATGCGGCAGCGCCGGCGGCTAGCCGGCAGCGCTGCTGTTTCACCACCACGCCCATTACGGCGGCGGGGGTGGCGTATGAAGGGTCCTGGAACTGGGGCAGCGACACGGTTTGCTGGTCGGTCTATTATGTCGGCAAACCGGCAGCGGAAGTGGGGGCGCATGAGCCGGGGCACACCCTGGGCTTGAGCCATGAAACCCAGGAAATTCCCAACGGCACCAACGGCACCACCCATAACGAATACTACGCTGGCCAGGGTTCCGGGGCCACCAGCTGGGCGCCCATCATGGGGGCGGCCTATTATGATAATGTGACCACGTTCTCGCATGGTGAGTTTCAGTACGCGAGCAATCTGCAGGATCAGCTGAACATCATCGCCACCGCCAACAACAATGTCACCTACCGGGCCGACGACACCGGCGGCACGCTGGCGACGTCGCGTTATCTGGAGGTTTACACCAATTATACTGCGTTCGCCGAAGGCGTGATTGAGCGCACCGACGACACGGATGCCTTTCAATTTACGACCGCGGGCGGAACGGTGACACTGACAGCCAATCCGGTGGGCGACTGGGCTGATCTCGCGGTGATGGCCACATTGGCGGATGCGACGGATACGATCATTGCGAGCAATAATCCGCAGACGGTGATTTCAGCCAGTATCACCACCAACCTGCCGGCGGGAACGTATACGTTCCGCGTCACGGGGGCTGGACGGAATGATCCGGTCACCACCGGTTTTTCGAGCTATGCGAGCCTGGGCTATTATTCGATCACCGGCAGTATCGCGGGCGCGCGTCTGCCGACGCGGTTGACGGTGGCCGAACACGCGACCAATAACACGACGGTTGGCACCGTGGTGGCGGTCAATACCAACAGCAGTCCGCTGGGGTATGCGATTGTGGGCGGAAATACCGGCGCAACCTTTTCGGTGGACAATTCGGGCGTGGTGCGGGTGGCGAACAACGCATTGCTGGACTACTACCAGCTGGCGACGAACACGACGCTGTACGCGGCGCAATTTGAAGTGTTCATGAACATCACCAACGTGAATAATCCGGCGCTGACGGAATTGAACCGGCGGGTGGTGATCGCGGTACAACAATTGTATCCGCCGGTGCCAGCCTATGTAACGGCCACGCCGGACACCGGACTGCGGATTGATCTCTCCTGGGGAGGCGGGCTGAGCGCCGCCAGCTATAATGTAAAGCGTTCCACCAAGCATGGCGGCCCTTATACGACGATCGCCAGTCTGGGCGGCACCGCATACGTGGACAGCGGCCTGACCAACGGGACGACGTATTACTACGTGGTATCAGCGGTGAACACGAATGGCGAAAGTGCGAACTCGGCGGAGGTCAGCGCCCTGGCTCAGGCGGTGGCGAATTTTAGTTTTGAAACCCCCGGCATTGGGGCCAATTATCAATACAATCCGGTCGGTGCCGTCTGGACATTCAGCGGCGGAAGTGGCAACGGGGCGGGCATTCTCGGCAACGGCAGCGGCTTCAGCAATCCCAGTTCGCCGGAAGGAACGCAAGCCGCGTTCGTGCAATCTTACGGAACCATCTCCCAGACCTTGTCCGGGTTTGTGCCGGGAACAACGTATCAAATCCGCTACGCGGCTGCGCAGCGCCCGGGCAACAGCGAATCGTGGAATGTGATGATTGATAATACGGTCATCCAGTCCAACTCCCCGGGCGGAAGCAGTTATACGATGTACACCGCCACGTTCACGGCGTCGGCCACGGCCCATACGCTGACCTTTGTCGGGACCGATCTGGCCGGCGGCGATAACACGGTATTCATCGACAACGTGCAGGTGAGTATTGCGACGCCGACGATTTTGAATTTCAGCTTTGAGACGCCCAGCGTGGGCGCCTATTCATATAACCCCGCGGGCGGATCCTGGGCTTTCAGTGGCGGGAGTCCCAGCGGCTCTGGCATCCTTGCCAATGGCAGCGGCTTCGGTAACCCCGGTGCGCCCCTGGGAACACAGGCGGCTTTTATCCAGGAATATGGGACGATTTCGCAAACGCTAACCGGTTTCACTCCGGGCAAAACGTACACGCTGAGTTATTCGGCGGCGCAACGTACGGCCAATGCTGGCGGCGAATCGTGGAACGTGAAGATCGACAGCAATGTCATCCAGTCCAACAGTCCAGGAAGTACCGGCTATACGACGTATACGATCAGTTTTGTAGCTACCGCCGCCACGCATACGCTGACTTTTGCGGGAACGGACCTTGCGGGAACGGACCTTGCGGGCGGGGACAATACGGTCTTCCTCGACAACGTCGGCATCATTTCAACGATACAACCGGTGGCCGCGGCGGTGGCCTTGACCAGCCCGACGAACAATGCCGTTTTCCCGGCGACGGCTCCGCTGTATCTGACGGCGACGGTGACCACCAATGGCAACGTCATTAACGGTGTACAATTTATTGCCGACAACATCACGTCGCTCGGCCTGATTAGCGCTTCCCCTTACACGCTCGCCTGGGTGAATCCCAGCGGGGGCAGTCATAGCGTGATCGCCCGGGTGCTGTTTAACAATGGCAGCACGGCGGATTCCAGCCCCATCAACCTGACCATCATCAATCGCACGCTGAATTTGGGTTTTGAAACGCCCAGCCTGGGCTCGGGTAATTATTCCTATAATCCGACTGGCGGGTCCTGGACCTTTACCGGCAGCGATGGCACCAGCGGTTCAGGCATAGCGGCCAACGGCAGCGGCTTTGGCAATGCCAATGCGCCGGAGGGCACGCAAGCGGCCTTGCTGCAAGGTTACGGGAACATCAGCCAAACGCTGTCGGGTTTTGTGCCGGGAACCAACTACACCATTACATACTCGGCGGCCCAGCGGAGCACCGTGCAAAATGGGGGTGAATCGTGGAACGTCACCATTGATGGTGCGGTGATCAAGACCAACAATCCGGGCTCGTCCAGCTACACAACCTACACCGCCAGCTTCACGGCGACGGCGGCGATGCACACCCTGGCCTTTGTCGGGACCGATCTGGCCGGTGGCGACAATACCGTGTTCATTGACAATCTGAGTTTCAATCCGCCGCTCATCACTCCAGTGACCCCGGCCGTGTTGACCGACACATTGCCCGCCACCGCGGCGGATGTCGTGGGCAGCCAGGTCACGTTCATGGCCGCCTTTACCAGCACCAATCCGATCACGTATCAGTGGCAGAAAATCACCGGCGGTTTGCTGAGCAACGTTGCAGGGGCGACCAATTCGATGCTGACGCTGACCAATCTCCAATTGGGCGATGCGGCTTACTACCGTCTGCTGGCGTCGAACGTATGGGGGGCGGCGGTAAGCGCCGCCAGTCCGCTCGTGATTTCCAACCTGCCGGCTGCGGTCACCAATGTCATCGCCGCCTTTGCGGCCCAGACGGGTCTTGGCAGTGCGAGCCCAACCTTTACCCCCACCTGGACGGTGGCGCCGGGAAGTCTGCTCATTGGACAGTCCCCCAGTAGCGTGGGCAGTGGCAGTTTTGGGCAGAACGTCACCATGCTTACTGACGGCAGTTTCGGCACGCTGCCGAATGGTGGTGGCAGCACCACCGAGGTCAGTTGCGGTTCGAGCGCCGGCCAGTCGGTTACTTATAGCCTGGGCAATGCCGTCGGCGGCTACAATGTGTCGAACATCGTGGTTTATGGAGGTTGGGGCGATGCAGGGCGGGATCAGCAGGCCTATACCGTTTATTATGCCACCGTGGCAGCACCGACCAATTTCATCTGGCTGGCGAGCGCCAATTACAATCCGGCCAATCCCAGTGCGGTCCAGTCCGCCACGCGGGCGACATTCAGCGCCGCCACCGGTGGTCCGCTGGCCACCAACGTGGCCGCCCTGATGTTTGATTTCACCACGCCGGCGCCGGAGAACGGCTATTGTGGGTACTCGGAAATTTCCGTATATGGCACATCCATCTACCCGGCCGTGACCCAGAACACGCTGCCGGTGACGGCGGCGGATGTCGTGGGCGGCCAGGTGACCTTTACGGCGGCCTTTTCCGGTGTTGGGCTGGCCTACCAGTGGCAGAAGATCAGTGGCGGGGTGACTAACAATGTGGCGGGGGCGACGAATTCGATCCTCACGCTGACCAACCTGCAACTGGCCAACACGGCGAGCTACCAGTTGCGGGCCACCAATACCTACGGCGTGGCGGTCAGTTCACCCGGGGCGCTGACGGTTTCGAGTGTGCCGGCGGCGGTAAACAATGTCATCACTTCGCTGGCCGCGCAAACTGGCACGGGCAGCGGCACCTTTACACCCACGTGGACAGTGGTGACGAATAACAGCCTGATTGCCGGCCAGTCGCCAAGCAGCACGAGCGGGAGTTTCACGCTGGAAGTTCCGGGGCGGAACGTCGGCTCCCTGACCGATGGCGGCAATGGTTCGATTACCCAGATCAGCGCCACCTCGGGCTATACCACCAGCATCAACTATGTGACCTGTGGCAACAGTGGCGGGGCAGGGGCCACGGTGATATACACCCTGACCGGTTCGGCCAGCGGCTTTAGTTTGACGAACCTTACCGTTTACGGCGGTTGGGCGGACGGCGGACGCGATCAGCAAGCTTACACCGTTTACTACTCGACCGTGGCGGCACCGGCGACCTTCATCTCTTTGGGCAGCGTTAATTACAATCCGGCGAATGCGGCCAATGCGCAGTCGGCCACCCGGGCGACCCTGACGGCGGCCAGCGGCGCGCTGGCGACGAATGTGGCGGCGGTGAAGTTTGACTTCACCAATCCGACCTCGGAGAACGGCTATTGCGGGTATACAGAAATCCTGCTGGCCGGCGTGCCCACACCGCAGCCGGTGAAATGGGCGGTCGCGAGCGGCAATTGGGACACGAGCACTCTAAATTGGAAGACGCTGCCCGGCGGCGCCGTCACCAGTTACCAGGAAAATAATCTGGTGGCGTTGGACGACAGCGCGACCGGCAGCAGTCCGATCACGGTGACGCTGACAGGTAATCATTCGCCCACGGTGCTTACCAATAATTCGACCAAGACCTATGTGCTGGCCGGCAGCTTCGGCGTCACCAGCGGCAGCCTGATCAAGAATGGCACCGGCACGTTGATGTTGGATAACGGCGGGGCGAATAGTTTCTCCAGCCTGCAGATCAACGGCGGCACCGTGGAGGTAGGCAACAGTGATACCAACGGCAGTTTGGGATCCGGCGCTTTGACCAATAATGCTGTGTTGGCCTTTAAACGCACGGATGTGGTGACTGTGAGCAACCTAATTTCCGGCACCGGCTCGGTGGTACAGTTGGGCAGTGGGACATTGTCCTTGAACGTGGCGGATATCTATACCGGGAGTACGACCGTCAATGCCGGCACGCTCGCGCTGGTAGAACCGGGCTCAGTCGGTGCGAGCACGCTGATTGCGGTATCGAATGGGGCAACGCTGGATGTGACCGGTCGCGCCGACCAGACCTTGACCTTGAACAGCGGAAAAACCTTGAAGGGCAGTGGGACCTTGAAGGGCAAGCTGGCGGCGCAGGCCGGTTCGACCCTTAATCCGGGCGATGGCATCGGTACGCTGAATGTGCAAAGCAACATCGTGTTGAACGGACTGCTGGTGATGGAACTGAACCGGACCAACGGGGTGCCGAATGACCGGCTGGTGAGCGGGGTGGGGGCCATCACCGCCGGGGGCACGCTGACGGTGAGCAATCTGGGCCCGGCGTTGCAGGCCGGGGACATCTTCCAGTTGTTCAATCAGCCAGTCAGCGGGTTTACGACCGTGAACCTGCCCAGCGTCACGCCCAATGCCTGGGCCAATAACCTGGTGAACAACGGGACCCTGTCCGTGGTCTCAACGGCGTCGCCCGTACTGCTGTCGCAGTTGTCGATGGGCAATTTGCTGACCTTAAGCTGGCCCGGCGACCACCTCGGCTGGCGGTTGCAGGTCCAGACGAACAGTCTGGCTCAAGGGCTGGGAACCAACTGGGTCGATGTGGCTGGCTCCTCCGTGACCAACCAGTTGTCTTTCCCCATCAACCCCGGCAATGGCAGTGTCTTTTACCGCCTCTGGTTTCAATAAATGTCCATGAATTGCCCAATTCAAGGGTGATTGAGGTGGTAAAAAGGCGCTCCGGCGACCATCCCCTATTTCGGTAGTGTCGTCTTCACCAACATTGGGTATATGCGGATGGGCGATTGCTTGTATAGTGGATGAATCCAATACAAATAAATGTAAACCCTGCCGGGCTCATACCCGCTGTCATATATTTAATCGCTCAAACGCCATATTAACTTTCATTATTTGCAGACCGCAGACAAGAAGCTCCACAACTCCAATCCAAAAAGACCAGACGCAACACCAAACCCCTGACCCCGCGCTCCCCCACGAAATATCATAATTATGAAAAACAAATTGCATAGTCTGCTTATTGCCGCCTCCATGGCGGCGATGGCTCAGGCTGCCTCAGCGGCCGTCCTGCTTACGGACACCTTTACCCTTCCCTCAGGTGGGGTGAACAACCAGGATGTCAACCAAGGCATTGCCGCCGGCCGTCAGACGGGTCCGCTGGCTTCCGTCAGCTCGGGTTTCTTCTCCACCTATACGTTAAGTGGCAGTCAACATCAGATCGGCAACACGACCACGGATGTCGGCCAACCCAACCCTGCGGATGGTGGATATATCCTCCTCGCCGGCGGGTCTTTTCAAAGCGATCTGGACATCGCCAAGGTTTCCACCGGGCCGCTGACCATTCAAGTGGACATGTATAATAATGGCGCGGATGGCGGCAGTTCTGACCAAACCGAATGGATGGGGTTCACCTTAAGATCACCGGGCAATACGTTCCCGATCGCCGGGGGCGGTGAATTCGGCTTGCTCAAGCGGGCCAATGGCGGTTTCCAGGTGTTCCAAAACGGCGGCGAAATCACCGGCGGCGCCTATTCCGGCGCCGGGTTTACCGGGGACGGCACTTTCATTTTCACCTTCGCTGATACGGCGGGAACCGGCTCCGCCTTCGTCGGGAACGGCTCGCAAGTCACGATTTCGAATGTGACCACCTCGTTTAGCGTCACCCTTACCTTGAGCCAGTTGAGCAGCACGGGTCTCCGGCTCGGTTTCAGTAACGATAACCGCTATGGCGGCATCGACAACCTGATCATATCTGGCACATTGCCCGCTGCGCCTGCCCTGCCGGTCCTCTTCCATGATAACTTCAACGCGGTTTATGGACTCGATCCGGAAAACAATAACAATCTGAATGTGGATCTGGTTGATCGCCAGAGCGGCTTGCTGGCCCCCTTCAATTATACTCCTGGCGACTGGCACCATCAGATTGGCAACAGTGGTACCGGTGTCGGTCAGCCATTTGGCGCGGCCAACAGCGGCTATGTGCTTACCGCATTCAACGGCTATTTTTACAGCGACCTGGACATTCCGGTTATCTCCACCGGGCCGTTGAAGGTTGAATTGGACATGTATGTGAGTAATAACGATTGGCTGGCCCTTGGCTTGTGCCATGTGCCCAACAGCTTTTTTCCCATCGTTGGGTCGGGCGAATTCGGCTTTTTGCGGCAGTCGGATGGCGGCTTGCAGCTGTTCCAGAACGGTGGCGGTATTACCCCTTCTGGCTGGAACAATGGCGGTTTTGCGCCGGACAATCATATGACGTTTATCTTCACGGATAACGCCGGAACGGGCTCGGCTTTCACTGGCAACGGCTCAAAAGTCACGGTAATGAGTGGCGCAACCACGCTCGGTACGGTCAGCTTGAGTCAGTTGAGCAGCTCGGGGCTGAAGCTCGGTTTCCGCGCCGATGGCAACGAACTCGGCGGCATTGACAACCTGACCCTTTCGGGGACGGTGCCGGCGGTCATCGCGCCCAACTTGGTCACGGATCTCAATCCGCGCCGGTCGGAAGTGGTCACGGGCACGCCGATAACTATGTCCGTTGCCGCCACGGGTACGCCCTTAAACTATCAGTGGTATAATCAAAGCGGCCCGATCAGCGGTGCGACCACCAACAGCTACTCGTTCACTTCGGTGGCTGGCACCAGTTCTTATCATGTCGTCATCACCAACACCGCCGGTTCCATCACGAGCTCCACCGGGGTGGTGATCAGCGCCGCGAACATTGTCACTGTCAACAATTTCAGCTTTGAAAATGGATCCACGCCGGCTTTCGGCAACGGGGCAATCCCCGTGCAATGGACATCCTTTAATGGCGACTGGTCGACCGTGGCAACCGATACCGGTGCCTATTCCCCGGCTATTGTTCCCGATGGCACCCAATATTATGCGGTGAATACGGGACCGGGCGATAGTGGCGACACCGGTGCCTATCAGGATGTGGGCGCCTTGCAGCCCAACACCACCTATACCCTTACGGTTGCGGTCGGCCGCCGCGATGACAATGGTCCGGGCGGAACCGGCAACTGGTCGCCGGGCGATATTTCCCTCGTTAATGGCACCGACAACACCGGCACGGTGCTGGCAGCCACCACCGGTTATCCGACCACACCGGGCACCTGGCAGGACTATTCGGTCACCTTCACCACCGGGGCTTCGGTGAGCGGGGATCTCACCATTGTGCTGGGCGTCCCTCCGGCCGGCACCTATCAGGCGGCGTTTGACAATGTCCGCCTGACGACCGGCGCGCCGACGGCCACCTTGGTCCAAACCATTCTGCCGTCTCATGCCGAGACCTTCGTGGGCGATCAGGTGGTCTTCACGGCGGCCTACAGCAATGACGTGGCGGGCGCCGTGCAATGGGTGCAGATTGCCTCCGGCACGACCAATCTGATCAACACCGGCGTGGTCAATGTTTCCAGCGGCGGAGTCACCACCTCGACGCTGTCCCTCAACAATGTGCAACTGACCAATTCCGGCAATTATCTGCTGGAAGCCATCAATGCGACCAATAGCGCAGCCATCGCGTACAGCCCGGTGGCGACCCTCGTGGTCGGCACGCCAGCCACGGTGGGCAATGTGGTTCAGGAGAATAGTGGTCAATCCGGTCCGGCGACTTACTATCCCGCCTGGCTCATGGCCACCAACACGGACTTGATTTTCGGATATCCCACGGATGGATCCGGCAATCCGGGCACGGCGACGGCCGGGGCGGGTAATTTTGGGGTCGATACCCAACTTTACGGCGACCCGACCATTTTGGCCGACGGCAATCTGACCAATGTCAAGTTCGGCATGGTCAGCTGTGGACCGGGCAGCAGCGCCGGTCTCAGCATGACCTATAACTTGGATACGAGCGTGGCGACCAATGGCTTTGACCTGACAAATATCGTGGTCTATGGCGGCTGGTCGGACGACGGTCGCAATGAGCAGAAATATCAGGTGCTTTATTCCACCGTGGCTGCTCCCACGACCTTCAGCAGCATTGGCACGTTTGACTACAACCCCGCGTTTTCGAGCTCCGAACCAAACGCCACCCGCGTGATGCTCACTCCCGCGACGGGCGTGCTGGCGCAAAATGTGGCGGCGGTTCAGATCAATTGGAACCTGCAAGGTTCCCAGCCCAAGAATGGCTGGGAAGGTTACTCCGAAATCACCATTGCCGGCACGCACTCAGCGCCGGTGGCGGTCTTGACTCAGGACATCACTCCGCTCAAGGCGGAAGATGTGGTGGGCAGTTCGGTCACGCTGCAAGCGGGCTTTAGCGGGGCCACCAGTTATCAATGGCAGAAGAACGGAACCGATATCTCCGGAGCCACCAGCTCGACGCTGACCTTGAACAACCTGCAGCTCACCGACACGGCCACCAATGGCGGCTACCGTCTCAAGGCGATCAACGGAGCAGGCACTTCGGTGACGCGTGGTTGTACGCTCATCGTTCACCCGGCGCCGGCGGCCATTGGCAATACGATTGTCGCCTATGCCAATCAGGCGTCAGATGCCGCCAGCTTCACCCCTACCTGGGATACTTCGGCGTTTGCCGCGAGCTTGATCAGCGGGGCTACGCCGAGTGACTACGGTCCGGGTAATTTCAACGATCCGGATAGTAATCCGGTCAGCCAGAATTTGGCTGGCGGGTTGCCGGCCCTGACGGATGGGGACTACGGAACCGTGGTTGACACCGGCTCCCATTACGCCTTTGCCACTTGCGGACCGACCGCCGGCCAGTATGTCACCTACACGCTGCCGGCCAACGCCAATGGTTATGACCTCACGGGCATTCTCGTGGCCAGTGGCTGGAATAACGATGGCCGGAATGCCGATTGGGCCACCATCACTTATTCCACGGTGGCGAACCCAACCGTCTTCCTCCCTCTCGCGGTGGTTACCAATACCCCCACGCTGGGCTCCAAATCTGAAATCCGGGCGACGATTACCCCGGCCGCTGGCCTGCTCGCCAGTAACGTTTACGCCATCCAGTTCAACTTTGAGTGGCCGCAAGGCATCCCGAACGGGTATTCCGGCATCAGCCAGCTCAATGTGTCCGGTACGCCTTCGGCGAGTGCGCCGCCCGCCGGGCCGGTGATTACCCTGCAGCACGAGGAATACACCTTTGACTGGACCGTCGAAACCCCCAACCTGATCGCCAATCAGCTGCCCAGCAGCCACGGAACCGGCGTCTTCACGGAAGAGGGTTGCAATGTAACCAACCTGACCGATGGCGCGATTGGCTTCGGCTATCAATACGGTGCCAGCTGCGGTGACGACGGCACGGCGGTTCCCTGGATCATCTTCGGAACCGGCAACGGCTGGAACCTGACCAACATCGTGGTTTACTCGCTGTGGCACGATTACGGCCGCGACGGTCAGTTCTACAACGTGAGCTATTCGACCCTGGCGGCTCCTTCCACATTCATCCCGCTGGCCAGTGTGGCCTACAATCCGTTTGTGCCGCATGACGGCCGCGCGACGGGTAACCGGGTGCAGATTTCCCCGGCACTGGGCCAGGCCATGCTGGCCACCAATGTGGCCGCGGTGAAGTTTGACTTCACTCCGCAAGGGCAGCAGGACTATGGCTGGTCTGGCTATTCGGAAATCGTGTTGCAGGGCACCAATCTGCCTTCAACTGTTGTGACTTCGCCGGTTTTGGGCAAGGCAACCTTGTCGGGTGGCAACCTGATTCTGACCGGCACCGGCGGTACGCCGTGGGCGGGTTATACCTGGTTGAGCACCACCAACCTGGCGGCCCCGGTTTGGGTGACCAACAGCACCGGCACCTTGAATGGCGTGGGTGCCTTCACGAACAGCATTCCGGTCGGGTCAGTCCCGGCCAGCTTCTTCCGGCTGCGGCTGCCGTGAGACGGTTGGGTTAGTTGGGTTTAGTAAGCAGTCAGGCAGCCCGGGGACGCAAGTCCCCGGGCTTTTGCCTTGTTTGGTTTCAGCCTGGAATAAATTGGCTGGCTGGTGTCTTGGACATTTGAAGTAACTCCGTATGAGGGCGTCGTTTGATGCCAGGGGACTTTCCAGAAGCGATTCTTCCCAATCATTCCAGTTCGATGGCAAATACCTGGATGTTAGGCAAGGTTGGTGGACCTTCTTTCACTTCATTCCTCTGCCTGGCCTATCGGGGTAAATGGGTGGCGGTCGCCGGCTCCGCTGTCACCAACCAGGCGTCCGGCGGATGACCATCAACGCAACCTATTCGAATGAAGTGCCTTTCTATCGTCACCCGCTTCAATAAATCTAATATATCTCCCCCTATACCAAGGGCAAAGGAGGCTTGAAAGTAGTGTTCTGGGAACCATCACCTATTTCGGTAGGGGGGTCTTCACCATGTTTGGGGATATGCGAAAGGGTGATTGCGAGTATAGTACATTTATCCATTACAACAAATGCAGTACCCAGATGGAATGTCATCCGTTTGCAACGGCGTTCACCGCCTTGACTAAAAACTGATCAATCAGCATGCCCCTGTCCGCAATCAAACCTGTCCAAACTGCAAACAACCCTGGCAACGACCCAACCAATCAACCAACCAGAAAATCAGAACTGCTATGAACAACCCTCCACAGCTCAAACGTAAAATATCCGCCAGCCTTGCCTGCGGTGCTTTACTGCTATTTGCCGGTTACGCCTCGGCGCAGGTGACCGTCACGACGGCTAATCAGACCGGTACCGCCAGTACCTGGCCCTTCACCCCCACCGGCTCTGCCTGGGTGGTTGATCAGGCCGACAGCCTGATTCACGGGTTGACGCCCACCTCGGCTCCCGGCAATTGGAGCCTGGAAATCGCCGGCCGCAATGTCAACTCCCTGACGGTTAATACGAATCTGACCATTGGCATCATCCAGCCGAGCACCACGACCAGCACGAATTATGTGACCTACGGCAACGGCAGTTCGGCGGGGTCATCGCTTGTATATACGCTTCCAGCAAACACTTACGGCTATAACGTCACCAATATTTCCGTCTACGGCGGTTGGGCCAATAGCGGTCGCGATCAGCAGGCCTATGCGGTTTTTTATTCCACCGTGGCCAATCCGACCCAGTTTAACTATCTGGCCTACGTCAATAGTAATCCTTCTATTGCCGCCAACACGGCGGACGCCATCCAGGCGGTCATCAAAAATGCCTCCGGCGGGGCGATCGCCAATAATGTTTACGCCCTGCAATTCATTTTGAACTGGCCGGGCGTGGAGAATGGCTATTGCGGTCTGGCGGCCATTACGGTGGGCGGAACAGTGGCGACGGTGCCGGTGCCGGCGGTTTCGATCACCTATTCCAATCAAAGTGGTACCAGTCCGTTCACGCCTACTTGGACGGCGGAAACGCCGGACTTGCTGCTGGGCTTGAGTCCCTCCACTGCCAATGGCAATTTCACTCAGGAGAGTGCCGGCGGCACTTCGAAGTTGACCGATGGCGCCATCGGTCATTCCGGTACGATTGGCGGCTTTGCGACCTGCGGTGCCAATGGTGGTACCTCCATCATCTATACGCTGACCAATAACCTGATCAATGGGTCGGACATCACCAACATTGTCACCTACAGCGGCTGGGGTGATGGTGGCCGTGACGGTCAGTATTACATTGTCTCCTATGCCACCATCGCGGCACCCACCACCTTCGTGCCCATCACCACCGTTTATTATCTGCCCTCGGTCAGCGGCGCCCCGGCCAACCGGGTGGCGATTGCCATGAACGACGGCAGTGCCTTGGCGCAGGGTGTGGCCAAGATCAAATTCGACTTTTCCAGCCCGCCCAACGCGAGCGGCTTCAACAATGCCTACCAAGGTTATTCTGAAATCGTGGTGCAGGGTCATGACACGGCTTCACCGCCGCCGCCGCCGTCGCCGGCACTCGTTCAGGACACTTTGCCTTCCTATGCCGCGACCATCGCGGGTGACCAGGTTGTTTTCACGGCCACCTACAGCAATTTTCCGCCGGCCAACCTGCAATGGCTCATGATCAGCGGTGGTGTTACCAATGTCCTGGCCGGTCAGACGAACTCCACGCTGACCCTGAACAACGTGCAATCTGCCAACGCCGGCACCTACACGCTCGAAGCGGTGAATGCCACCAACGGTGCGGCCGCGCCCACGTTCAGTTCGGCGGCCCAATTGGTGGTTAATAGCACGCCGACGGCGGTGGGCAACATCGTCCTGAAATATTCCGAACAACTCGGTCTGGGAGCCCTCAGTCCGGTGAACACCAGCACGAACTTCACCCCCACCTGGACCGTGGACACGGCCAACGACTTGATCAACGGTTTCCAAACGAATGCCCTGCCCGGTATTCAGGGGACTTCCTATCCCGGCTCGAGTAATTTTGACATGACAGTGTCGGCTTATGGCACTGGTCCCGGTCCCATGAATGGCAACCCGTCCGTGTTGTCCGACGGATCGGGCGGTTATTTGACCTACTGGGTCAATGTCGGTGGCAATTTTGGCCAGTGCAGCTGCGGTGCCGCTGGCGCCGGTGATTACATCACCTACACGCTCGCGAACTCCACCTACGGTTATGATGTCACCAATATCACCGTCTACGGTGGCTGGGGTGACGCGGGCCGCAATGAGCAGAAATATGAGGTGCTCTATTCCACGGTGTCGAATCCCACGGTCTTCACCAGCCTGGGCGTCTTTGATTACAACCCCACGGATCCGGCCAACTTGCCGACCGGAACCCGCACGATGCTGATTCCCGTGTCGGGCGCGCTGGCCAAAAATGTGTATGCGGTCACGATCAACTGGAATGTTTCTCCGGCTCCCAAGAACAACTGGGAAGGCTATTCGGAAATCGTGGTCCAAGGCATCCCGTCGCTGAACAATCCGATTTTGGTGCAGGACACCCTGCCGGCCACCGCCACCACGGTGGTCGGCGATCAGGTCAGCTTCTCGGCGACCTTCAGCAATGCCCCGGCGGCCAACCTGCAATGGCAGTATATTAGCAACAGCGTCGTGACGGATATTTCCGGTGCCACGTCCTCGACCCTCACGCTGAACAACCTGCAAACGAACAATTCCGGTTCCTACCGGTTGAAAGCCGTCAGCGTCGCCGACAGCACAGCTATCATTTATAGCACGCCCGCCACGCTGACCGTCAATCCCGTGCCGGCCCCGGTGGGCAACATTGTGCTCACCACCGCCAACCAGACCTTTCTGGGGGCCATCAGTGCGATCAACGTCAGCACGAATTACACTCCCACCTGGATTGAAAATACCAACGGCGACCTGATCTTGGGTTCAACCGATGGCGGTTCCCCCTCGGTTCCGGGAACGGTCTATGCCGGTGGCGGCAATTTCGCCCCGATCGGTTCCGCCTGCAGTGGCGACCCGGCAATTCTCTCCGATGGATCGCCTGGTTATCTCAATTATTGGCCCGGCATTGGCGGCAATACCACCTTGGATGCTTGCGGTAACTCCGCCGGATTTTCGGTTACTTACACGCTGCCCACTTCTTCGGCCACGGGCTGGAGTCTGACCAATATCACGGTTTACGGCGGCTGGGGCAGCAATGGTCGCGACGAACAGAAATATCAGGTGCTCTATTCCACGGTTTCCGCGCCGACCGTCTTCAACGCTCTAACCACGGTGGACTACAATCCCGCCGGTGGCTCGCCCAACTTGCCCTCGGCCAGCCGCACCATGCTGGTGCCGTCGGCGGGCGCGCTGGCGCAAAACGTCTATGCCATTGAAATCAACTTTTACAATGCCGCTTCGGGGAGTGAAAACGGTTGGAGCGGTTACAGTGAAGTTGTCGTGGCCGGCCAGCCCTCGCCGCCGGTGCCGGTTCTGACGGCGAACGTCAGTCCGACCATCGCCGAGGATGTGGTGGGCAGTACCTTGACCCTGACGGCCAGCTTCAGCGGTGCCGACAGTTATCAATGGCTGAAAAACGGGACGAATATCCCGGGAGCCACCAGTCCGACGCTCACGCTGAATAACCTTCAGCTATCGGACATGGCCACCAACAGTGGTTACAGCCTCGTGGCCTCCAACTCTTCCGGCACGAACGTAACCTCGTCCTGCCAGGTCTTCGTTGACCCGGCGCCGGTGGCTGTGAGCAACATCGTCACGGCGGTGGCCTATCAACTCTCGACGACGGCCGGGTTTACGCCTACCTGGGATACCACCTCGCTGGCTTCCAGTTTGATCGCCAACCAGAATCCTCCCATTATTAACTATGATCCGACCGGCGATTTTGCCGACCCGGACACCAGTGTTCAATCGCACAACCTGGGCGGCGGCCTGACGGCGCTGACCGATGGTAGCTACGGTCCCTTTGACAATACTGGCGCCCACCCGGCCTTTGCCACCGGTGGGGCCGGCGGTTCCGCTCCCGGTGCCGGTCAATATGTCACCTATCAGCTCGGCAACTACAGCCCGGCCGCCAACGGCTATGACGTAACCAACATTCAGATCGCCGGCGGTTGGAATGACAACGGTCGCAGCTCACAATTCTACACCGTTTCGTATTCCACGGTGGCGAATCCAACCATGTTCTTCCCGATGATCGCGGTCGCGAATAACCTCAGTTCCGCCAATGCCAACGGCGGCGGCAACGGTGAAGCGGTGCCGGCGGGCGCCGGCATACCGACGACTGTTCGCACGACGTTTACGCCGGCGTCCGGTGTGCTCGCGAGCAACGTCTATGCCATCTATGTGGACTTCACCGTCCCGACCGGTGTCCCGAACGGATATTCCGGCTATAGTGAAATCAGCGTCTTCGGCACGCCCTCGGCGTCCGCGCCGACGGCCGGACCGGTGATCACCACCGCGCACGAAGAAACCAACTTTGATTGGACCGTGGAAACTCCCAACCTGATTGCCAACCAGTTGCCCAGCAGCTACGGCACCGGCGTCTTCACGGAAGAGGGTTGCAATGTGACCAACCTGACCGACGGCGTGATTGGCTTCGGCTACCAATTCGGCGCCAGCTGCGGCGACGACGGCACGGCGGTTCCCTGGATCGTCTTCAGCACCGCCAATGGTTGGAACCTGACCAACATCGTGGTCTACTCCCTGTGGCACGATTACGGCCGCGACGGTCAGTTCTACAACGTGAGCTATTCGACCCTGGCGGCTCCTTCCACATTCATCCCGCTGACCAGTGTGGCCTACAATCCGTTTGTGCCGCATGATGGCCGGGCTTCGGGCAACCGGGTGCAGATTTCCCCGGCACTTGGCCAGGCCATGCTCGCCACCAATGTGGCTGCAGTGAAGTTTGACTTCACGCCGCAAGGCATTCAGGACTTCGGCTGGAGCGGTTATTCGGAAATCGTGTTGCAGGGCACCAATCTGCCTTCGACCGTGGTGACTCCGCCGGTCCTGGGCACGGCGACCGTGTTGGGTGGCAACCTGATCCTGACCGGCACCGGCGGCACTCCTGGAGCGGGTTATACCTGGCTGAGCACGACCAACCTGGCGTCGCCGGTTTGGGTAACCAACAGCACCGGCACCTTGGATGGCGTGGGTGCCTTCACGAATAGCATTCCGGTGGGGACAGTGCCGGCCAGCTTCTTCCGGCTCCGTCTGCCGTAAGTTGCAGGGTTGGCAATCAACGGCAGACGGCCCGGGGACGAAAGTCCCCGGGCGTTTGCCTTGAACATTTTAAGTTTAGTTAAGATATTTTGGTTAGTTATACAAAATCATGAAAAATTGGAAAGTCGGTGAAACGGGTCAACGGAAATGCGGTCAACAAACGGGCGCATTCACGCTGATTGAACTGCTAGTCGTGATTGCCATCATCGCCATTCTGGCGGCGATGCTGCTGCCTGCCTTGGCCAGCGCCAAGCGAAAGGCGCAGGGCATAGGCTGTATCAGCAATTTGAAGCAGATGACCCTGGCCTGCCATGTGTATGCCGCTGACTTTCAGGATTCCATTCCCAACAACAATACCTCTGCGAATGCCTGGGTTACGGGCGATGTGAGTGGCCGTAGCGGCATTGACGGGATTACGAACGTGCCCAATCTGATGGCCGGGGTGCTTTGGGCTTACAATCCGGCGGCCGGCATTTACCGGTGTCCGGGCGACAAGGATCTGGTCGCGGGCGTCGCCACGGCGCGGGTGCGTAATTATTCATTGAATTGCATGATGGGCGATAACACGCCCCCCGGCGGGGCGGGTGGCAGTCCGGCCGCAGCCTGTCACCCCACGACGACCGAAAATCGGAAACTGGGTGCCGTGCGCAACCCCGGCCCCTCCAATGCCTCCTTTTTTATGGATGAACAGTCCAGCGCGGATTCGACCAAAACGAGCATTGATGACGGCTATTTTGCCGTGGATGACGGTACTTCCGGTTCGTATTTTACCTACAATTCACGGCAGTGGCGGAATGTTTTGTCCAGCCGTCACGGCAATCGCGGGCAGCTTTCCTATGCGGACGGTCATGCTGCCTACATGAAGTGGGTTGAGAACGACACCCAGAATCTGGTGGGCGTGAATGCCCAGTCGGCGGAATTTAATAATCGGGACAAGCAGCAGCTGTGGCTTTCAACCTATGCTTCGGGATCCATCGCTGGCGTTCCGTGGTGACGCTGGCAGTCCTTTGGTAGCAGTTGGTGGTAGCGATAATTTCGCGTTATCGCTTTAGGTTCAGGGAGGGCGGTTAATCGCTGTTTCCGGGAGGAAATGGCAGGTTGTTTCATTTCGTGCACTCTTATATAAAGAAAATATGGATGGCTATGACGGCCAATGTGTTACTCGGATGTCTGGCCGGCGTGAGTGGTCGAAAGCCGGGGCAGCTGGCACGTCAGTTTGGAAGCTGCCAATGAAACCCAGGACGATCGTTCATGCCCTGTTGAGCGCCGGCCTCGGTTTTTTCACGGCGGGCAGGGTTGCTTTCGCGGACCTTCCGCAGGGGGCACCCGCCAGTGGCAGCCAGAATATTACAACGAGTGGCGTTCAGCCGCATACGCTCGGCACCATTCTGACGGCAAAGGACCTGAATGCCCGGCTGAGCTGGCAGCCCGTTACCACCATCGGTGAAACCGCCGACAGTTCGTTGGCCACGGTTTTCATTGATCCGGCCAGGCAGTTCCAGTCGATCCTGGGCTTCGGTGGCGCGTTCACGGAAGCGGCGGCGCTTACCTGGCAAAAAATGGGGCCGACAAATCAAGCGGCCATTATCGACGCCTACTTTAATACTACCAATGGAAACAATTACACCCTCTGCCGGACGCATATCAATAGTTGTGACTTTTCCGCAAGCAACTATGCCTACGACGAAGTTGCCGGCGATACGGAACTGAAACATTTTTCCATCGGGCGCGATGAACGGGCATTGTTGCCGATGATCAAGGCCGCCCTGGCCGTCAGCAAAACCCCATTCAAACTATTCGCCACTCCCTGGAGCCCCCCCGCGTGGATGAAAACCAACGGAGAAATGAACCATGGCGGAAAATTGAAACCCGAATATCGTCAGGCTTGGGCCGATTATTTCGTCCGCTATATTCAGGAGTACAAAAAGCAGGGAATTGATGTCTGGGGGCTGACCTCGCAAAACGAACCGGAGGCCAACTCGCCCTGGGATAACTGCCTGTATACACCGGCCGAACATCGTGATTTCATCCGTGATTATCTTGGCCCGACACTCCAGCGGGCGCAGCTGCAAAAGGTGAAGCTCATGGCCTGGGACCATAATCGCGATGACATGGTGGAGTATGCCGACGTGATGTATTCGGATCCGGTGGCCAGCCGATATATCTGGGGTACGGCGTATCATTGGTATTCTGACGGGGCCTTCCAAAATATGGCGATGCACCACGATGCGTGGCCGGAGAAACCTTTGCTGGCCACGGAAGGCTGTCAGGACGGGGGAGCGCATATCGGGGATTGGGGCATGGGCGAGCGCTATGCCACCGCGATCATCAATGATCTAAATCGCTGGTCTGTGGGCTGGGTGGACTGGAACCTAGTGCTGGACGAAAACGGCGGGCCTAATCATGCCAATAATTTTTGCAGCGCGCCGATCATTGCTGATACCCGGCATGACCGGCTGCTGTTTCAAAGCTCCTATTATTACATCGGCCATTTCACCCGCTTTATCCGGCCGGGTGCCAAACGGATTCTATGTACTTCGTCACAGAGCAATATAGAGGCGGCGGCGTGCGTCAACCCCGATGGGATGGTGGCGGTGGTGGTGCTCAACCGCACCGACCAGACGGCCAAATTCAACCTGATGAGTCTGAAGACCGTTAATCCAGTGATGCTTCCAGGCCACTCGATTGCAACCTTTCTGCTCAACCGTCAAGACCTGTAGTCATTTTATGGTCTCTCTAAAATTTGTGGGAGCAGGCAAGACCTGGCATGGCTGGCAACGCGGCGACTGATGGTAATTTTGATAACATGAGAAAAAATTTGTTTCGGACAGTGATGGCTGTCTTTGGGTTGGTAACGTGGCTGGCTGGCATGCAGGTGCAGGCGGCTTTGGCCCCGACGAACCTGCGTACCGCGTTACGGGTGAATCCGCTGGGTATCGGCGACGTCACGCCCCGGCTTTCCTGGCAATTGCCGGCCACGCTCTCGGCCCGAGGCGAGACGCAAACCGCTTATCAAATTCAAGTTGGGTCCACTTCCGGTGCGGCGGATTTGTGGGATAGCGGGAAAGTCACGAGCGCGGCCACCTTTGATGTGCAGTATGGCGGCCAGCCGCTGCCGAGCGGCAAACTCTGTTTCTGGCAGGTACGGCTTTATGACGGCAGCAACAATGTGTCGCCCTGGAGCGTGCCGGCGCAATGGTCCATGGGGCTGCTCGCCCAGACGGACTGGCTGGCGCAATGGATTGGCTACGATGCAGCCTATTCGCCGACGCCGGGACAGGCGGCGGACAATGCGTTATACAATACCTCCGGACTGAGCTGGGTCAGTTATTCCGGGCAGTCTGCGCAGGGCGGACTTTATCAATCGTCGTTGCGGAAGAAAATCATCCTGCCGGTCGGCGGGACCATCACCAATGCCGTCGTGGCACTGTATGCCGACAACGCCGCCAGCGTGTTTGTGAACGGCCAGCCAATGACGAACTCGGCGGCGCGCTGGGAAGCGACGTCCCGGATCAATGTGACCGCGTGGATGCACGGCGGCACCAATGTGATTGCGCTGGCGGCGACGAACAGTGATGCCCAACAGCCCGCCACCGTGATCGGCCGGCTGGTGGTGCAGTACGCTTCCGGCAGCGTCTCCAACTTCCCGGTGGATACCACCTGGAAGGCGGCCCAATGGCCAACCGGCAGCTGGACCCTGACCAACTATGATGATTCCGCCTGGGCCACGCCCGCGAGTGGCGGCACCCCGTGGGGCACGCCGGCGCTCAACGACATCTCGCGGATGCCCGCGCCTTATTTGCGCAAAACATTCTCTGTCAGCCGGACGGTCAACCGCGCGACGGTTTATGTGACCGCGCTGGGCGCGTACGAATTGCGGCTCAATGGCCAGAAGGTTGGCAAAGATGTGCTGACTCCGGGCTGGACGCAGTTCACGAAGCGCGTTTACTACCAGACCTATGATGTCACGGGAATGGTGCAGGGCGGCTCGAATACGATCAGCGCCATCCTGGGGGATGGCTGGTATGCGAGTGATCTGGCGTTCAAAGGCACGCGGCTGAATTACGGCGGAACCCCGCGATTTCTGGCGCAGCTCGTCCTGGAATTGTCCGACGGCACCAGGCAGACGATTGTCAGCGACGGCTCTTGGAAGGCTAGTTACGGGCCCATTCTGTTTGGTGATTTGCTGATCGGCACCAGTTACGATGCGCGCAAAGAAATGCCCGGCTGGGACACGACCAATTACAATGACAGTGCCTGGTCACCGGTGCTGACCGGCTTGAGTGCCACCACCGGCGGTTACTCGAATGTGACGGCCATCGTCACTGGATTCGTGACGAACAACCAGCTCAACTTCGTGGCCAGCAATGGTAATCTGGGCGGCGATCCGGCGCTGAATGTCGTAAAGGTATTGCAGATTAATTACACGCTGGGCGGCACCAACCAGACCGCGACCTATGCGGAAAATGCCACGGTGACGATTGGCGGGAGCGGTCTGCCTTTGACCATCATCCAGGCCCTCTACGGCAATTCGGCGGCCTTTCCCGGTCTTGGCGGACTGCTGGTGCAAGCCGCAGTCACGGAACCCGCGCGCTGCCTGGAAACTCTCGCGGCCACCAATCTGACCGTGCCCAAGCCCGGTTGCTACACCTTTGATCTCGGCCAGAACATGGTCGGCTGGGTGCGGTTAAATATCAGCGGCAGCGTCGGCGACCGCATCACCGTGCGGCATGGCGAAATGCTCAACCCGGACGGTTCGGTTTACGTGGCCAATCTGCGCGGCGCCAATGCGACGGACTTTTATGTTTTCGCCACGAATGGCACGGTGGTTTATGAGCCGCGCTTCACCTTTCATGGTTTCCGTTATGTGGAAGTGCGGGGACTGACGGTGCCGCCCACGCTCACTTCGGTGACGGGCGTCGTGGTGCATTCGGACATGCCGCTGACGGGCAGCTTTGCGTGTTCGAGCCCGTTGGTGAACAAACTTTACAGCAACATCGTCTGGGGACAGAAGGGGAACTATCTGGAAGTGCCGACCGATTGTCCGCAGCGCGATGAGCGCATGGGCTGGACCGGCGATACGGAATTCTTCGTGCCGACCGCTGTTTACAATTATGACGTCCAGTCGTTTTTCCGCCGGCACATGGTCACGTTCTGCGAGGATGCCCAGCAGTCCAGCGGTGCTTATGCTGTCGTGGTGCCGGATCTGGGCGCGGGCTACGGCGGCACCGCCTGGGGTGATGCCGGCTGGATCTGCCCCTACAACATGTATCGCACCTATGGCGATACCAACATCATCGCAGATCACTACGCCTCCTTCGTGCGCTGCGGCCAGTTTGATGCCGCCAATGCCTCGAACTATGTGATTTCCAGCCTGCCCGGTGATTTCGGCGACTGGTTGAATTTGGGCGGTGGCGCCACTTCCAAGGTGATGGACACGGCCTTTTACGCCTATTATGCCCAGGCGATGTCCGAGATGGCGGCGGCCATTGGCAACAGTGCCGATGCCGCAACTTATGCCACGCTGCACAGCAACATTGTCGCCGCGTTCGCCAATTTCTTTAACGCCGATGGCTCGTTCACGGATGGCAGCGGCCAGACGGGTTATGCGCTGGCCTTCACGCTGAACCTTGTGCCCCCGGCGTTGCGGGCACAGGCCGCCCAGCAATTTGCCAATTCCATAGCGAATTATGGCAATCATCTGGCAACCGGTTTCATCGGCACCCCGCGTCTGTTGCCCGCCCTGCATCTGGCTGGTCGTGACGACCTCGCTTATACCTTGCTGTTGCAGCAAACCTATCCCTCCTGGCTTTATCAGGTCAATCTCGGTGCGACGACGATGTGGGAACGTTGGGACGGCTGGACGCCGGCGGCCGGTTTCCAGACCATCGGCATGAATTCGTTCAACCACTATTCCTTCGGGGCGGTGGGTGAGTATATGTACGATGCAATTGGTGGCATCAATCCCGCCAGTCCGAGCTACGCGACCATTCGCATTCAACCGGTTCCGGGCATCGGGCTGAACTGGGCGAATACGAGTTATAATTCCACGCGCGGCCTGATTTCGACGGCCTGGACCAACACGGGCAGCGCCTTCAATCTGGACGTCGTAATTCCGCCCAACACAACGGCGCAGATTTTTGTGCCGACCACCAATGCCGCCGCCATTACGGAAAGCGGTGTGCCGGCGGCGAGTTCGCCCGGCGTTACCTACGTTGGCCTTTCCAACAGCTACGCCATTTATGCCGTGGGCTCGGGCCATTACGTCTGGTCTTCACCCTTTGTCATTCCCGTGCCGCCGAGTGTCACCATCACCACAACCAACCAGACCGGCTCTGGTACCGGCAGCTTTACGCCGAGCTGGAATGTGGTGACGAACGGCAGCTTGATTGCGGGCCAGTTGCCGGCCACGGCGACGGGTGATTTTACCGAGGAGACTGGCTTGGGCACGCGGCTGGTAAGCTCCCTGACTGCGGGCGGCAGCCTGGCCATCACGACGGGTGGCAGCCCCAAAACCACCAGCACCAACTATGTGACGTGTGGCAACGGTGGCAGCCCGGCGGCGGGTTCCACTTTGATCTATAACTTGGCGGGTTCCACCAACGGCTATGACCTCACCAACATTGTGGTCTATGGCGGTTGGGGCGATAATGGCCGGGACCAGCAGGCTTACACGGTTTATTATTCCACGGTGGCGGCTCCGGCCGTTTTTAATTCTCTCGCAGTCGTTAGTTTCAACCCCTCGATTGCCGGCAGCTTGCAATCGGCCACGCGCGTGTCGCTCACTTATCCAACTGGCATCCTGGCCAGCAATGTGGCGGCCTTAAAATTTGATTTCACCAGCCCGACATCAGAGAACGGGTATTGTGGCTACGCGGGAATTAACGTGTTTGGAAGGCCCTCGGCGTCTTTGACGGTGCCGCCCACATTGGTGGCAAACACGCAACCCGCCACCGCGACCACCGTGGTCGGCGACCGGATCAATTTTACGGCCGCCTTTACCAGCGCCCAGCCGATGAATTATCAATGGCTGGCGATCAGCGGCGGAACGACGAACAGTATCGCCGGTGCAACCACCCCGACTCTGACGCTGACCAATCTGCAACTGGGCAACACGGCAACATATCAACTGGTGGCTTCCAATGCCTTGGGCGTGGCGGTCAGTACGCCGGCCTCCCTCACGGTTGGCAATGTGCCGGCGGCGGCGAATAACATCGTTACCAGCATTTCCGCCCAAACGGGTCTGGGCACCGGCACCTTCACGCCGGATTGGACGGCGGCGACCAATGGCAGTTTGATTGCGGGGCAGGCG
>CAIJGS010000307.1 GCA_903820285.1 uncultured Verrucomicrobia subdivision 3 bacterium | reverse complement strand
GGGACTTTCCAGTCCCGTGTTTCGGTTTCAAGAGTCGGGCGACTGGAAAGTCGCCCGCACCCGCAGGCTGGAAAGCCTGCGCTACGATCACTGCGCCCGGCCGGTTGGTTTTATTATACATTTCAACAGACTTGTTCGGCAGTAAAGAATGCAACATATTTTACGCCATGAGCTTGCCTTGCAAGTCGCCAGACTCGTCCAAATTAACTTCCGGTTTCCATTCGCGCGGAAACCTCCCCCATCTGAAACGCGAGGGAGCCTCCTATTTTGTCACCTTCCGGCTGGCTGGCACTCTTCCCAAAGAACTTCTGCTGCGTCTCAAAGCTGAACGTGCGGCGATCATTGCCAAAGCCCTCGCCGCCAAACGTCCGCTGACATGGCATGAACAGGAAGCGCTCTTTCGCTGGTATGCCGCGCGCGTGGATAAACACCTCGACGCCGGCTTTGGAGAATGTTTTCTGGCGCGTCCAGAAATTGCCCGACTCGTGGCTGAAGCCGTGGCCTTTCATCAAGGAGTGCGATTTCAGCTACATACTTGGGTGGTGATGCCCAACCACGTTCATGCCGTCGTGCGTCCGCACCAGGACTGGACTTTAAGCGCTATTTTGAAAGGTTGGAAGGGCTATACCGCGCGCGAAGCCAACCGTCGTTTAAAAAGAACCGGCCAACCATTCTGGCAGGTTGAATCCTATAATCACCTTGTCCGTGACGATGAAGACCTTCGCCATTGCAATTATTATACCATCATGAATCCGGTCAACGCCGGTCTGTGCCGGCAGCCGGAACAGTGGCAATGGAGCAGCTCCTACCGCCCGGAAGCCGGGACCAAAAAAAGCTTCGGTGGAGTACCGGGGGCGCGATGGCGTAAACGTTGCGTCACCCTGCTCCTGTAGCGCAGGCTTTCCAGCCTGCGAGTTCGGGCGACTTTCCAGTCGCCCGGCGCTTGAAACCGAATGACGGGACTGGAAAGTCCCGTGAACCCGCAGGCTGGAAAGCCTGCGCTACGTCGCCCGAGCGGGAATTTGCGCTTTTAGTTTCCATTTCCCAGCCGGCAAGCCGGATTATTACCCATTTCAAATTTGTCTTTCCCCGCAAAATAGCGTTTGCTCTGCGGGTAACGTTTTGGCGGGAATACTGTAGAATGTGCTGATATGAGTCTGAAATCTCCAACCGAGAAGCAATCGAACGTGATCTGGTTTGCCTTGACCGGGTTGGCGGTGGCCGCGGTCATCGGACTGATCGTCGCGGGCGTGTGGGGTCTCGGCCGGGTCATCGACCTGCTCAGCCCCGTGCTCTGGCCGCTGGCGGTGGCCGGCGTGGTGGCATGTCTGCTGTCTCCCGTGGTGGACTTTTTCGAGAAGCGGAACATCCCCCGCGCCCGGGCGATCCTGCTGGTCTTTGTGATCGCCTTTGCCGTGGTGCTGGGCGTGCTGGCGAGTGTGATTCCCCAGGTGATTGTGGAAACCAAGGAGCTCGCGGCCAAGGTGCCAGTGTACTCCCAGCGGTTGCAAGTGTGGGTGAATAATCTAATCGCCCATCCGCCGGAATTCGTGCAGCACTTTCTGCCCGCCCCCGCGCCGGATGGAACCGGCGTGAACGCCAATGCCAATGCCACGGCCGACAGTCCCGATCTGGCCGCCGCCACGCAATGGCTCACCGGCAGCCTGCCCAAGATGGGCTCGTGGCTGCTCGGTCAGGTGCTGGTGGTGCTCACCGGGTTTGGTTTGCTGGCCGGGCTGGCGTTGATCCCGGTTTACACCTTCTATTTTTTGCTCGAGAAACGCCAGATTCAGGCGCATTGGAAAGAGTATCTCCCGTTGCAGGGTTCCCGCGCCAAAGAGGAGGCGGTTTTTGTCATTGAATCCATCAATCAATATCTCGTCGCCTTTTTTCGCGGCCAGGTCCTCGTCGCCCTGTGCGATGCGGTGCTTTACACCATCGGCTTTCTTAGCATCGGCGTGAACTACGCCTTCCTGCTCGGCTTCGCCGCCGTCTTCCTAACCATGATCCCGTTCATCGGCGCGATCGTCATCTGCATTTCCGCGCTTACGCTCTCCTTTGTGCAGTACCAGGACGGCGTGCATCCCGCCTTGGTGATACTCATCTTCGCCATCGTGCAGGTGCTGGAAGGGCTGGTCATCTCGCCCAAGATCATGGGCGACCGCGTAGGCCTGCATCCGCTGGCCATCATCATTGCGGTGATGACGGGCACCACCCTGCTGGGCGGCATTCTCGGCGGCATTCTCGCCATTCCGCTCGCCGCCGCGCTGCGCGTGATCCTCTTCCGCTACGTCTGGAAGCAGAAAGAAAACGCCTGAGCTGGTTACTCGGATTATAGACAACACCAAACACGGTGGGGCGGATCACCTTTGGCGGAGCGCGGCTGTGGTGCAACCCAACCGCAGCAATGTGACTCAGCCTGCGCGGGTGGCCAATTCCAGACGAACACGCATTGCCCATTGGACCCTGCGGCGGCGGCTCTTCGCCACTGCCGCGCTCCGGCGGCAACGGTCACCCCCAAGCCGCTGGCATAAGCCATCCAGTGGCACTCAACTCCCCCTTTCCAGAATTAGGGTCTGTTTAACTTCCTTCCAACCTAATTCATACACAAGTATTTCTAATCAAAAACCGCCAGCTTGCGGCAAAAATTGCGATGGAAAGTGCAAAAAAAGGGCTTCACGAGAAAAGATTCACTGATACTGTGTGTCCAGTTTCCAGTCATGAAAATCTCCGTTCCACGCGAGACACATCCGGGCGAAACCCGCGCGCCCCTGACGCCAGACAGCGTCGGTAAACTGGTCAAGCTCGGCGCTCAAGTTGAGGTCGAAGCTGGCCTCGGCCTCACCGCCGGGTTTGTTGATGATGCCTACACCAAAGCCGGTGCCACCATCACCACCGACCGCAAGGCCCTCATCAGCTCCGGGGACATCGTCCTCCGGTTGCGCAAACCGCCCGGCGATGAAATCGCCTGGCTCAAACCCAACGCCATTCACGCCAGCCTGCTGGACCCCTTCAATGAGAAGGACCTCGTCCAGAAGTTTGCCGAACGCGGCGTCAGCGCCATCAGCATGGAATTCATTCCGCGCACCACCCGGGCGCAGAAGATGGACGTGCTGTCCTCCCAGGCCAACCTCGGCGGTTACGAAGCCGTCATCCTGGCCGCGCGCTATTCCAACAAGATTTTCCCCATGATGACCACGGCGGCCGGCACCATCCTGCCCGCCAAGGTGTTCATCATCGGCGTCGGTGTCGCCGGTTTGCAGGCGATCGCCACCGCCAAACGGCTTGGCGCCAAGGTCACCGCCTACGACACCCGTCCGGTGGTCGAGGAACAGGTGAAATCCCTCGGCGCCCAGTTCCTGAAGATTGATATCGGCGAAACCGGCCAGACCAAGGACGGCTACGCCAAGGCGCTCACGGAAGAACAGATCCAGAAGCAGCGCGATGCGATGAAGAAGACTTGCGGCGATTCCGATGTTGTCATCTCCGCCGCCCAGGTGTTCGGCCGCAAAGCCCCCATCCTCGTCACCGCCGCCATGTTGGATGCCATGAAGCCCGGCAGCGTAGTCGTTGATTTGGCCGTCGAAACTGGCGGCAACGTCGAGGGCGTGGTCTATGACAAGGTGTCCGACCGCAACGGCGTCAAGATCGTCGGGATTGCCAATCTCCCCGGCCGCGTGCCGCTGCATGCCAGCCAGGTGTACGCCGCGAACCTCGTGAATCTCATCGAGGAATTCTGGGACAAGAAAGAAAAAACCTTTGTGCTCAAACTCGACGACGAAATCATCAAGGGCTGCCTCGTGACCCATGGTGGCAAGGTCGTGAACGAAAAACTCCTCCCCAAACCCGCCTAATATTTTATGGATACGAATGTATTGTTCATATTCATCCTCGCGATCTTCGTGGGGTTTGAAGTCATCTCGAAAGTGCCCTCCATGCTGCACACGCCGCTGATGTCCGGCACCAACGCCATTCACGGCATCATCCTCTTCGGCGGCATTCTCGTGCTGGCGGATGCGGATACCACCCTGGCGCGCGCGCTGGGCTTTGTCGCGGTCATCTTCGGTTCGGCCAACGTCTTCGGCGGGTTCATGGTCACGGACCGGATGCTGCAAATGTTCAAGAAAAAGAAACAGCCATGAGTTCCACCATTGCCTTAATCATCATCGGCGTCGCGGTATTATTCATTCTCGGCATCAAGCTCCTCAGCTCGCCGAAAACCGCGCGGATCGGTAACCTTGTCGCGGCCGCCGGCATGCTGGTGGCGCTCCTCGCCCTGCACAAGCCGGGCGGCGACTATGTCTGGTCGCAGGGTTGGACGTTCAACTACACGCTCATCGCCATCGGCACCGTCATCGGTCTGATCATCGGCGCCATCGGCGCCTACTCGGTCAAAATGACCTCCATGCCGCAAATGGTCGCCCTGTTCAACGGCCTCGGCGGCGGCGCGGCGGCCCTCGTGGCCAGCTTGGAATACTTTAGCGGCGCCCACAGTCTGGCGGGCATCACCGCCTTCATCGCCCTCACTATGCTGCTGGCCACGCTCATCGGCTCGCTCTCCTTCTCCGGCAGCATCATCGCCTATCTGAAGCTCGAGGGTAAGTTTGAGAAGCCCATCACCTTCCCCGGCCAGAACATTCTGAACGGCCTCATTTTGCTGGTAATCCTCGGCCTCTGCGGCTGGCTTACGGTCAATGCCACCGCCGCTGCCGCCACGCCGGCCTTCATCACGCTGTTCGCTCTCGCCCTGTTCTTCGGGGTCGCCATGGTAATGCCCATCGGCGGCGCGGACATGCCCGTCGTCATCTCCCTGCTGAATTCTTTCACCGGTCTCGCGGTTGCGGCCGACGGATTTGCCATCAACAACCTGGCCATGATCGTCGCCGGTACGCTCGTCGGTTCCTCCGGCACCCTGCTCACGCTGCTCATGTGCAAAGCCATGAACCGCCCCGTTACCAACGTGCTCTTCGGTGCGTTCGGTTCCAGCGGCAGCAGCAAGGCGGGTGCGGGCGATCTCGCCGGCAAAACCGTCAAACCTTTGCAGGCCGACGAGGCGGCGCTCCTGCTCTCCTACGCCCAACAGGTCGTCATTGTCCCCGGCTACGGCATGGCCGTCGCCCAGGCCCAGCACCAGGTGCGCGAACTCTCCGACGAACTCGTCAAACGCGGCGTGGACGTCCGGTTCGCCATCCATCCCGTCGCCGGCCGCATGCCCGGTCACATGAACGTGCTGCTCGCCGAGGCCAACATCTCCTACGAACAGCTCTGCGAAATGGAAGCCATCAATCCCACCATGGACCGCGTGGATGTCTGCCTCGTCATCGGTGCAAACGACGTGGTGAACCCCGCCGCCCGCGAGGAAAAGACCAGCCCCATTTACGGCATGCCCATTATTGATGCCGACCGTTGCAAAACCGTCATCGTGATGAAACGCTCCATGGCCGCCGGTTTCGCCGGCATCGAGAACCATTTGTTCTACAAGGACAACACCCGCATGCTGTTTGGTGATGCGAAGAATTCCCTGCAAGCGCTGGTGACTGCCGTCAAGGCGAGCTAAGGCTTTGGGCCAGGCGCAAAGTTGGTCGGGTGAAGTTTGTTCACGCCGCGATTACCCGTAGTCGCGGCGTGGGGGGCGAGTATGATTGAACACTCGCCCTCATCCCGGCCTTCTCCCCCGAGGAGACGGAGAACAGGTTGCCGCCTGTTTCGCGAATCAAGCGGCTGGATTGGTCGGACGGGTGACCAAATGCTTTAAAAGTGTGCCAATGGAAAGCCCTCTCCTTGGGGAGAGGGTTGGGTGAGGGAGAGCGTGTTACTAACTTTCCGGCCCCGCCACTCTCAATCCTCCACCTTCGCTTTTGCCGCGCCACCTCAACGGGCCGGCGCGCTATTCGGCAGGGGCGCGCTGAAATCCCGCTGCTGTTCTATCTTCCGGGCCGCCATCCACACCCACACCACCGCAAGCACAATGCCGAGCACCACCCCGGCCAGCACATATTTGGGCCAGCGATAGTGGGGTTTGTTGTCGTTATCGTTCATGATGGATTGATAGATGGGGTCACCAAAAATTCCAGGCCCCGCGCCAAACTACCCAGATGCCCAGCAGGCAGTTGGTTATACCGTGGGCAGTCATGGCATCGCCGAGGTGGCCCTTGCGAATGACCAGCCATTGATAGGCCATTCCGCACAGAATGCCCGCCAGCCATTCATTGTGTGAAAAGCCAAACACCAGCGCCGTGAGCACAAACGGCTTCGGCAAAAACTGGTTCAACGGTACGGACATGAATTCCACCTTCGCGATGTAACGGTACAGGAAGGAACGGTAAAACGCCTCTTCAATCGGCGGCACCACCAGCGACGAACCTAGAATGCGTACCACAATCACGAACCACGCCAGCGCCGACCCGGCGCCGAATTGCTCGAAAGGGTTCCAAAGTTTGGCCGGGGTGGTTGGCGCATGGGAAAGCCCGAGCTTCACCCAGAGCGTGTTCTGCGTGGTCCAGTCGCAGTTAACGCCTACCCAGATGGCAGCAATACCGATCCCCACGGCCACCGCTTCCCAACTGAAACTCCAGCGGGCCTCCGTGACAAACGGCCGCATCTCCCAGACCAGCCAAATGCCAACCACGGTCTTGGCCACGTAAAGCCAATAGGCATCCGGCGTGCCGGGTTTGCCTTGCAGGCAGGTCAGAGCCAGAAAAATGACAAATGGCAGCGCCCGCGCCAGCAAGGGCGAGTCACCAAAAGGTTTTTTGAGCAGATGCACGCGCCGTATTTAGCAGAATTGCCGGCAAAGGCCAATGGCCAATGTGGGTGAAATCGGCGACCAGCGCGCGACCGTCTTTGTCCCACCGGGACAATCCGACAATAGCCCGGCGTTTCAACGCCGGGTCATCGCCGGCACCCGCACCAGTCCCACCGGGACGGCTGAACTTCATTTCCACAAATACCGTTCGTTGTATTCAATCCGGTGTTTTTTCAGCAGTGTCAGAAACTCTTCCTGAAACGTCTTTTTCCGATGATGTGCTTCCTGGTTACGGATGTATTCAATGGCTTTGTCCAGTTGTGACACGCTCACACTGAACGCGCCATATTCCTTCTGCCATGCAAACATCCGTTGGTCAGGAAAGGTGTCGTGAATCCATTTTGAAGAGCCGCCTTTGATCAATTGCACGGCCTTGGAAACCGCCATTGTGGACGGCAACGAGAGCAGAATATGCACGTGATCTTCCACGCCGCCCACTTCTATGGCCTTCATTTTGTTTTGGCGGGCAATGCCGCCGAGAAATGGCCAGAGGCGGACGCGCAATTCAGGCGTGATGTAACGGCGGCGTTCCTTGGTGCTGAAAACACAATGGAAATAGGCGCTTACGTAAGACATGCCGAACATTCAGCCGTCCCTCCGGGACTTTGGCAATTCCAAAATGTTCCCGGCGTTAAAACGCCGGGCTATTCTCATGCGTCGCGTTGCGACGGCCAACACCCTTTGCCACGCCCGGCCAATCACATTTGCGGGTCAACTTTGCCCGTTCATTATATCCCGCACCGCCGCCGTCAGCGCCTTCGCTTCCGCCGGGGTGCCGATGGTGATGCGCAGGTATTCGCGCACTGCCGGCGCGCGGAACCAGCGGACGAGAATTTTCCGATCACGCAGCTTTTGCAGCCATTGTTCCGCCGGGAATAACGGCGGGCGGGCCAGAATAAAGTTCGTCTGGCTCGGCAGGACGCGAAAGCCCAGTTGCGTCAGTTCCCGGGTCAGGGTGGTCCGGGTGGCGATGATCTTTTTGAAATTGGCACGATAGAATTTCAGGTCGTCCAGCGTGGCCTCGGCGGCGATCTGGCCCAGGCCGTTGACGTTGTAGCTGTCGCGTACCTTGTCCATGGCCGCGATAAGGTCGGCGTGCCCCACAAAATAACCGACACGCTGGAAGCACAGCGAATAGGCTTTGGAAAACGTGCGCGCCACGAGCACGTTCGGCAGCTTCAACGCCACCGCCAAAGCATTTTCTTCCGCAAAATCCACGTAAGCTTCGTCCAGAATAACAACGCCTTCCTGCGCGCGACACAGCTTGGCCAGCGCCGCAGTGGCGTAGCCGCGTCCGCCGGGGGCATTCGGTGTGGTGACAAATGTCAGCGCGGCGCGGAAATTCCATTGCTTGCCCTTTTTCAATTCCGCCAGCGACGGCATGGAAAAGTCCGGCTTGAGCGGCACGGCGTTTTGCGTTGCGCCCTGGATGTCCGCCAGCACGGGATACAGCGAATAGCTGGGGATGAAATATTGAATGACACTGGCGGCCGTCTTGGTGCCGGCCGTGCCGGCCGGTTCCACAAAGGTGCGGGTGGCGAGGGCGAGCACTTCATCCGAGCCGTTGCCGATGATGATATTCTCCGGCTTACAGCCATGCAGTTTGGCCAGCTTCTGGCGCAATTTTTCGGCGGTCGGATTCGGATACAGGCGCAGGCGGCCGTCCACGGCCGCCTTGACCGCGGCCAGCACCTTGGGCGACGGCGGATACGGATTTTCGTTGGTGTTCAGCTTGACCAGACCTTTGATCTTGGGCTGTTCACCGGGAACATAGGCGTGCAGATGTTGCACGAGCGGACGGATGTAAGAACGTTTTTTCACGGCAAGATTCAATCAACGGCTTTTAAAGAAATCGTGAACCACGGCGGCGACGCGCTGGATCTGGGCGTCCGTCAATTCCGGGAACATGGGCAGTGCGAGACATTCGCGGGAGGCTTTTTCCGCCACCGGGAAATCACCGAGCTTGTAGCCCAGGCTGGCATAGGCCTTTTGCAAATGCAGTGGCATGGGATAATGAATGGCATTGCCGATGCCATTGGCATCCAGATACGCCTTCAACGCGTCGCGCTGCGGATGGCGCACGACATAGAGGTGCCAGGCGCTCTCGACGCCCGGAGCTTCCAGCGGCAGGCGCAGTGGCGTGCTCGCCAGCAATTCGTGATAACGCATCGCCACACGGCGGCGCTCATTGGTCCACTGCGCGAGATATTTTAATTTTACGCCCAGCACCGCGCCTTGAAAACCTTCGAGCCGGTAATTGTAACCAACCTCGTCATGATGATAGCGCACGGTGGAACCGTGTTCGCGCAGGGACTTGGCGCGCGCGGCCAGCGCGGGATCATTCGTGACCAGCGCGCCGCCTTCGCCGCACGCGCCGAGATTCTTGGCCGGATAAAAGCTGAAACAGGCTGATGACCCGAAACCGCCCACGGTCTTGCCCTTGTATTTCGCCCCGACCGCCTGCGCGGCGTCTTCGACGAACGGCAGATTGTGTTTCTGGCAGATCGCGGCGATGGCGTCCACATCGAACGGTTGGCCGTACAGATGCACGGGCAGTACGGCCTTGGTGCGCGGCGTGATGGCCGCTTCGATCAGCTTGGGGTCGAGATTGAACGTGGCATCATCAATGTCCACATAGACCGGGCGGGCGCCGCAGTAGGAAATGGCCCAACTGGTGGCGATGAATGTAAACGGCGTGGTGATGACTTCATCGCCGGGGCCGACATCATGCAGACGCATGGCCACGTGCAGTGCCGAGGTGCCGCTGTTGAAGCCGAGCGCGTGTTTAACCTCGCAGTAGGTGGCGAAGTCTTTTTCAAACTGGGCCACATCCGGCCCGAGGCAAAAGGAGCAGTTATCGAGCGCGCGAGCAAGCGCAGCGTCGAGTTCTTTACGGATGCCACGGATTTGTACGGCCAAATCCAGATAGGGAACTTTGTCAGACATGATGGGATAAATTAATTCCTAACGGCGCTTCAAACAATCCAAACTTTTCATCAAACTGGGGAGACCGCTTGCAACCGCGCCAGCACTTCCTCGGCCCGAATGCCGACAATGCAGGGACGATCATCCGCACAAATGGCGGAATGCAACTGTTTGGCATCGCAAAAACACTCACCGCCCCGGACCACCTGCGCCGCGGAATAAATCGGCGCAGCCTTCAACAGCGAATCGCCCGTGGCAAACAATCCCACAATGGGCACACCCAGCCCGGCGGCAAAATGCAACGGCCCGGTATCGCCCGCCACCACCGCCTTGGCACGCTTGAGCACCGCAAGAAACAATTTCAAACTGGCAGTCTTGGACAGCACCGGCACCTCCGGTTCCAGCTTTTTCAATTCGGTTAGCAGAGCCTGTTCGCGGGCGTTTGTGCCCGAAGAAAAGACGAGGTGATAACCGGCGGCGCGCGCGAGCTGGTAAAATTCCTGCCAGCGCTCAGGTGGCCATTCCTTGCGAGGCTGCGAGGTGCCGAGATGACAGAGAATACTGCCAGGTGGCAATAATCGCGCGGCTTCGGTCGCCAGCGCGGGATCGGCGGAGATTTCCAGATGCAAGGATTGCGGCGGCGGAATCTGCCAGGCCGCCAGCAACCCCAAATGATGCTGCACCCACGAGGGCGGCAGCGTGACGACCGCCACGGTCTGCGTATATCCGAATTTCTGGAGCAGGCGCTTTTTACTGACCGGACCGAGCCGGATCGGCGCGCCGCTCAGAAAACTCATGATAGAGCCACGGTCGTTGCCGCCAAAATCCACCACACGCGAAAAATGTTCACTGCGCAAATTCCGCACGAACGGCAAGGAATCGCGCAGCCGCGCCCGACCCCGGGTGCGGGGCAGCGCCCAGACACGTTGAATCCACGGCAGATTTTCCAGCAGCGGAGCCACTTCGGCGGCCACCAGCACATGCAATTCCGCCGCCGGCCAGTGTTCTTTCAAAGCCCGTAGCGCGGGGGTGATGAAGACGGCGTCGCCCAGATACTTGAACTGGACGGCCAGGATTTTTTCCACCGGCGCACTCACGACTTGAATTGCAGTTCGTAAAGCTTCTGGTAGGTGCCGCCGCGTTTGACGAGGTCCCCGTGCCGGCCCGTCTCCACAATTCTGCCCTCATTCATCACCACGATCACGTCCGCGTTGATGATGGTGGAGAGGCGGTGCGCGATGCAGAAGGTCGTGCGCCCCTTCATCAATTCGTCCAGCGCCGCTTGCACCGCGCGTTCGGATTCGGTATCAAGCGCGCTGGTGGCCTCATCGAGAACGAGAATCGGCGCGTCTTTGACCACCGCCCGGGCAATGGCCAGCCGCTGACGCTGTCCCCCGGAAAGCTGCATTCCCTTTTCCCCGACCACCGCTTCAAACCCCTCGGGCTTCTCCATGATAAAATCATACGCATGCGCGTGCCGTGCGGCGGCGATGATCTCCTCATTGGTGGCCCCGGGCCGGCCGAGCTCGATGTTCCGGCGGATGGTGTCGTTGAACAGCACCGTTTCCTGCGTAACCACGGCGATCTGGTTGCGCAGATCCCGCGTGGTGACGTCGCGGATATTAACACCACCAATTTTAATGACACCACCCACGGGGTCATAGAAGCGCAGCAGCAGGTTAGCCAGGGTGGTTTTGCCGGAGCCGCTCTGGCCTACGAAAGCGACGAGCTGGCCGGCTTTGACGGTCAGGTTGATGTTCCGCAACACCGGCTTCTCGCCGTAATTGAAATCCACGTTTTGAATCTCGATGTCCGCGTGCGAAGCGTGAAGCATCTTGGGTTCGGACGGTTCCACCACTGTGTTCTCGATGGCCAGCAGTTCAAACACCCGCTCGCTGGCGGCGCGCGCCTGATGCACCTGATTGTGCAGCCGCGTAAACGCCTTGATGGGCGGATACATCATGACAATGGCCAGCACGAAGGTCAGGAAATCTTCGGATTTGGGCTGCTGATCCTTGGGCAGAAACTGCATGCTATGTTGCACATAAAGGAAGACGAGCGCGATGCCGGCGGCACCGAAAAATTCCATGAGCTGGCTGGGGATTTCGTTGGCCCGCACCACGCGCAGCATCTGGCCGACATATTTTCTGGTGATGGAACGGAATTCCGAGCTGACGGTTTCTTCCAGATTATAAGCCTTCACCACGCGGTTGCCGGTGAAGGATTCGTGCATGAGGCTGGTGAGGTCGGAATTGTATTCCTGCACCGCCCGGGCGGATTTGCGCACCTTCCGCCCGAAAATGACGATGGGCACGATGCACACCGGAAATACCACGATGGAAATCAGCGTGAGCGTGGTATTTGCCGCCAGCAAATAGGTGAGCAGACAGAGAATGGTAACGGGGTCCTTGACGGCGGAGGCGAAAGAGTTACCGACAATTCCATATAACACCTGCGTATCGTTGGTGATGCGGGCGATCAGGTCGCCGGTGCTCGCCTTGTTGAAAAAGCCGAGCGACAGGTTTTGCAGATGGCTGAACAATTTGGTGCGGATATCCGCGATGGCGTGCATGGCCGACCAGTTCGTCAGATAAATGCTCAGGTACTGAAGCGTATTCCGCACGAGCATGATGGCCGGGATGGCCCCGATGATCAGCACCCAACCCAGCACATCATTTGGCTTGGGCGCATCAAATTCCGGCACCAGCGCCGCCAGCCGTTCCGAGACGGGATGAATCCAGTGCGGCGCTTTCTCCAACTGCGTGTGCAGATCGGTTTTATGGGAAAAAACCAATTGCACCACCATGCGGACCGTGAAGAGCAGAATGCCATTCACCAGCCCGTAACCGATGCCGCAGAGCAGACCCAGGAAAAAACGCCCGCGATAGGGCCGGACAAAGCCCCACAGTTGGCGCAGAAAATCTTTCATTGCCCATATTTTTTGGCGGAAAGGGCGGAAAAGCGAGAGTTAATTTACGCTTCCCGGCCGGTTTCAACTTGCTGCGGCAGGTCGGATTGCCTTAGCTTTTTAAACCGGAACCGAATGATTTACGACACCTTCACTTTTTTCAATGAGCTGGAACTGCTGGAGCTGCGTCTGAACGAACTGGCTGGGGTGGTGGATAAATTCGTGCTGGTCGAGGCCACCCGCACCTTCACCAACCAGCCCAAGCCGCTTTATTATTGGGAAAACCGCGCACGCTTTACCGCCTTTGCCGACCGGATCATCCACGTGGTGGTGAAGGACCTGCCGGCGGACCCCAATCCCTGGGTGGTCGAGCGGTTTCAGCGCAACAGCATTGGCCGCGGTCTGGCAAACTGCCGCCCGGACGACTGGGTGCTGGTTTCCGATCTGGATGAAATGCCCCGCGCCACCGTGGTGGAACGCCTGAGCCGGGAAATTCCCTATCGCGATAATGCGTTTTCAAATGCCATTCACGCAGCCCTGAATTCGCGGCCCGTGACCAATATTTTCCACCGGCGCGGCTTTCGACGGCGGCTGCGGCTGAACCATCCGTTCGTCTGGCGCTTTCAGCACACCATTTACCGCTACTTCATGAATTGCAAATCCGTGGAGCCGCCGTTTAGCTACGGCACGGTGATGTTGCGTTACCGGGATTTTTCCGCGGCGGAAGAGATGCGGCACAGCGGCTACAAGACCGTTCCCGATGCCGGCTGGAATTTCACCTGGATGGGCGGAGTGGACCGGATTCTGAACAAGATCCAGTCCTTTTCGCACCAGGAATACAACAAGCCCGAACTGACCGATCCCGCGCGCATCATCAGCCTGATTGAAAATGGCAGTTATCTGTTTGGCGACTCGAATAAACTCAAATTTGTCCGCGTGAATGACACCTTCCCGCGCTACTTCCTTGAGCATCAGGATAAATACGCCGCCTGGATCAAGCCGGTGTGACCGGCCGGCCGGCCCGGCTCAAAAGCGGAAATAGATGAAGGGGTTGTAAGTTCCACCCGCCAGCCAAGCCGAGGAAATCAG
>CAIJGS010000306.1 GCA_903820285.1 uncultured Verrucomicrobia subdivision 3 bacterium | reverse complement strand
TGGCTTTTTTCATCGCCCCACTGGCGCTACCGCGAATGACAGCCGCAAAAGCAAGCAAGCAGATCAAGTGTTTTGTGCATTTATTTGGCCGTCAGACTCTGCCAAAACACCCCCAATTTCCTTTTTCAGACGCACTCTTAGTATATAGCAATGGCTGACAGACGGAAGTCATCGCTGATATTCGTTTCAGTCCTGAATCTGACTCCAGTAATTGTAATTTTGAATCACGTGACTCTCCACCGGGCATAAGAGTCCGTTGGTGCATCTGAAAAAATCGACATAATGGCCGGTCTTATCCTGGATAATGACCGAGTCAGGCACATTATTTGAGACGGATATTAAACGGATTGAATAGGGCGAACCCGCCGCGCTGCCAAACTGAATACTTCCCGGGACGGAGGCGATACAGTCGCCCACTTGCTTGCCATCGTGATAAAAGACATGTTTGCTCCAGCTGATGGTGGTGCCATTGGTGGACTCCGTGAACCGCACCAGATTGGTCTGTCCGTCGCGCGTGAATACTTCTTCATGCTGTACGAAAAGCTGGCCGTATCCCTTTGGCAGCGGGGGCGTGGTGGTATTCGTACCGTAACGCGCGGGCCCGTCAGAAATGGTATTGGTCACAAAAGCCACCCAATTGCTGAAGCCTGAGGTGGTGGTCTGGGTGGTGACCCGGATGCCGGTATCGGCGCCCAGAACCGGTGCGCAGGACAAAATCAGGGCGATGAACATTTTCATGGCGTTGGCTTCAAGCGGGTTTGGTTGCAAAAAACCTGAAGCGGACAACCGCCTCCGCAATGTCGGCCAGACTCATAACTCGCTAGCTAGAAACTGCTGGATTGGGAACTCCTGGCGGCGTGGCTTTGGGTGGCGCATGCACAACCACGGTCCCAGCGATGAAATCATGAACCGCCCGCCGCTTGTGATTCGTCAACAAAACCAACAGCTCACTCCAAACCCAGGCGGTTTGAATCCACTGCAACGGTTTTTGCCAGGATGGTGCCAGCTCGTTTAAACGCCTGGCACGGTGCATGAACGATAATGAAACATATTCGGCATCGCTCATGTGATTCACCGACAAAATGAAGCCGATGGACATAAACAGACCAAGCAACGCTTCGGGAAAATAGCGAAGCAACGCTTCACGATAACCGACGGGCTCGCCATCCAACTTGCGAATCCGGATACCCACGATGAGCTTGCCCGGAGTGCCGCCATAACGGTGCACCAAATAAACGCTATAAAACAATCCGTACAGGATGCCGGGTAGAAAGTAATAAAGCTCAAACAGCCGAAAATGCGAACTGCCCCAAAGCGACACGGCGATCAGCGGAATCATTATGACAAAATCCAACAAATTGGCGGCTAATCGCGGTCCAAAGCCGGCGTAGTGTAATGTGTCTGTATTCATGGTTGTTAAGTTGTCAGGCATGGAAAGGTGATCCGCCGCCGTATGACGTGAACTGCGATGGCGGAACGCCGGGGTAAAGGGCGAATGCCAGCCTCGCCAGCCTCCCCTAGAAAACTTCCGGCGGATATGGCGGCCGGCATCGGTGATCTCGGTAATCTTTTTGCCATATGACATTTATTAGTGTGAACCTGAGCCGTCTCCTTGTGGGCCAGACATGGCATGAACGTACATTAACCCGGCAGCAGGAGTGACTATAATATCTGCTGGTAATGCGAGTGGAAACAGCAAGGCATACGCCGGGTGCTGGTCAGCCTTCTGGGCGACCTTATTGGTGCATACGCAGCCAGAGCAAATCAAAGTGGCAGCCAGAATCACTACTTTCGATGCGATAAGTTTCATAAGAGTTTCCAGGAAAGCGCTTGGTGCGGCGCATTGAAATGAAGCTGGCACCACCGCCAACTCGCAGTGAAACCATGCCAGCGAAACCCCTTATCATTCGAGTCTGACACTTTCACTCAATTCGACCCTAGCAAAAGCAGTTTGCGGTTGTCCATCATGGATTTCTGATTGGTCGCAGGGCCGGGGGGGGCAGCGGCAGGTTTTTACCGCAAGGAACGCAAAGAGCACATAGATGGAAAGTGATGACTGTCATTTCGCCAATGCTATATTTGATAGCGAGGGACGAATGGGATGAATTGGACGGTTCTGCGAGCCTTTGGCTTTGTTTTGCCGAGTTGGCAGTAATGCTTCCCGCGAGGCAAGCATTCCTGCCGGGGCGAAGCCGTGCCGGTTGCACCCGGGGTTTGCTGGTCGTGAAAAACTGTTTGACAGTTGGAGCAACATGCATCAGCTTATCCGCATCCGTTGATTTGACGGACTCATGACGAGTGGTTGAGGGACTGGCCCGATGACACCACGGCAACCGATTGAACTTTGGTTTCAATGACAGGTGCCAATTCCAGCCCAGGCATCATTAGCCCGGGGAAAATGAGAAGCAGCACAATCGTTTTGTCGCCTCTTCTCTTTGTCATGGGAAGGGGCATTTTTATTGCCCCGGGCGGACTGGCATGGTGCCGGGCCGCACACTGGAATGAACCGATCGCAGGTTTCAGGCCCATCGCCTGACCTGCACAAAACGCATATGGAAAAGCACTCTGGATTCATGAAGGCACTAAAGTGCCGCGAATGTGGCCGCGAATATCCGCTCACCGCCACGCACGTCTGTGAATTTGACTTCGGTCCGCTCGAAGTCGCGTACGACTACGAACGCATCAAAAAGTCGATGACCCGCGAAGTGATCGCGTCGCGTCCCAAGTCCATGTGGCGTTACCGCGAACTCCTGCCGGTGGCGGGTGAACCCACGGTGGGCCAGCAGGTCGGTTTCACGCCGCTGGTGAAGGCGGATCGCCTCGCCAAGCGCCTGGGTATCCGCGAACTCTGGATCAAGAACGACGCGGTCAATTATCCGACGCTGTCCTTCAAGGATCGCGTGGTGAGCGTGGCGCTGAGCCGTTCCAAGGAACTGGGTTTTAAAACCGTCGCCTGCGCCTCCACGGGCAATCTGGCCAACTCAGTGGCCGCGAATGCCGCCAGCGCCGGGCTGAAGTCGTATGTTTTCATCCCCGCCGATCTCGAGCAGGGCAAGATTCTGAACTCGCTGATTTACGGGGCGAATGTGATTTCCATCAAGGGCCACTATGACGAAGTGAACCGGTTGTGCGCGGAAATCGCGGGCAAATTTGGCTGGGCGTTTGTGAATGTGAATATGCGCCCGTACTACGCTGAAGGTTCCAAGAGCATGGCATATGAAATTGCGGAACAGCTGGGCTGGCGGTTGCCGGAGCACACGATTGTGCCGATGGCGTCCGGGTCGCTGCTCACGAAGATTCATAAGGGCTATCAGGAGCTGGTGAAGATCGGTCTGGTGGCGAACAGTGAGACGAAGGTTTATGGTGCGCAGGCCACCGGTTGCTCGCCAATTTCCACCGCGCAAAAGGCGGGGCTGGATTTCTTCAAACCCGTCAAGCCGGACACGATTGCGAAGTCGCTGGCCATCGGCACGCCGGCGGACGGTTTCTACGCGCTCAAGGTGATGCGCGAAACCAACGCATCGGCCGATGATGTGACCGATGACGAGATCCGCGACGCGATCAAGCTGCTGGCGGAAACCGAAGGCATTTTTGCCGAGACCGCCGGTGGCGTTACCGTGGGCGTGGCGCAGAAACTCATTGCTTCTGGCAAGATTCCGCGCAATTCGTCCGCCGTCATTTGCGTGACGGGCAACGGGCTCAAGACGCTCGATGCCGTGAACGGTTACTGCGGCAAGCCCCGCGAGATCAAGCCGAGCCTGCGCGAGTTTGAGGCGCTGCTGTCGGTGGAGGAGAAGGTCGGGGTATAAAAAACGGCTGGCCTTTCTTGGTAGTCTTCGGCTACCGGTGGGGTGGTAAAGCCTTGCACTGTTCCACCGGCATTTGCTTTTAAGCCGGAATATCGGTAGATTGGCGAATATGAAAGCGTTGACTGTGCAGGAAGCCAGCCAAAAGTTGAGCGAGCTGGTGCATAGTGCCGTGGCAGGTGAAGAAATCACCATACACGATGGCATATCCACAGTTTTGCTGCAGCCGGTGGCTGCGCCGGCTGCAAACCGTGTGCAAGGTCGCGAAGCGTTGCGACAGTTGCAAACACAATCCCGGCTGACGTCCGCCCTGGCTGAAAGCTATTTGCGGGAAGTGAAGGCAGAGCGCCTGGCCCAGGAAAATTGACGCCGGTGATGATCCATCTGGATACGAACTACCTGATTGGGCTGGCCGTTCCCGGGTCATTGCCAGCACAGAAAGTGGATAAATGGCTGGCCGATGGCGAACGTTTGGCGGCCAGCGCTTTGGTTTGGACGGAATTTTTAAACGGCCCGGTCACCGCCCAGGAAATCGTCCTCGTGGAATCGGTGATCGAACCGAAGCTGGTTCCCTTTGAAAAGCGAACGGAGTTATGGCCGCCGAACTCTTTAATCGAGCCGGTCGCCGCCGCGGTTCACGCTTTGATTGTTTGATTGCCGCCACGGCGATTTTGGCGGACGCTGAACTGGCCACCGAAAACAAATCTGATTTTGTGCCATTTGTCCCGTTTGGATTAAAATTGATTTAGCCGATGGGCAAACCGATAATAAAACCAATCTATGTCAAAGAAAGTCCGAATCCCGACGCCGCTCCGCAAGTTGACGAACAACGAGGAGTTGGTGGAAATTACCGCCGCCACGGTGGGCGAAGCCATTGTTGAATTGCAGAACCGTTTCCCGGGCATCCAGGAACGGCTCGTGGATGACAAGGGCGAAGTCCGCCGTTTCGTCAATGTGTACGTCAATGAGGAAGACATCCGCTTCCTCCAAAACCGCGAAACCCCGCTCAAGGACGGCGATGAGATCAGCATCATTCCCGCCATTGCCGGGGGCTAGTCTGGTTTCCAACCTTTAACCTTTATTTTTATGGCCAAGCCCAAGAAAAGCACCTCCGGTCCGGACAGTCCCATGCAGCAGCGCCTGTGGCTGATGTATCCGCCCAAGCTGATCAAGAAGCCCTTCATCTGGGAGGTGGGCCACAAATTCAAAGTGGTGACCAATATTCGCCAAGCCAGTGTGACCGATGAAATCGGCATTGTGTGCCTGGAACTGGATGGCCCGCGCAGCGAAGTGACCGCGGCCATCAAATGGCTGGAAAAGGGCGGCGTGAATGTGGAACCCGTCGAAATCGGCATCATGGCCGGTTAATCTGACGCTCATGATTTGTGGGGACAAGCAGACGGCGTGGTTTTTTACCGCGCCGTTTTTTTGTGCCGGCGTGATGAAGGGCAGGGGAAGGCGGAGTTTGCCACCCCATCCGGACAGTGGTTTAATTTGACGGCATGATTCGTAAATTCATATTCCGGGCGATGCTGATTGGCGCGATGTTGCTGTTGCTGCTCGCGGCGGTGATTTGGTTTTATCCGGGCCGGTTTTTATGCGTGGACAGCGGCCCGGTTTCCGCTGATGTCATCATCGTGCTGGGCGGCGGCGTCCATGAGCGACCGCTTCGGGCCGCACAGCTTTTTGCGGAACACGCCGCGGCGAAGGTCATCATCACCGGTGCCGGGGATGATCAGATCAACCGGCAGCTGCTGCTGAAGAACGGCGTGCCCGCCGCCGCCATTCAGGTGGAAAACAAATCGCTGACCACGCGGGAGAATGCGGAGTTCACCATCAAGCTGCTGCGCGCCCAGCATGTTCACAGCGCGATTCTGGTGACCTCCTGGTACCACGCGCGCCGGTCGCTGCATGTGTTCGAGCATTATGGTCCGGAAATCAAATTTTACGCACGGCCATCCTACTATGGCTACGCCCGGAACGAATGGTTATCGCGGGGGATTTACAAGCGCATGCGGCTGGAATTTTTAAAGGTCCCGGGCTATTGGATTTGTTATGGCGTAAATCCTTTTTAAAAAAGCTTGCGCTTATAACACAGGTACTGCATAGTAATAGTTCGGTGCCGCGGGGTGGAGCAGCCCGGTAGCTCGTCAGGCTCATAACCTGAAGGCCGCAGGTTCGAATCCTGCCCCCGCAACCAATTTAAGTGGCCGTAGTTAGCCCGTTTTCAATGGGTTGCTACGGCCATTTATGTTTGGCACTTTTCCTATGGCAAGCTATGGCAACCTACGGCCAGGCCATAAAAATGGCGACAAAGTGGCGATAAAAATGGGTTCGTTCCTTCGATTTCCATAAACATTGATTTGGCTCGTAAACCGGCTGCTTTTCAGCTGGAAGGCCTATAAATTCAAGGGTAAAGCCGCTCGCACCATAATCGCTTTGTTTTGGGTTTGGTGGGGACGAAAAATGGGTTTGTTTGGGTTCGTTTTTGCAAAGCAAACAAGAGGTAGGGTGATTCGGCGGCAGCATAAATTGGACTCACCGGGTCGCAGGCGGCAGGGTCGCGATCCTCGGGGAAGAGCGCACATTGGTGGGACTGTCCCTGGGCTTCATGAAAGACCGCGAGGACTTCTGCTAGGCGGCGCGCCCTGAATCGGTGATCTCCCCAAAATAGAGGAGGTGCTGCTGCATTACCGAGCGACCCGCACACGGCGGCTCTCAACGATGACGGAGTTCGGTCTTAACAGGTGAATCACACTCTGCACCCAAATCTGTAGGCGATCCGCTGGCTGAAATCATTTTAGCCGATTTTGCAATTCTTCCAGGCTGGCACCCTTGGTTTCGGGCAGAAATTTGGCGACGAGCACGAATTGCAACACCATCATCAGCGCAAAAAAACCGAACGCCAACGAACCTGAAGCTTTGGCGATGACCGGGAAAGTCCAGCCAATCGCGGCGCACAGCACCCACATCAACGTGCAGGCCACCGCCGCTCCAGAAGCGCGGACGACGTTTGGCAGTATTTCATTGATGACCACCCACACGACCGCCCCCTGGGAATACGCATGTGACCCCACCACCCCCATCATGGCGGCAATCACGATCCAGCCCTGCGTGTGCGTGGCAAAAACCCACGCGGCCAGTGAATGAGAGATGACAAACGTCACCGAACCGACCAGCAAAAGCGCCTTGCGACCGACGCGATCAATGAGCGCCATGCCAACGATCGTCATCACCAAGTTGGTCAAACCGACGATGACCGATTGCATCAGCGCACTGGCCTTGTCGGCTCCGGCCATGCGGAAAATATCCGAGGTATAGTAAATGACCGCATTGATGCCATCGAGTTGGTTGAAGGCGGCAATCATACAGACCAGCAGCAGCGGTTTCAGATATTTCCGCTGAAAAAGCCGGTCGCCGGCCTCCGTGGCCCCTGCGGAAAGTGATTCCTGGATTTCCCGAGTTTCGCGCGCTGGATTTTCATGACCGAACCGCGCCAGCACAGCTTCAGCCTCCGCCGGCCGGTTTTTTTTGATGAGCCAGCGCGGACTTTCGGGAATCAACAGCACGGTAATCAAAAAGGCCAGAGAGGGCAGGGCCATCACTCCAAACATCCAGCGCCACAGTCCGGAATTATCCGCGCCAAGGAAATGGAGAACAAGATAGTTGGACAAATAAGCCAGCAGGATACCGACTACGATGTTCAATTGGCTTACCGCCACCAGCACCCCCCGGCTTTTGGGCGGGGCGATTTCCGTGATATACATCGGGCAGACAACGGAGGCCGCGCCCACCGCCACGCCGCCCAGGAAGCGGAAGAACAAGAGCGCATACCAGTTCCACGCTCCCGCGCATCCGGTGGCGGAAATCAGAAACAAAACCGCCAAGATAGTCAGCACTGGCCGTCGGCCCCACCAGTCCGCCGGCCGCCCGGCGGTCAGTGCGCCCACCATGGTGCCGAGCAATGCACTGGAAACGGTGAAGCCGAGGAGGTTGTCATTGAGGGCAAATACCTGCCGCAACGCTTCCGTGGTCCCGGAAATCACAGCAGTGTCGAAGCCGAACAACAGCGATCCGAGCGCCGCAACCATGGCGCTTAACAGCAAGATGCCACCGCCGCCGACAGGCGGGTGAGAGCGGGTGTTCGCAGATTCCGTGGCAGGTAGTGGTGCATGATGAGGCACTTTTTAGTTGACCCAGCCAACCAGTGCAAGCTATTTGTTTGAATGTATAGACAAATGAATCCCAACCCCTCATCCCGCCGGTCACTGCGGGTCGGCACAAAATCTTTCTCCGGCTTGGCGGCGGCTGATTCGGCTCCGCTCCATGCGCAGATCGAGCGGGAATTGCGGCGAATGATGACCTTGCCGGAGTTTCAAAACGGCGCATTGTTTCCCGATGAACTGAAGCTGGCCAACCGCTTTGGCGTCAGCCGGGGAACCGTGCGCGTGGCACTCACACGGTTGGTGAACCATCACTTGTTGGAACGCAAGGCGGGAGTCGGCACGCGCGTGCTGCCCGCGCCAGCCGAGTCGAGCATCGGCGAATGGCGCAGTTTTTCGCGCGAAATGGCGCGGCGCAATATCACCGTGGAAAGTTATTTTTTGAAAGCGCACCGGTTCGCCGCCACCGACCGCGTGGCGGAAGCGTTGAAAATCGCGGCGGGAACCGAAGTATTGCGGCTGGATCGCGTGCGTGGCTGGGAAAAACAGCCGGTGCTTCATTCCCGCTCCTGGTTTCATCCCCGTGTGCGGTTGACGGAAGCGGCTGATTTTGCACAGCCGCTTTATGACCTGATTCAGGCGGAAACCGGTTCGGTGGCCGAAGGTGCTCGCGAGGAACTTTCTGCGGTGCGCGCCACCGCCGCGCTGGCGCGTCACTTGAAAGTGCCGACCGGTGAACCGCTCTTGCTGCGCTGCCACACGGTTTTCGACACGGGCAAAAGGCCGATGGAATTTGCCGAGGTCCACTATGTCAGCGCGCGTTTCACGCTGACGTTGGATTTGAAACGGGAGACGCTATGATTCTCGCCGCTGATTTTGGAGGCACCACCATCAAGCTCGGACTGGTGTGCGAAGGCCGCATCCTCGCGCGAAGCCGGCTCAACGCTTGCGCTAATCGTCCGATGGCGGAGCGGCTTGAAGCAGTGGCTTGCGAGTGGGAATTACTGCTTAAAACGAATCGCTGCACTCTTCAAAACTGTGCGGGCATTGCCTTGTCGCTACCGTTTCTGACAGCCCCACAATTGCCGCGCGTGTTGGGTGAGTTTGGAAAATTTCCGGGCGCAACCAACATTGATTTCGCCGCGTGGTCCCACGCGCGGCTGGGATTGCCGGCGGCCTTGGAAAATGATTTGCGCGTGGCGTTACTGGGCGAATGGACGGCGGGTGCCGCGCGCGGAAAAAGTAATGTGGTTATGCTGGCGCTCGGCACGGGCATTGGCTGCGCGGTGATTTCCAATGGCCGGCTTTTACGCGGCGCGAACAACCGCGCGGCCACGCTGTTGGGTCATAGCACCATAGCCCACGAATATCCCGCCGGGCGCTGCGGTAACCCCGGTTGCGCCGAAGATCTCGCTTCTACCGCCACGCTCGCGAATCTGGCGCGGAGCCGTTCCGACTTCGCCGGCAGCCAGCTGGCCGGCGCGGGGAAAATTGATTACGAAACAATCTTCGCGCTGGCCGCCCAGGGCGATGCCTGCTCCGAAGCCTTGCTTCTGCAAAGCCTCAAGGTTTGGGCGGTGGTGGTGCAAAACGCGGTGCTCGCGTTTGACCCTGAACTGGTGGTGCTCGGCGGCGGCGTATTGCGCAGCCGCGACATTATTTTGCCCGCGATAGAAGAGCATCTGCGGCAGCATATGCCCAGTTTTCCTTTGCAAATTCCCGTTACAGCGGCCGCATTGGGCGATGACGCGGCATTGATCGGTGGTGAAACGCTGTTTAATCAAATCCATATTTCCACTTGTGCATGAGAAAACCGAACTACGACAAATTCCCGTTTTTGCCCGTTCCCGGCGGTGAGACAAGCTGTGTCCAGGGCTGGGCTGAAATTGCGGCGCGACTGAGCCAATCCGTAGCCCGTCGCGGCGCAAAAAAAACGGTGCTCGTCGTTGAATGTTACCCGGGCGTGGATGAAGCCACGGTGCTGCACGAGTTTCAATCCCGCCTCGCGCCGGCTTGGGTGTTGCACGCGTCGGAAGCCATGCTCGCGCCGGCGGCCGTTGACGAATTGGTAAAACCGTTTCTGGGCGGAGACGACCCGGTGTTTGGATTTATCTGCCCTCTGACGTTGCCGCAATTTTTCGACCACCAGAAAAATGAGCGGCTTCGCGCGCAGGTTGCGGACATCTCGGAAGGCATCGTGCTGATTGTCGGCTGCGGCGCAAGTTTATTGGCGGAACCGGACATTCTCGTTTATGCCGATCTGGCTCGCTGGGAGGCGCAACTGCGTTTCCGTCGGAATGAAGCCAGCAATCTGGGCGTAGAGAACAGCACTTTGGCCGCCAGCCTAAAATACAAACGCGCCTTCTTCGTGGACTGGCGCGTGTGCGACCGCTGGAAACGCCCGCTCATCGCCAAATGGGATTTTGTGCTCGATACGAACAATCCGCGGGCACCGAAACTGGCCGACGGCGAAACTGTGCGCTGCGGATTGCGTCAGGCGGTGACAAGGCCATTCCGTGTGGTGCCGTTTTTTGATCCCGCGCCGTGGGGTGGTCAGTGGATGAAGGAGGTTTGTGACTTGGATCGCACCGCGAAAAACTTTGGCTGGTGCTTCGATTGCGTGCCGGAGGAGAACAGCTTGTTGCTTGGCTTTGGAAATATCCGTTTTGAAATCCCTTCGATTGATTTGGTGTTCGACCAACCTCGCGCCCTGCTTGGCGAGGCGGTTCACGCGCGATTCGGCGATGAGTTTCCAATACGTTTCGATTTTCTCGACACAATGGGCGGCGGGAATTTGTCGTTCCAAGTGCATCCGCTCACGGAATATATCCAGCAGCATTTTGGAATGCACTATACGCAGGACGAAAGTTATTACCTCCTCGACGCCCGTCCCGGCGCGAGCGTTTATTTAGGACTCAAGGACGGCGTGAATCCGGCGGACATGGCGCGCGATTTGCAACTTGCGCAAACCGGTGCCGCGCCTTTTCCGGCAGAGAAATACGCCAATCAATTCCCGGCAAAAAAACATGATCATTTCCTGATTCCGGCCGGCACGGTGCATTGCAGCGGCTCGGAATCCATGGTGTTGGAAATCAGTGCCACGCCTTACATTTTCACTTTCAAACTGTGGGACTGGAACCGGCTTGGCCTCGACGGCAAGCCGCGACCGATTCACCTAGAACATGGCGTAAAAAACATCCAGTGGGATCGCACGACGGAATGGACACGGTCCAATCTAGTCAACCGCATCGAACCGTTCGGCAGTGGCGATGGCTGGCGGGAAGAACGCACGGGATTGCACGAACGGGAGTTCATTGAAACGCGTCAGTGCTGGTTCACGAAATTGGTGCCACACGACACTCGGGGCGGTGTCAATGTACTCAACCTCGTCGAAGGCGAGGAAGCACTGGTGGAAAGTCCCACCGGTGCGTTTGAGCCTTTTGTGGTTCATTACGCGGAAACTTTCATCGTCCCTGCGGCTGTCGGGCACTATACCATCCGCCCCCACGGGATTTCCGAAGGGCGTGAGTGTGCCACAATGAAAGCGTTTGTCCGCGTGGATGTCTAATAAGTTCCTGGAGCTGATTTAGTTTGTGATAATCGAGTTAATCAAGATGGACGATTCCGCGTTGAACTGCGGTGGTAATGGCTTGGGCGCGGTCGCTCACCTGGAGTTTGGCAAAGGCGTTTTCAATGTAATGTTTTACCGCTGACCTTGACAAATTGAGTCAATCGCCAGCAGCTTTCCCTTTGGCTGGGGCAATTATAGGGGTACTAGGCTGGGGATTTGTACGTCTAATGACGAAGGCGACAAGGGTTATGTGGACGTGGATTTTTTCCACTATGCTTACGTCGGTCCGCACACGAGGAATAAATAAGTTGAGACGCTTCTCGCCGTTAGTAATTCCACACATGTCAGCCAAGGTCGTGCCATTTTTTGCAAACATTCGTTACGGACCCGATTAGTGCCATCTATGCAAAAGCCGCTGTTGCCACAGAGGATGTTTATTTGAGGTGGATTTTTGTTGGGTTAGCCGTTCCATTTTCCATTTTGCAAATGCTTGCACAAGCTTAGTACGCAGATGAATCCAATCTGCTTCAAGCTTGCATTCATCTAAGGTTTTTACCTGCCTGAACTCATTTTGCACGGTGCGCAGAAACTCATGCAAGTTCATCGAAGGCCTTGTCCTTGATGGCTGTTTGCCAGCGTTGCAGGGTTGCACCCTTCTTAAGAGTGCGTCTGAAAAGTCATGAAAACTGAGGAATCAAGCCAGTCGGCGGAGTTGGATTCGGATCATGGCGATATAGATCCAAGCCTCGGCACTGGACTCGGTGGTTTCGTAATCCCGCACCAGTCGCCGCTGGCGCA
>CAIJGS010000305.1 GCA_903820285.1 uncultured Verrucomicrobia subdivision 3 bacterium | reverse complement strand
GCGGCGGGCCGCTGGCGGAGCCTCGGGGGTCGTCGGGTGGTCGAAGGTCAGGCGACCGGGGGAGGCGGAGCAGCCGGTGTGGCGGCAGGCGCCTGCTGCACGGCAGGGAGTGCGGCCAGGATGCTGGTCAGCACGTCCTGCGCCACCGCGGCTGGCGGCTTCCTGGTGGCGGCATCGGCGAGCAGGATCGACAGCACGCCGGTGACCAGCGGGGCGTAGAGGGTGATGTCTTTCACCACCCCCGGGTCGACATGGACGTGCAGCAGGGCAAGCAGCCCGGTGATGCCGGCCAGCGTGCTGGCCTCGCCCAGACGGGCGTTGAGGTATTTGAGGAGGTCCATCATGGGGTGTCCTTTCAGGGGGTGGCGAGGTTGATGGCGAGGGCGGTGCATTTCTCGAGCCGGGCCAGCCAGCCGGCGCCGAACACGGGAAAGTCGTTGAGGCCGCGGTAGTGCTGCTCGTGCGCGCTACGCAGCGCGCCGATCAGGCCGGCGCGGTCGGCACCTTTTGCGGCGAGGGCCGTCACGGGGCCGACGACGCCGTCGACCGTCACGCCAATGGCCGCCTGGAGTTCGCGGGCGGATGTGCCGGGTCCGGCGTTGACCCCGAAGTCGAACACCATCAAGGCGATGCCGATCGGCAGCAGGTCGCAGCGCATGGCGTGCCAGTAGAGCGCCTGGTAGACCGCATCGGCTTCGGCAACGGTCAGGTGGCGGACATCGTCCGCCGTGACGGGGCGGCCGCGCCAGTGTGTGAGGGTGGCGAGGGTGATGCCGAGATTGGTGGCGCCGCCAGGATCACGCGGATCATCGGTGAAGCCGCCTTCTTCGCGCAGGGTGAAGGCGACGGCGGTGTCAAATGGGGTCATGTCTATCGCACCGAGAAATGAAAGAATGCGCCGACCAAAGCGGCAAAGACGGCAGCCGCAAAGCTCCGGAATGTCCATTTTCCAAATTTGGCAAACTGATCATCAAGCCATTCGCGGACGGCTTCCCTGATCGCCTCGCGGGCGACATTCAGCGGGATGTTTTCGGGCATCGGGTTCTCCTTTGTCAGGATGCCATGATCGTTACGCACTCACGGAATCGTGCCATTCGACTTGCCGGTTGCCCAATTCGGGCCGAGGTAGGCGGGGTAGTAGGTGACGCGCTGAATCCAGAGGGACGCTGGGCTTTGATATCGTTCCGACTGATTGAAATTGAGGACGGTCAGGGTGCGGGGGATGTAGGTTGGCAGCATCGCCGTGTTGAGCGTGGCGGTGGCGTTGGCTGCGACGTCCATGCGGCTTGGGTTAAAAGTAAGGGCGGCGCGAATTGACAAACCGCTCGTGACCGACGCGAGCAGGCCCGGCGACGTGCCAGTCGCGTTATTCGCTACCGTGCTTGCCAACGAAGGCGGATATGTTTGGGCGGTGTAAAACCCCCATTCAGTCCCCACATTCGGGTTGGCTCCGTCGTTGAGCGCCAGCAATCGCGATCCTTGCCCTGGATTGAACGCCTCATAGATCATCTGCCCGAATAGGCTGCCGGTGTTGCCGTTGATGCCTTTGAGGCCGACGACGTTGAGATAGGCGATATCTGCGGCGCGGGTGACGGTGCTGGACGTGGTAGCGATGTAGGAGGTCGGGGCGTAGCCAAGCTCCCGCTGCACGCCCCAAAAATAGGCGGAGTTGCCGATCAGCCCTTGGCCGCTGTTAGATGCCGTCGGCTCGAACAGCACGCCAAGATTGCCCGTTCCACTGGTGTTTGACGTAACCGTGGCTGAAACGCGGCACCAACCGTTCGGCCAAGTTTGCGCGGTGGAGGAGACAAATGTCGGAGGCACCGATCCAT
>CAIJGS010000304.1 GCA_903820285.1 uncultured Verrucomicrobia subdivision 3 bacterium | reverse complement strand
TAACGCTCCCGCCGCAAACACTCTGGCCCGTCACCGTCGAAATGCTCGTGCTCGAACAATTCGTGGGCGCCAGATAACTTCCCGTGAAATTCGTCCCCGTGCCCGGGGCCAGTATCAGCGCCGTGAAAATCGGCGTGCCACCACTAAGGTTATTCAGCACCACGATATTCGTGAGCGGAATATTGCCCGTATTCGTCACCGTACCGCTGTAGGTCAGCAACCCGCCCGGCGCCACCGGCACCACCGGACAGCTCTGCGTAATAGCGATCAGCGGCGTGGTCACCAGCGCGCAAGTACTGCTCGCCGTATTCGTCACCGCCACGCCGCACAGGCTCTGGCCCGAGGCCGTCACCGTGCTGGCCGTCGAACAGTTCGTTGGTGCCAGATAACTTCCCGTAAAACTTGCCCCCGCCCCCGGTACCAATATGATTGTCGTATATATTGCCGTGCCCCCGCTCAGATTGTTCAGCACCACGATGTTCGTCAGCGGAATGTTGCCCGTGTTCGTCACCGTGCCGCTGTATGTCACTACCCCGCCCGGCGCCACCGGTGCCACCGGACACACCTGCGTCACCGCAATGGCCGGCGTCGTCGCAATCGCGCAGGTCGTCGTCATCGCATTGGTAACGCTCCCGCCGCAAACACTCTGGCCCGTCACCGTCGCGGTGCTGGTTGACGCACAGTTGGTCGGCGCCAGGTAACTCCCCGTAAAATTCGTACCCGCACCCGGTGCCAGCGAAGTCACCTTCAAGATCGCCGTCGCTCCGCTCAAATTGTTCAGCACGATGACATTCGTCAGGCCGATGTTACCCGTGTTCGTCACCGTACCCGTGTACGTAAAGATGCCACCCGGGGCCACTGGCGCCACCGGACAATTCTGCGTAATCGCCAGCTGCGGCGTCGTAGAAATCGCGCAGGTCGCCGTCGCCGTGTTCGTCACTCCCGTGCCGCAAACGCTTGCCGCCGTCGCCGTCAGCGTGTCCGACACCGCGCAATTCGTCGGTGCCAGATAACTGGCGGTAAAATTCGTCCCCGTGCCCGGTGCCAGCGACAGCGCCGCAAATACGGGCGTGTTTGCCACCGGCTGGCTGTTCAGCACTACAATGTTATTCAAAGTCACATTGCCCGTATTCGTCACCGTGCCAGAAAACGTCAGCAACTGACCCGGCGCCACCGGCACCACCGGACAGGTCTTCGTTACCGCGATCCCCGGAGTCAAAACATTCCCGCACGCCGTATTTGTGGCGCTCGTCACCGTCCGCGGATGGGTCGTATATTGATCCACTCCCGACGCCACCAGCGTTGCCGTGCTCGGACTGCACGGATTTAACGGAATCCAGCTCCCGCTGAACGTGGCCACCTGCCCGGCGAGCAGGTTCGTAATGAACGTCACGGGAAACTGCCCGCCATTCACAAAATTGGTTACTGTCACCCCCACCAACGTATTATTGCCGCAATTCGTCACCGAACCCGTGAAAGTGATCGCCCCCGTCTCGCCAACACTCCCCGCACACTGGACTGCAATTTGAATGCACGGCAAACTCACCTGCGTATTCACACCCTGGTTGCCGCCACCCTGGCTGTTCACATCATTCTGGTGAATCACCCCCGTGTCGCTCGCCGTTGCCCGCACCGTGCCGTCGGATTGGATATCCTGGGCCCGGACCACATAGCTCACCACATTGCTGTAGTAATCCGACTGCCCGCTCGTCAGCGCTGTTCGCACTAAAGTGATCGGATGCGACGTCCCGTCCGGCGTCACCACGAATGCCTGGATCGCTGTCGCGTTGCAGACAATCGGCCCGGAGTTGAAACCATTGAAGACCGTAACACTGTACGTCAGCGTGTCGCCAATATGCACATCCGGCGAATCCGTAAACAAAAAGATCCCCAGCCCGCTCCCCGTACAACCCGGCGGATTCTGGTCCGCTTGGACCACCGGCCCGGCCAGCAGGCCCATAAGTACCCCCACCAGTAAAACCATCCGGGCAATAAACGCTGATAACCGACCACAGATTGTCGGCTCGGAATGTAAAATTGGAATAGTCATGTTATGTTTTGGTGTCAGTTCGGTACGGGTGTGTGAGCCCTGAAAGACCGGTCTACGCAAAGCTTGGCCGGCCAGCCATTTCTCACTGTCCCCAACCATAACCGAATCCGCCCTTCCAGTTGTATGGGGTGTTTCCCCATGGGTATTTCACCGTATTGCATCGCTTCGTATTTTTGCCTCTCCTCCAGACGCACGCCGCCTACCCATGCGTCCTCAGCATGGCAGGCAAAGATTCCGGTAATGTGAAATCGCCATCCACCAGGTAAATGTTGCCGATAATCTCCACGTGCACGGAGCGGCCCGGTATCCCAGAGAGTGTTTCCCGGCAGCTGTCCCCGCGACTGGCCCAGCAGATTGATCAGGAATGGATTGACGTCGTCAATTTTCCCGGTGCTGGCATTCAGAATCAGGATGCCGTCCTGGGCGTTTTTAAATGGCTGGTGATAGCGGGTTTCCGAAACGTGCAGCGCCTTTTCTGCTTCCTGCCGCGCCGCATCCCGCCGCTCCAGACTTTGGGCCATCTGATCGAAAGTGCGGGTGAGCCGGCCCAGCCCCCCTTTTCCCGGCGCCAGCCCGGTGCGGGTGCTGAGGTCGCCGGTCGCCAGCCGGGCGCTGGAATCCGCCAGCACCTTCAGCGTCAACCCCGTGATATCCGGCGGCGTTAGCTTTTCCATGAGCTGGTCCCGGTGCCGCGCCACCGTCTTGACCCCGATGCCCAGCGCCACGGCGGTTTCCCGGTTGGCTTTGCCTGCCGTAAGCATGCGCAGCACTTCCGTCTCCGGCCCGGTCAACGGGCGAGATTTCGACTCGGAAAGTTCCGCGCCAGCCGCCGGTTTCAGCCCGCGTCGCCGCCGGTTCATGGCCGGACTGAAAAGGTTTTTTCCCCCCTGGATTTGCCGGATCGCCCGGCACAGCGCTTTGGCCGGCGATTGATTGGAGAGAAATCCGGCCGCGCCTGCGGCAACGGCCTGCTCCCGGTAAGCCTCCGCCCCCGGCGCATAGAGTAGCAGTACTTTGCAATGGGGAACCGCCTTGCAAATCTGCCGGGTCGCATCCAATCCGTTGAGCAGTGGCATCGCCATATCCATAAGGACCACCGCCGGCCGGAGTTTTCTCGCCAGTTCCACCGCTTGATGGCCGGTTTGCGCCGCCCCCACCACCATCAGCTTGGCTTCGCTTTCCAGCAATTCTCGAAAGCCCGGCCGGCTGATCTGCTGGTCATCCGCCAGCAAGACACTGTTGCGTTTCATAACGGATCAGGCCGCCGGTTCTGGCCCTGGTCATCGGCATCGGGAATGCGTACGCAAATGGTGGTGCCCTTGCCCGGGGGCGATACGACACTGAAATGTCCGCCGACCGACTCCACCCATTCCCGCATGCCGAGCAGCCCCAGCCGTTTGCCGTGCCGGCCGGACATCGCCGGTTCCACATCAAACGATATGCCGTTGTCATGGATGCGCAGACAGATGGTTGCCTGGATTTTCTTAAGGCTGACCTCAATCAGGGTGGCCTGG
>CAIJGS010000303.1 GCA_903820285.1 uncultured Verrucomicrobia subdivision 3 bacterium | reverse complement strand
TGCTCGCCAACATCGGCGCCTTCGGTGGTACCGGTTTTGGGGGCACCTTTGGTGGGGGCGGTTATGCGCACGGCTCGGGAGCGGATATTATCCTAACGACCCTCGCCTATAACGGAACGCCTGTTTCCGGTTCTTTTAGCGTCAGCCTGCTGCTCGCCAACGGGGGTTCTACGCCGGGTATTACTTATAGCGACGCCAACTTCGTCAATGCCGGTTACTCGGATAATTTCAGTTATATACAGGCCAATGATGGTGCCGGGGCAACTTCCTCTTTTACCGCTTCATATTTGCCTTTGAACATTGCGAACTTTGCCACGGGTGGTGAAGCGGTTGTCGGGATTGAGTTTAACAATTTTACCTCCTCCTACCTTGATTTGGGCTACGTGGGCGTGACCACGCTGGCCAACACTGCCCCGGTTCCCGAGCCCACGGCATTGGCGCTGGCTGGTTTGGGCGGTTTGACACTGCTGGCCCGCCGTCGTCGGCAGGCTTAATATAACTGTTATTTCCGCAACCCCCGGTCACGCTGTGGCCGGGTTTTTTTATTGCTTACATCCAGTATTATTACCAACCCGAAAGGTAAAGTGGATTATCGCTGCCAGCCTGCGATCTGGTATTTGCGTGCGGCCAGCTTGCGGAATCGGGCCGGTGCGGGGTCGCGCGTAAACTCCGAAATCTTTCTCCGGGACGGCCATGGTGGCTTAGGTCACGCAGCGCCCGGGCCGGCCGGAATGCTTAAACCACTCCGCTCAGACGCGCCTGCCCGCAATCAGCCCAATGGATTTACTGAAGCAGGATAATGTGCTTGCAAACCCTTGGAGCCGGACGAGAATCACAAAAACGTTGAGCCGGCCTCCGCTGGTGTGGGTGCGAAGGCAGATGGAAAATTTTCGCCAAATACCGGTCTGACCGGACCAAACAACCGCCAATTTTTAACATGAAGCACCACCGGTATCTTGGGTTGCGGGCGTTGGCCCTTTACGCGCTAGTGCTGCTGTCCGTGAATTTGCTGAGTGCGGGGATACCGATGGTTTTTGACTTGGATATACGGAATGCCCCGTAAGCCACTATGCGCACGCTTATTTCAAAAGGAGTATTTGCCGGAGCGGAGACCGCCTGTTTTATGGCTGTCTCGAGGGCATCCCAAGTCTTTGATTCCGTGAATCCCTCCAAGCTTCCACCGCTCCCGCTGCCATCTATCATCTTGCCTCCAAGGACAGCCTGTTCGCTGACACTCCAGCCCGCTGATCCGTTGGGAGCCGGCGGAGTTCCAGGTATCAGCCCGACCACAACACTCACGCCGGTGAGATCCGCCGCTTTCGAAATCTGCAATTTGAGGCCCTTTGAATTTGGCCCTGGGTGGCCAGCGAAGTGCGTTAATAACTCGACCACTTGCTGCGGATCAAGCCGTTGGCCTTTTAACTTTGCAACTCGTGCAGCGATGTCTGGTCCAGGACTGGCACTATCCTCCAACCATTCAATACTTATCACATTAGCGGCGTCAACCTGTCCAACAGTCGGTCGGGGAGGCAAGATTCGGAGCGGCGGTATTTCAAAAGGCGGGAGATTGTGGGCTGCCCGCCAGGCATTAAGGCAAACGAGTCTTTGGCGATTTCGTATACTCAATGAGCCTAAAGGATCAAACGCGTACCGCGCCGGCCAGCGATCAGCCAAAAACCAGGCAGCAACGTCGCAGATCCGGGGATCTGCAAGGGTTAATTCATCGCGACCGAAGGATGTGTCGAAGCATTCGTCGGTATCCAGAAGCGCCCCGGCCAATGCTGCCTCGATTGCCGCCAACGTCGTCGTGGAGAAGCTCGTCTTTTCATCACGTTTGAAGATGCGGTTGGTTTCTCCGATTCCCGAGATGACTTCCAATTTTATTGTTGCGGGATAATGTGAGAAATTGGTGGCCAGCGTCAGCACGGCATCCGCTGAATCACAGCCGGCAAGGAACTCGATGACTTCGTTCCATTCATATTTGTCTTGGGTATCCTTTTCAGGTGCCCGCGTCCATTCCCGCATCATGGCAGTGGTTGCTTTTTGATCGCCGCGCTGACGCAGGCTGAAGGCGGCGGCGGCACGAGCTCGCAATAACGGTCCATGCAGGACTTCGTCCTCCAAAAACTCAAGGCCAGGCGGTTCGCCCAGTTTACCTATCTGTTGGACCAACGCGGCGCGCACGAAGCCATTGGTCGCAGCCTTTGCTCCGCGGATTATGGTCGCCGTGGCTATGTCAGGATGCCGCTGCCTTAGTAGTTCCGCCTGCGCCGGAGCGTCGTTGCCACCGGTGCTCACCTCGTCTATCAGGGTCTGCCTTTCCCCTCTCTTTTGGAATCCGGCCCACCAAGCCTCCGCTTTGCGCCGGGTTGCGGGGCCTTGGCCATCCTCCGCCAAGTAACTGTTGCCATATTCAGGAGCGTAGAAGGAATTGCCGGTGATCTTTTCCAGGATTTGTGCGGCACAATCGCCAACCGTGAGCACGATACTGGGAGCATCCGAGAAACGACGATAGGCCAGAGATCGACTAAAGGTGTCCGAATCCAAAGTAGCAATGAGATCAGGTACGGCGGCGTAGCCCAGGCGCACGAGTTGATGCGCGGGTGTGTTGGTGGTAAGGGGATACACTGCAAAAATATCACAACGGCCTGGCACCATGAATTGGCGTCCTTTTTGGTCCCGCAGGCGGTAAATCAACTCGCGAATCCGCTGCGCAACGGGCATTGAGGCGAGATCGTTGGAGCCGGTCCGGGCATGGGCCTGATCTTCGGCAACCATGCGCGTGAGCACATGCCCCATTTGGCGCGCTTGGCGACAATATTCGCTGGGCGGATATTTTTGGGGAATTTCTTGGACTTCATTCAGAATGGACTGACGACTGACGGATGGATCACCGAGGTCGCCAACGACCCGCCACATCATGGTGTGCCCAAAATCCATTTCCAGCGCCTTCCGGAAGGAGGAGAGATTATCATGTCCATGGATTCGGGGCGGCAGCTTTTTTGCCTGCTGATACAACTGCTGGGCTTCGGGAAGCAATCCCTGGCGCCAACAAGCCCACGCCAATACAAACACTTCCGCCCGCTCTTCCGATACCTGGCTGAAATGCGCAAATGGATCGGCTTTTGCTGGCCGATGTTGCAAGGCCACAATTTCAGTCTGGGCCGCATCACGCAGGTTCACCCGGTCGAAGTGATCGCAAAAGGTTGTCCCCTTGGGCAAATCGGCGTTCGTCACGGTGCGGTTGGAAAGGTCCGTAACAAACAGCTTTAACTTACCGGCGTTTGTCGCCAGGACAAATGCATGGATGTGTTCGATGGATTCCGGTTTCCCACTCGAAGACCAGTGGCCACCGTTTTCAAGTTGGACGCACGGGCAATTCTGGACGTCGGGAAAGCCGAGCGTGCTAAACCATTCAAAATCCGCGCGAATGGTGGTATCCAACTTCGTGGTTGGCGCAGAACACCCGACAACCAGGCCAATGCAATAGAGGCAGACGAGGAAAGCGCATTGAGCCAAAACGGTACCTTGGTACCAGTTTGGCCGGGTAATTCGCTTTGTGTCCGGAATTGTATTCACAGCCGTTTGACGCCATGGAAACACGGTTTGGATGGCATAACAAATTGATTTTTAACGTTTCATGCGAGTTGGAAGAGCGGCTGACTCGCGAATCTGAGCCTCGTTAACTCGACTCCTAAGGGGAATGAGTTGCTATTTTGCCGGGTTGGGCGTGAGGTTGCCGGCGTGGACTTGCCAGCGGTGGAGGGATTGGCCGAGTTCGCGGGGCCAGTTTTCTTCGGTGCAGGTCATGAAGACTTGACCGCTGCTGCGGCGGGCTTGCTCGAGCAGGGGGAGGAGGCCGCTGCGGCGTTTGACATCGAGTTCGCCCATGACGTCGTCGATGAGGAGGATGGGCGGAGAGCCGTGGATGCCGGCGAGGAATTCGGCCTGGGCCATTTTGAGGGCGATGGCGAGGGTGCGTTTCTGGCCTTCGCTGCCAAACTGGGCGGCGGATTTCTCATTTTGCAGAAGCTGAAGGTCGTCGCGATGGGGGCCGACGAGGGTGGCGCGGAAACTGCGTTCCCGGGCGCGGGACTGGGCGAGTTCGACGGCGAAATCGTTTTTGACACTGGGCAGATAATCAATGCGGAGTTCCTCGGCATCATTCGAGACGCGACGGTAGGCGAGGCGGGCGAGCGGGGAGAATTTGGGGATGAGCTCGCGGCGGGCGCGGATGATTTCGTTGCCGAGCTTGACGAGTTCCTGGGAGAAGCTGTCGAGGGCGGCTTCATCGGGCAGGCGCTGTTTGAGGATGGCGTTGCGGGCGCGGACGCAGTGCATGTAGCGCTGGAGGAGGGGCAGGTAGCCGGGCTGGGTCTGGGCGAGGAGGAGGTCGAGAAAGCGGCGGCGGGCGCGGGCGGTGCCTTTGATGAGCTGGAGGTCTTCGGTGCAAAAGACGACGGTGCGCAGGGTGCCGAAATATTCCATGAGGCGTTTTACGGGCTGGCCGTCGAGGGCGAGGTTCCGTTCGCGGCTGGACCAGTACATTTTGATTTCGCGTTCGCCCTGGCCGATGATTTTGCCGCCGACAAAGTAGCCTTTGGCGCCGTGCCGGATCATCTGGGCGCCGCCGACGCCGCGAAAGGAGCGGAGGGTGGCCATGAGGTAGATGGCTTCGAGGATGTTGGTCTTGCCTTGGGCGTTGTCGCCGAGGAGGACGTGGAAGCCGGGCGCAAAATCGACGTCCAACCGCGGGTAATTGCGGAAGTCACGGAGACGCAGATGAGCCAGATGCATTCCGTAGAAAATGGAGTTTGGCGAGGCGGGGCGCGAGTTTTTTTGAAAGCAATTGGGGAAACATCCAACATCCAACATTGAACGCCCAACATCCAATGACCGGGGATTGAACGCGGAGTCGCTGAGAACGCAGAGATTCTCTGAGGGGGGAAGCAGAGATTCCAAGGGGCGGCTCGGCGATGCTCCCCGTCCTTAGCGGCTCGGCGTTTTGAGGCTCGCCATGCCCTCCGTGGAGTGGGGGAAACGGGTCCAGCGTTTTGGCTCGGCTAGGTGGCTGGGTTGAAAGCATCCAACAGTCCTTGCGGACGGCCACAATGCCCAACATGCAATGACGAAGAAGAGGCGATTGTACGGCGGAGTGGACGGAGGAGGTGGGGCGTTGAGGCGTGAATTTTTAGGCAGGCGACAATGATTATTTTTTGGCGGCCGGCTTTTTTGGCTTTTTCGCGGCTACCCGGATGGCCTGGCGGGCCCAGTCGACGAGTTCGGGGACGCTTTCGAGGACTTCGGGCGGGACTTCGTGGTAGGACATGGTCAGGGTTTTGCCTTTGGCTTCGTACGTGAAGGGGGGCATGCCGCGGTCGGTATAGGCCGGGGCGGTGGCCGGGTCGGTTTTGAAGAACAGGCGGCCTTGGTCGAGGATGGCGAAGAAGTGGTCGCCCGAATAGATGCCCTGGGCGCCGAACATGGCGCGGGCGCGGACGTCGGGGAGGGCGCTGAGTTGATCGAGCACAAAGGCTTTGAAGGAGTCGTCGGCCATGGGGCGATGATAAGCTCGGGCGGGTGGGGGGCAAAAGTGTAAAAGCGACGTTGAGGTGGTGGGAGACAAACATTGGGAAATATCTGAAACAGCAACGATCTCAATATTACTTGTTTTGGCAAGTCGCTATGATTTATGACTGGCCGCGTTGCTGCGGCTGGTTTGCGACACAGCCGCGGTCCGCCGAGTTGGTTTTGCGCTGGCGGCGGGTGCAGTTGAACTTGGGGCAAGTCGGAGGAAATGATTCATTCATATGATGTTAAAATATTCACCTAGAATGTACAAATCTCGGATCCTCACCCCGGCCCTCTCCTCGTTTGGCGAGGAGAGGGAGAAGAAATGTCGGCTTCGAGCGTTTTGATTTTTGCCAGGCGGGTTGATCATTCACAGCAGGGGAACCAGTTTTTTCAGCCAATCAAGTTATTCACCGGGGCGGTTGGGCGGCGGTGGGGGTGGTGAATAATCCGGGCGGCGGGCGGGGCGAATGGGTTGATTTTATTGGGGTTAATGATTTATTCACCGGCGGGGTGCGGGCGGTTTTCGGTGAACAAGCTGTGCACATCAAATGATGGGCAGATTTTCAATCCGTGTTATAGTAATTACAGTTCATTGAAAGAACGGGGCGGGTGGTGGTAGTCGAAAGATGAGCTGCCCGTTTCAAGGATAATCCCAGGCGACTGGGGAAAGGTCGGATCAGGCTGGTTGATCCGGCTCCTCATCACCGGAGCGAAAGTTTCGGCGAGGCAGAATTCACCAGTTCCTCTGGCGGTGTTCGCGCACCGTCACAATGCGAATGAGGGACTTGGCGGGGAGGAACGATGAGAAACCGTTTCAAACCGAGTCAAGTAATCCGGGACAGTTTCGGTTCCGGATGAATCGCAGTCACCCAGAGGGTGAACAGTTGCTACTGTGCATCAGCACGGTGCGTACGACTCTGGCGGGTTTCAATAAACCGGAAACCGCCCAACGAAAATCGCCGAAAGGTGGACAAAAGGAGCGGACGCATCGGGAAGGCCACGCGGCTCGGCAGGCGGCGTGAAAAACTTCCGAGCGCCGGCGATGTTAAAAACGACACCGCTGGACTGTGAGAAAAAAGCAACTTGAGAGAGAAGAGGCGAGACCCGTGGTTCCGGGCGAACGCACCGTCAAAAGCGGTGGCTGACCGGGAACCAATTGGTCAAGACGCGAACCGTATCGCAGGCGTGTCTTGTCCTGGTTTGCAGGCCGGTGGCGCAACCACCAGCCGAAGCGAGCTGAAAAGCCTCACTCAAAATCCAGCTGCCGCAAGGTACTGGACGGCCCTGCTACGAGGCCGGTAACTCCGCTTGCCGTGGAGAATGGCGTCGGGAAACCAGCAGCCCCCGCAAGGGCGTGCGCCAAATGCTGGTACGGGAAAGAGAGTGTGGCGAGCTCCCATCCCCCATTTGTCCCTGTCTGACCGCAAGGTTGGGCAGGGACTTATTGTTTTTACGGGGGGCTGAGCGGATCGGCCAATGGGGACAAATATTTCTACTATTTACCAACTCTGGAACGGATTCATTTGGCGGGGCGTTTCGTTGCATTTCGCATTTGACAGAATAATTATTCGGAGTAGATGTTATTATCAATGACCCCCTTATGAATGCCCTTGATGAGCAGGTGATGGATTTTGTGGTGGAATTCACCGGTTATGACCGTGGCTGTCTGACCGAGGAATCGACCATTTATGGCGATGTGGGACTGGATGGCGAGGACGGTTGTGAGTTTATCCGGGACTTCAGTGAAAAATTCGGGGTGGATCTGGCGGCCTTTCGGGCGGGTGATTATTTCGGGCCGGAAGGGCTGCCGATTTATGCGCCACTGGCTTTTGTGTGGTGGCTGGTTAGCTGGCCGTTTCGGCGCCGCCAAAGTCCGGAGGTGGCGGCGGGGCTGCGGCCGGTGCGCATTCGTGATTTGATAACGGTGGCGAAGATTGGCAAGTGGGTGCTTTGATTGAGCTTTCGGCCAGAGGACATCCGGCGCCGCCGGGCAGTTGCCAGTAAAAATCAGTGGACAAGCCGGGGCTTTGCCCTTGAAACTGCGGCGAAGTATGGCAATTTGCGGCTCGTTGAACCGGAAGCTTATCGGGTGGTTGATGTTGGTGTGCGTCTGGCTGGCGCTGCCGGCGCGGGCGGCTTATGTGAATGGCCACAGCTATGTGGCGTTGTCAGATTGGGCGGCCGCGAATCATCTCTCCGTAACCCGTAACAGCCGGGGTGATGCCTTCACGGTATCCGGCCGGACTGCCCGGCTGGTTTTCGACAAGGACTCGAATATTGTGGAGCTGAACGGGGTGAATGTGGCGATGTCATTTCCGCTGGCGGTGGAACGGGGAACGCCGCTGGTTTCGCAACTGGATCTGGCCCGGACGCTTTCGCCACTGATTTTTCCTTCCCGCTCCACACCCAACCGGATTACCACGATCTGCCTGGACCCGGGGCACGGGGGCAAGGACACGGGGAATCATGTGGGTTCGCATTTTGAAAAGATTTACACGCTGGCGCTGGCGCAGGAGTTGCGTGATGAGTTGAAGGCGGCGGGTTTTCAGGTGATGCTGACGCGGAGCCAGGATGAATACGTGGATCTGGCGGAGCGGCCCAATCTGGCGAACCGGCGCGGGGCGGACATGTTTGTGAGCCTGCATTTCAATGCTTCACCGGCGGATGCCAGCCACGTTCATGGTCCGGAGACGTATTGCATTACGCCGGTGGGGGCGAGTTCGAGCAACGCGCAGGGTGAGGGGGCAAATCACGGGGCCACGCCGGCCAACCGGGTGGAGTCCAAAAGCCTGCTGCTGGCGTATCAGGTGCAGCGGTCGCTGGTGAAAAATCTGGATACGGAAGACCGGAACGTGCGCCGGGCGCGGTTTGCGGTGCTGCGGGATGCCCAGATGCCGGCGATCCTGATTGAAAGCGGCTACATGACGCATCCGGTGGAGGGGCGAAAGATTTTTGAGGCGGGTTACCGGCGGCAGATTGCGGCGGCGATTGTGAAGGGAATTTTGAATTATCAAAAGTTGACGTCGCCGGTTCCAAGAACAACCATGGTGGCGGAAACGAAAGCAACCAAAGCAAACAAAACCATTCCCCGAGCCCGACCATGAGCATAGCGACCCGCACCGGCGACAACGGAACCACGGCCCTGATGTATGGCCGCCGCGTGCCCAAAAATCATATACGCGTGGAGGCTTACGGGTCGGTGGATGAACTGAACGCGGCGCTGGGCGTGGCCCGGGCCTCGGCGGAGCAGGAGTTTGTCAGGTCGAACCTGCTGGTGATCCAGAATGATTTGGTGGTGTTGATGGGGGAACTGGCGGTGGCGCGGGAAGATTTGGAGCGGTATGTGAAGGGCGGTTATACGCTGGTGACGCCGGCATTGACGGCGAAACTAGATGCGCTGGTGAAGGAAATCGAGGCGCAGCAAGTGAGTTTCAAGGGGTGGGCGACGCCGGGGGCGACGCTGAATTCGGCGGCGCTGGATGTGGCGCGGACGGTCTGCCGGCGGGCGGAGCGGCGGGTGTGTGATTTGAGCGGGGCAGGGGAAATGGCCAACGATGAGATCATCATTTTTCTGAACCGGTTGTCGGATCTGCTCTGGCTGCTGGCGCGGTGGGTGGAGACGCAGGCGGCGGCGAAATAAATTTCAAGGTTGATGGCCGCAATCACACGGCGGTTGGTTTTGCTGACAAGCAGGGTTGAATTCAAGCGGGAATTATCCTACAACCATGGTGTGTTTCCCGTAACAACCCGTTCATGATGCGCCTCGCCCGTTTCATTTTGCTGCTGGCGGGGCTGTGGCTGGCGTTAGCCGCTGCGGTGGTGCCGGCCCGGGGGGCGGGGATGGCGGGGGATTATCTGCTGGATGTGTGGACTTCGGAGAACGGGCTGCCGGACAGTTCGGTGACGGCGGTGGCGCAAACTCCCGATGGTTATCTCTGGATTGGCACGTACAACGGGCTGGCCCGGTTTGACGGGGTGCGTTTTATGACGTTTGATCCGGCGAATACGCCGGCGCTGTCGCACGCCCGGGTGCGCAAACTGTTTGTGGACAGCCGGGGGGTATTGTGGATCAACGGGTATGATGGTTCGCTGGTGACGTATGCGGGTGGAGTTTTTACCCAGGAAAACCATAACGTGCGTTTTGCGGAAGGGGAGCTGACCATGGTTTCGTCCTCATCGAATGCCGTGGTTTTTCTGACCGGGCGCGGAGATTTGTTTCGCAAGCATGTGGGGCAGCCGCCGGGTGAGGGGTGGGATGAATTGCCGCCACCGATGCGTGGAGTGAGCTCGTTTTGCTGCCAGGATGGCAGCGGCACGATCTGGTATCGGGATGGCGACAAGCAGCAGTTGTGGCGGCTGAAAGCGGATCAATTTGAGCCGCTGACGGCGGCGGCAGGACTGGCGGGTCAGAAGATAAACTGTCTGACCACGGATGTGGCGGGGGGTTTATGGGTGGGCACGGATCAGGGGATTTTCAACTGGGACGGGGAACGGTTTCAGCCGGCGACGCCGGCCGGGGTGAGCAGGCCGCTGGCCGTGAATTTTTTTAGCATTACCGCTGACAGTAATATTTGGGCGGTGGTCAATGGGGCGGTGGGGGAGGCGCGGGGCGGGCGGTGGGTGTTGCCGCCGGTGGCCACGCGGAATATTTTTGGCGCGAGCCCGGGCCGCATTGGGGCGCAGGATGATCATCATGGCGGGATGTGGTTTTATAATTACGGGCTGGGGGTGGTGCATGTGAACGCCGCCGGGCAGGTGCGGCAATTGGGGCCGGAGGACGGTTTTCCGGGCGACCGGGTTTACTGTTTTTTTGAGGACAAGGAAGGGGACTGGTGGGCGGGGCTGGATGCGGGCGGACTGGTGCGGGTGCGGGAACGGCGCTTTCGCACGATCATCAACGGGGAAAAAAACCTGACAAAGGCGGCCAAAACGGTGGCGGGCGACGCGGCTGGTGGCATTTGGATCGGTTCGCTGAGCGGGGGGGTGGGCCGCTGGCAGGATGGCAGTTTTGCGAATTTCGCGGCCACCCAGGCGGCGGGCATCGGCTCGGTATTTTGTGTCTGTCCGGATGGTCATGGGCGGCTGTGGTTGAGCGCGGGAGATGAGGACTTGTATATCTGTGATGCGGGGCAGGTGCGGCGGGTGCTGCCGGTAATTCACGGGGTGAAGAGCATTCTGGCGGATCATTCGGGGCGGGTCTGGTTTGGGACCACGGGCGGTTTGTATTTGACGGAGAACGGTACGCCGGAGGCGATCCAGCCCTTCAAAGGCGGCACGTGGCGTTATATCCGGGCGCTGGCGGAGGATAATTTCGGAGCGATCTGGGGCGGGACGGGCAGTGGCGAGCTGTTTCGCATTGCGATCGACAAGGTGGCCACGTACCGGCCCACGGATAGTACGGAGGCTACGGCGGTGTGGTCGGTACTGGCGGATGTGGATGGGACGATCTGGGTGGGGACATTTCGCGGCGGGTTGCTGCGGTTTCGGGAGGGGCAGTTCACCCGGTTCGGCAAGAAGGACGGGCTGCCGGACAATGTGATCGGCCAGATTCTGGATGATGGGCGGGGCAATTTGTGGCTGGGGTCGCATCAGGGGATTTTTTGCGTGGCGAAGGCGGACCTGGAAAATTTTTCGCAGGGGCGGAGCACCTTCATTGCCTCGATTGATTATGGCCGGTCGGACGGGTTGCCCTCGCTGGAATGTTCGGGCGGATATCAGCCGGCGGCGTGGCATGACCGGGCGGGGCGGCTGTGGTTCACGACGGTGAAAGGGGCCACGTGGGTGCAGCCGGATCAGACGCGGCTGAATGTGACGCGACCGCCGGTGGTGATCGAATCTCTCGTGGTGGACGGCCAGGAACAGCGGCTGGACCTGGGCACGAATCTGGCCGGGCGGCCTGAAATCATCATTCCGCCGGGCAAACATCAGATTGAATTCCGTTATACGGGCTTAAGTCTGGCGGCACCGGAGCGGGTGCAATTCCAGCACCAATTGGACAGCGTTGACCCGGGGTGGGTACCGTCGGGCACCCAGCGTTCGGCTCAGTATGATTTTCTGCCGCCGGGCCATTACCGGTTCCGGGTGATCGCGTGTAACAGTGACGGTTTTTGGAACGAGACGGGCGCGGTGCTGGCGGTGCACATCCGGCCGCACTTTTACGAAACGTGGTGGTTTCGGGTGCTGGTGGTGCTGCTGGTGCTGGGCGGGGTGGCCGGAGTGGTGCGGCAGGCGGCCACGCGGCGGCTACGCCAGAAAATGGAGGAACTCGAGCGCCGGCAGATGGTGGAACGGGAGCGGGCGCGGATTGCCAAGGATATTCACGATGATCTGGGCGCGAGCCTGACCCTGATCGCGGTGCTGGGGGATCTGGCCAAAAAGGAAAAGGCGGGCGAGCGACTGGAAAAGATGTCGAGCACGGCGCGCAGCGCGGTGAAATCGCTGGACGAAATCGTGTGGGCGGTGAATCCGAGCAACGACACGCTGGCGCATTTGATTGATTACACCGGGCAGTTCGCGGCCGATTATCTGCGCGATGCGGGGATGCGCTGCCTGCTGGATGTGCCGGATCACGCACCGGTGCGGGAGGTGCCGTCGAATGTGCGGCACAATCTGTTTCTGGCGGTGAAGGAGGCGTTGCAAAATATTGTCAAACATGCCCACTGCACGGAAGTCTGGCTGCGCATTCGCATCCATGGCGATGGCCTGACGGTGGTGGTGGAGGACAACGGGTGCGGATTTGAGCACGTGCCGAAAGATGCATGGGCGGATGGGTTGCGGAACATGCGGCACCGGCTGGCGGAGATTGGCGGGGAATGCCGGATTGAGAGCCGGGTGGGGAAGGGGACAACCATCACCATTGAACTGAATTTGCCGGCCGGGGCGGCTCATACCTTTATCCGATGACCGGCCCGGGGGCTTTTGCGTAATATGAACTTTGCACCATAAATTTGGATGACCATCGCAATTTCCATTGTCGAAGACCAGCGGGACATGCGCGAGAGCCTTGTGGAATGGCTCAATAACGCGCCGGGGCTCCGCTGTGTGGGCGCGCATGCCAGCGCGGAAGAGGCGTTGCGGGACATCCCCGGCGAGCAGCCGGACGTGGTATTGATGGACATCAATCTGACGGGGATGAACGGAATCCAATGTGTGGGGCGGCTCAAACAGATGCTGCCGCGCATCCAGGTGCTGATGCTGACGACGTACGATGAAAGCGATCTGATATTTGATTCGCTGCGTTCGGGGGCAAACGGCTATCTGCTCAAGAACATGCCGCGGGCGGAACTGGTGGCGGCGGTGGAGCAGGTGCATGCGGGAGGCGCGCCGATGTCGTTCAAGATCGCGCGCAAAGTGATTGATCATTTTCACAAGACGCCCAAGACGGCGTCGGAGCTGGACCAGCTGACGGTGCGGGAGCATGACATTCTCAAGCTGCTGGCCAAGGGGTACATGTACAAGGAGATCGCCGATCACCTGGGGATCAGCATGAGTACGGTGCGGACGCACATTAGCGCGGTTTATGAAAAACTGCATGTGCAGTCGCGCACCGAGGCGGCGATGAAGCTGGTGGGGCAGTCGTGATTTTCGGCATCTGATCCTGACTCGGATGAACATCCGATAGACCGGGAGGGAAAAATGGGGTTTAGTGGCAGCATACCAATTCCCGATACCATGTGCACAAAACTGAACGCAGTTTTTTGTCCCTCCGCCAGTGGATTCCCGGCGTGCCGTATACCCGTATTTTCAATCAGCTGATTCCCAACCCGATAACCCCCCGAATGTTCCATTCCTTGAAATCATCCCAACCCAGAATGTCTATGCAAACGCGCAAATCCTTGAAGTCCGGCGTCTCCTTCGCCGCCTTGCTGACCCTCGCCCTGTTGAAATCACAGGCCCAAACCACCGCCACCTGGACCGGCCCGGCCAGCGGTGGTGAATGGAACACGGCGGCCAGCTGGAGCACCCTGGCGGCGCCCGGAACGGACGCCAACCAGGTGACCAACGTGTTCGTCGGCCCCAGCACCAACATAAGTTATAACCTGCCGATGGTGGCGACGGGTTTCGGCACCCTGACGAGTTATGGGGTGGTGAATGTCAATACGAATGGTTTCAATACGACCGGGGTCCTCATGTTGAAGCCGGCGGGCGGTGACAAGCTTTACGTGAATGCGGGCGGCGTGATGAATGTGACGGGCAATCTGGCGCTCTGCTCCAACGCGGTGGCCAATGTGGCCGGCGGTGGCGCGCTGAACATCAGTGGATCGCTGTATATTGGCAGCGGTGCCACCGGCGGTTCGAGCGGCGGCGGGGTGAGCAGCTATGGCATCATGACGAACAGCGGCGGCATCCTGACGGCGGCGGCGACCAGCCTGAACATCGGGAATGGCAGTGTCACCACCAGTCCGCTGCTGGTCATCACCGGCGGCACCAACAATCTCGGCAATGTCATCGTCAAGCGCAGCAACGCCGGCAGCGGCGGTTATAGTACGCTGGGGTCGGAAGGGCTGATGATTTACGGCGGACTGGTCAATATGACCAATCTGAATGTGGGCGGCGGGAACGCCAATTCCTTTTTGACGACGTTGATCACGGGCGGCATCGTCACCAACTATGGCAGTGTAACCATCAATCAGGGGAGTGCGGCGCGCGGTTCACGTATCCTGCAGACCGGCGGTCTCTTTGTGGTGCCGGATCCGGGGGTGGTCAATCCGAACCCCACCGTGACCAGTTCCTTGAATGTATATTCGGTAACGGGCGGAACGAACTTGGTGGGCGGCTTTTATTTTGGCAATTCAAATCTGACGAGCGCCGGGACGGTGAACTTCACCAATGCGGCGGCGATCTACGTGGGTAGCCAGGGCATCGCTTCCAACGGGGTAGCGGCCGTCACGGCGGTGTTAAACAGCGGCGGTCTGTTTGGGGCGACCGCAGCGTGGACCTCCTCGGTTCCGTTCCGGCTGACCAGCGGCACCTTCACGTTTCTGGCGGCGGATCCCGCCGGCTCGGCCAACAGCATCACGCTCACCGGTCCGTTGAGTGGCGCTGGCAGCCTGGCCAAAACGGGCAATGGCACCCTGACGATGGGGGCAGCGAACACCTATGCCGGCAACACCTTCATTGGCGCGGGCACGCTGGCCGTGGCGGCCGGCGGGTCGCTGACCAGCCCGAACATTTTGGTGAACAGCGGCGCCACCTTGGATGTATCGCAGGTGAGCGGTTTTGCTTTGAACACCAGCCAGATTTTGGCTGGTTCTGGCACGGTTAACGGGGCGGTGACCACCTCCGCCAGTGCGGTGGTTTATCCTGGCAGCAATGCGGTGACGGGCACTTTGACGTTGCAGGGCAGCCTCACCGAGACGGGCGGGGCGGTTAATGAATTCAACCTCGCGGCCAATCCGGCCGGGGCGGGCAATGATTTTCTCAGCGTGGCGGGTGCCTTGAATCTGAGCGGCACAAATACCATCCTCCTGAACGGTGCGCTGACAGCCGGCGCGGTTTATCCGCTCATTCAGTATGGCAGCCTTACGGGTGACGTCACGAATCTGGCCGTGGTAGGGGCCACGGGCGTGCTCTCGAACAGTGTGGCGGCGCAACGGATTTATTTTATAGCGCTGGCCACGTTGCGCGGGCCGGCGAACACGGTGTGGGTGGGTAATAACTCGGCGAACAATTGGGATGTGGAAGTGACCACCAACTGGTTGAACGCAGGGGCGCTGGATTACTTCGTTTCCGGCGACAACGTGCAGTTTAACAACGCGGGCGGAACCAATTCGACGATCAATCTGGCGGGCACCGTTACGCCGGGTTCCATCACGGTGAACATCACCACGTCCTCCAACTACACCTTCACGGGCACGGGGTTGATTGGCGGGGTGGGCAGCCTGACGGTGAGCAACGGTCTGCTGACGGTGCTGACGACCAATACTTACACCGGTCCGACCGTTCTGGCCGGCGGCGTGCTGGCCACGCCGAACCTGGCCAATAGCGGCAATCCGAGCGGCCTCGGGGCGGCCACCGCCGATCCGAACAACCTGGTGTTCAATGGCGGCACCTTGGATTACTTTGGCGGTTCGACGGGTATTGACCATGGCATTCTGCTGACCAATGCCGGGGGCACGCTCGACGTTACCAATGGCACGACTTTGACGTTGAACGGGGTGCTGTACGGCAACGGTGGGCTGACCAAGATTGATACCGGGACACTGGTGCTGACGGCGGGTAATGCATACACCGGCAACACCACGGTGAGCAACGGTGTGCTGGCATTGAACACCGCCACGGCGGCCTCATCCGGTACGCTGGCGCTGGCGGGCGGGACCGTCTCCCTGACCACGGGCGGGCAAACCACCTATGCCAACAACCTCACGGTGACGGCCAACAGCACAATCAATTCGGCGGGCGGCAACAATAACATTCTTGGCGGGACGTGGACGGGCAGCTCGAATGTGACCCTGAACGTGACGATTGCCTCCGGCGGCACCTTCTCCGTGAACGGCAGCCTCACTAATTTTCTGGGCACAATCGAACTGGGCAACGATGCGGGGTTCTTCCGGTTTAATGCCGGCGGTGGCAACACTACCTTTGGCGCGCCGAACGCCGTCATTGATGTGGGTACCAACACGGCCACGCTGGAAGCCCGGAATCCCGGCACCATCGCCGTGGGCACGTTGTTTGGCGCCAGCGGCACGTTTGTGAAGGGGCCGTCCTCCACGGCGGGCACGCTGGTCTGGCAGATCGGGTCCAACACCAACAATCCGAACTCGGTTTATTACGGCACCATTGCGAACTCGGCGGCGAATGAAATTGGCAGTGTCAGCAAAGTTGGCGGCGGCACGCTGACGCTCGCGGGGCAGAGCACCTACACGGGCCAGACGGTCATCAATACCGGCACGCTGGCCCTGACCAACAACCCCGGCACTGGCAACGATGGTTCCATCAACAACAGCGCCACCATTAATCTGGTTGCGGGCGCGGTGCTGGATGTGTCCGGGCGCAGTGACGGCACCTTCCAACTGGGCGGCAGTGCCACCCAATTGCTGGAAGGCCGCGGCACGATCAATGGCCAGCTCAACGTGGGCGGTTCCGGCACGGTGGCCCCCGGGGGCGGCCAGGGTGGCAACACCGGTACGCTCACGGTGACCAACTCGGTCACTTTGAACGGCACGGTCTGGCTCAAGTTGAACCGGGCCAATACGCCCAACAGCGACCAACTCGTTTCCTCGCTGGGCGGGATCACCTATGGCGGCACGCTGGTGGTGACCAACATCGGGTCGGCTTTGCAGATCGGGGATACCTTCACCCTGTTCAGCGGTTCCGGCCTGGGTGCGGGCACCTTCGGTTCCGTGGTTTTGCCGAGCTATTATACCTTTGATACCAGCAATCTGGGTGTAAATGGCACGGTTACGGTCACGGGTACTTACAAGCCGGCGCTGACCAAGGTGGATTTCAGCTTCCTGGCCAGCGGCTATCTGACGTTTAACGCGGTCAATGGCGCACCCAATGGCGGCTTCGCCATCCTGACTTCCACCAATGCGGCCCTGCCGCTGAGCCAGTGGACGTCGATTGCCACAGGTACCTTTGACGGCAGCGGCAATCTGTCGAATCAGTACGTTACCGTGGATCCGTCCCTGCCGCAGGCCTACTACGTCCTGCAGGCGCAATGAGGCGGGTTGACGGGCGAACCTGACGAATTGAATCAACCTATGCGCATCGCGAGCACACATACGCCCCGCCGGGCGGGGGCCTTCACGCTGATTGAACTGTTGGTGGTGATTGCGATCATCGCGATTCTGGCGGCGATGTTGCTGCCGGCCCTGGCGTCGGCCAAGGCGCGGGCGCAGCTGGCCAAATGCCGCAGCAATATGCGGCAGATCTCGGTGGGTTCGGCCCTCTATGCCTCGGATTATGCGGATGTGCTGCCGCCCGTCAATCTGCCGGCGCACAAGTTCAACGAGTTCAACGCCGAACATTACGGCCGTTACATTTATGCCGACGGCACTTCGGCGGATGGCACGCTGGTATCCAAGGCGAGTACGGCGAATTATCAAAACATCGGGCTGTTGTATCCGTTGAATTATGCGGGGGACGGTACCATCTTCTATTGTCCGGGGATGGATACCAAACCGCTATCCACGGCCGGCGGGCAGTTGCAGTCGCAATATTATACGCCCCTGCTGTCGGTCCATGACAGCAGTTCCATCCGGTCGGTGTATTGCTTCAATCCCTGGGCGGGGCAGACGATTGCCGGTGACAGCAAATATTATCGTCTCTATGCGAAATCCACGGATTTCAAGGGTGGCTCCAAAGTGCTGTTCAATGAGTTCTTTGTGAACAATCAGCTGGCGTCCACCTCGCCACTGGATCCGGCGGTGGTGGCGCATGACCGGATCAAGCTGCTCGATGTGGCGTATTCGGATTACAGTGTGCAGGCGATCAAGATCACGCCCAAGATGTGGAGTGATGCGTGGGCGGGGCCGGGCAATAATCTGACATACCCGCAACTGGGCACGGTGCTGACGGATTTGGAAGGGGCACACTGATTGAACCCAGGTTGAATTTGGGCCGGCACCGTTTGCCGGAGGGTTGGGATAGGTTGGGTTGGGAAAAGCAAAACCGCGCGATGAATTTTTTCATCGCGCGGTTTTCATATTCACCGGTCTGGCCGGGAAGCTGGGTCAGTTTTTTGCGGCGGTCTGGGCGGCGGCGATCTCGGCCTTGGCGGCATTGAAATCGGCTTCAAACTGGTCGCTCTTCTTGAACTGTTTCACGATGGCCAGCGCCAGCACCCGGCCGGCATAGATATCGGTGGGATAGTGGCGGGCAATCTGGATGCGATGCCAGCCCATCTGGCGGGCATGGGCGATGATATCGTCATGCTTGTCCGGCACCAGGTCCGCCAGCACGAGGGCCAGGACCATGGATTCGGTGGAGTGGCCGCTGGGGTAGCTAAAACTCTTTTCAAGCTTGCCATTGGCCAGGCTGGGGTCGGTCACGTAGGGGCGGGGGCGCTTGAAGGAATCCTTGCCGAGATCGGTCACGGTGGCGGCGTCGGCCTGTACTTTTTCAAAAAAGGCCGCCGTTTTGGGAAGGCTGGCTTCGACAAAGTAGGTGCCGACGGCGGGGGTGAAGTTGAAGACGGAGAATTTTTTCTCGGAGTAGGCGGCGGCCACGTCATTGCTGCCGGCGGCCTGGGCCACCTGGCGGACGGTGGCCATATCGGCCGCCTGCTCGACGGAATCGGGCAACGGGGGCGGAGGCAGGATGGCGAAGGCGTCGGGTTTGCCGGCGGCCAGGTAGTTGAGGGCTGATTCCTTGGCAGAACTGCCCAGACAGGCAGCGGTGAAAGCCAAGGCGAAAACCACCGGGCGCAAATAACGCGTGGCGAAGGGGGCGAACTTCATATCAGAATGCACAGGATGATTTGGCGGGTTAATCAGGGAACGACCGTGCCATCAGCGGACCAGCTGATATCGGGGCAGCCGGCATCGGCAGCTTTCGAGACGGCGTTTGAGCAAACATAGGAATATTTATACCAGGCGCAATGGCCGTCGGCAAAGGTGATGTCGCCGCCGGCAGTGTGGCGGGAGGTGAAGGCGGTGGTATAGACCTGGGGTTTGCAAATGTCACCCTGCTTCTGGGCGCTGCCGTAGAACGGGGTTTCGGTGAGCAGGGTCCGGCCTTCGGAGAACATGACAAAACGGGACGGGCTGGTGGTGATCATGCCGGTCCGGAGATGAGTGACGGAGGCGGGCAAGTCATAGGTGGCCTGGGAGTTCATGCCAATTTGAAAGGCGGGCCGCAAATTGATTTCCACAGCCGGGTCGATAATGGCGGTGGGACACTTGAAGATGGAATTGCCCTTGTTAAAACCGTCAATGCCGGTGGTGCCATTTTGAATGGCAAAGGCGTAAAGCGGCTTGGAGGACACATAAGGCGGCAGGGCGTTGAACCAGGCGTCCTGTCCCTGCGAGGGCTGCTGATAATAAAAGTCGAACAAGTCCGCCCACAGCGGATTGTCTTCGTTGTAGCCGGGAGGCGCTCCGGGGGTGGAATTCGGTATCTTGGTGGTGGGGTAGGTCTGGTTGAAATCATCCACGTACATCATTTGCGCCAGGCCCCATTGCTTGAGGTTGCTCAGACAAATGGTCCGTTTCGCCTTTTCCTTGGCCTTGGCCAGGGCGGGCAGCAGCAGGGCCGCCAGGATGGCGATGATGGCGATTACGACCAGCAGTTCAATTAAGGTGAACCCCTGGCTCTTTTTATGATTCAAACGCATACTTTCGGTGGTTTCAGTTTTCAAACTTTAAAAGCAGTTTCTGTAATGTCGCCGAACTGCTCCGGCTTGTGAGTGTGTATCATCGAGAATTTGTGTTCCGTTCCAGTGGCGGGAATGTGACAAATAGGTGACATAAACTTACCCAAAACATTCCGTTACCGAATTGTAACCTCGGAGACATCGTTTCGTGACGTGTCTTTGTTTCAATCATGGCTCTGTTTTTAGGTAAGACACTTTAATTCCCACAAACAACCCATATAATGAAACGAAACTTAATCGCGTCCGGCGTGGCCCTTTTGATGGCCGTGGCCGCCCAAGCGCAAAACACCAACCTCGCGTTTCCGCCCGGCAAAATTGCCGTATTCAAGGCGGGCACCCCGGACAACGTTTGGAACATCAGCCAGGCCCGCAGCCAGCCATGCTATGTGCAGGTGTTTGACCCGGCCGTGACCAACCCCGTGCCGCTGCTGTCGATGGCCATGTCCACGAATGCCAGCATCCCCGGTTCCGTCTGGATCAATGCGCACGCCGGTTCCGAAGGCGGCGGCATTTCCCGCACGATTGACCGCCAGTTTCTGATGCTCGAAGGTTATACGGGCAACATCCTGAGCCCGACGGATGCGAAGCCTTCAAACAATACCGGCGTGAACCGCGGCATTGTCCGCCTGGACGCTTTCACCAACGCGGTGGATATCTATCATGATTCGGTTGCCTGGTTCGGTCTGCCGGCCGGTTGCAATACGAACACCTACCAGGACAATCCCACGGGCATTGCCTCCACCGACGGCACCAACATCTGGGGCACCGGCAATTTTGCGGGCACCAGCTCGGAATTGGACGGCACGCTCTACTACAACACGGCCAATGCCAGCCCCTACGAAGTGCAGAACTATCTGCAGGGCGCCTATGAAGCCCGCATCATCGGTGGTACGCTCTATGTCGTCGTGACCGGCGGCGGGGTATACAATTTTGTGGACCCGGCAAACAACCGCGCCGTGGTGCCGCTGCCGTTTGATCCGAACGTGGACAATCCGGTGGAACATGCCACCTTCACGAACCTGTTCCTGAACTGGGGCACCACCTATTCGAAGATTGCGAACTTTGACATGAACGCGCAGGGCACGATCGCCTACGGTGCGGATCAGACCTTTGGCATTGTTAAATTCACCAACAACGGCTCGGCCTGGCAGAAGGCCTACCTGTTCAGCGCCACCAATATTGGCACCCTCGGCCAGAAGTCGGCTGCGCAGGGCTGCTTTGGCATTTGCGTGGATTTCACCAGTTCCACGAATCCGATCATTTACGCGACAACCATGGAAGCAGGCACCACCAGCGGCATGCAGAATGCGCAGGGGAACGCCAACCAGAACCGGTTGATCCGCATTGTGGATACCAACGCTCCCGGCCTCAACATGGTGGCCGTGACGCTGGCCCGGGCCGCCACCACGAATGAAGTGTTTCGCGGTATTGATTTCACGCCCGACCTGCGTCCATTCTTCCTGACGCAGCCGCTGGCGTACTCCACGACCAATGGTGGGGCGGCGACCTTCAGTCCCACGGTTCAATCCGTCTATGATCTGAGCTATCAATGGCTGCAGAATTCCAACGTTCTCGGCGGGGCCACGAATCTTTCGCTGACTCTCTCCAACCTCACCACGGCCACCAATGGCTATGTGTATCAGCTGGTGGCCACCAACCAGTATGGCGCGGTGACCAGTTCACCGGCCATGCTGACGGTGACGGCCTCGGCGGTAGCGCCGGTGATCAGCGGCAGTGCGCCGGCGGTGGTCGGCTATATTGGTGGCAATGTCACCTTTGCCCCGGTGGTGCCGATTTCCGGCACCCAGCCCTTCGTTTACCAGTGGTATATGGGCGCGAATGGCACCTCGATTCCGCTCACGGATGACGGCGTGAAGTATGCCGGCTCGGCCACGTCCTCCCTGTCGATCTCCAATCTGGTGCTGACGGATAGCACGAATTACTACATCGTGGTCAGCAACGCTGGCGGTTATGCCTCCAACAAGGTGGATGTGCTGACGGTGAAGTATGTCCTGCCGACCATTGCGGCCGGTCAGCCGGCCCCGACGGCCACGTTCGTTGGTTATCCGACGTCCGTGACGGCCGGTCAATCTGGCGGTACGGAACCGGTGACCTATCAGTGGTATTCCGGCAACCTGACGAATAATCACGCGCTGACCGAAGGCCCTGAGTTCTCTGGCACGACCACAACCACCTTGGCTATCGCGGCCAGCACCACGGCCGATTCCACCAACTACTTCATTGTGGCCAGCAATCCGGGCGGCAGTGTGACCAGTTCGGTGGCGGCGGTTTCGGTGCTTATCCAGCCGGCCAACTCCTTCCTGAGCTACAGCAATCAGTTGTATTTGCAGAACTTTGATTCGCTGCCGGATCCCGGCCTGACCTCGCAGAACAGCATCAACAATCCGCTGGATCCCGGCAACATTGGGACCAACTTCTACTCGCTGGCCAATCCGTTTGACTTCACCTACCCGGTGGTCACGAGCGGTTACATTGGCGGTCTGGGGTTGGCCACGATGAATGGCTGGTATGGTTCGGCGGATACGCTCTATTCCGCCGTGGATGGCATCACCCGCTTCGGGGCGCAGAATGGCGATCAGACCACCGGTGGTGTGATCGACTTCGGTCCCAACGACGGCGCCGTCACCGGCACCAACCGCGCGCTGGGTTTGATCTCGACCAGCACCACGGGGGCGACCTCCTTCGGCCTGAAGCTGGTCAACACCTCCGGTCAGACGCTGAACTACATCAGCCTCGCCTACATTGGTGAACTTTGGCACAACGGTACCGGCACCCGGACCATCTCCTTCGGTTACACGGTGGATTCGACGGCGAACAGCTTTGTGCTGAACTCACAGTCGATTTCCAACGCCACGCTGGTTCCGCAGCTGAACATCAGCTTCCCGACGGCTCTCTCGGTCACCACCGTGGATGGCACCCAGCCGGCCAACCAGACCAAACTGGGTACGAACTATCTGGCGCTGGCCACCCCGTGGACGCCCGGTTCGGCCCTGTGGCTGATCTGGTCGATTGACTTCTACGGCTCCGGCAGCGGCAATGGTTACGCGATTGATAACCTGAGCTTCAGTGCGGCCCCGGCCGTACCAAGCCTCCCGATCACCATCACCGCCGGCTCCGGCAAGTTCGCCGGCATAGCCAACACCACCGGTGGCAGCTATCGGTTCGGATTCACCAATGCCCCGGGCCTGAGCTTCAGCGTGCTGAGCAGCACGAACATCGCGAAGCCCGTGAACCAGTGGCAGCGGATTGGTTCGCCGGTGGAAGTTACCCCGGGCGTTTATCAGTTCACGAACACGGCCGCGGCCAGCAGCCAGACCTATTACCTCATCCGCCAGCCCTGATAACTGGTAGCAGTTGACCGTTACAGGCCGGGCAGACGCAAGTCTGCCCGGCTTTTTTGTGCCCCGAGGTGGAGAAACGACGAAGGTTGGTGGTGCGATTTAGACCGGCTGGTTGAAAAACCACACCAACAGCGGTCCGGCCAAGACAATCCAACCCAACCATTTATTGCTATCGGCCCAAGGCGATCTTGGGGATTATTTACCGGAATTTCGCCGGGATAAGATTGTGAATAACTCGGCATTATGTGCGCGAATTGACTTGATTTTAAAATTTGCCGCTTCGTTCAAGTGGGCGAATCCGGTTCCGTCCGCGATGGTGGGGGCCTGTCTTCCGCCGAATATTTTGGGGCAGATGGTGAGGTGAATTTCATCCACCAGGCCGGCGCGAAAGAGGGCGTCGTTTAATTCACCACCACCTTCGCTTAACAACCGCTGGATTGGCCATTGCGCCCGCAACCAGCGGAGGGCGGCGGGAAAGTTGATTTCACGGGGGCCGCAGACTTTCACCGCATCAGCCAGTTGACGGAGCTGGCGCATTTGCCTGGCGGGGGTGTGTTCGGTGGTGAGGATGATGATGGGTGAAAAGCGGTGTTGAAAGATGGGGGCGGCCGGATCAATCGAGCCTTTCCCGCTGACGAGGATGCGCACCGGAAATGCGGCGAGCCCGCGCCGGAGCCGCTGGCGGCGGAACACGTCGCCGCCGTTGTCCAGCAGGGCGCCGGATTGTTCGATGGTGCGGGCACCGCAGAGGATGGCATCGGCGGTGGCGCGCAATTCGTAGAGGTGGCGCAGATCGCGGGCGCTGCCGAAGGAGGTGACCGTGCGGTTGGCAGTGGCAATTTTTCCGTCAGCTGACAACGCCATATTGACGAAGACAAAGGGCAATTTGGAAGCGGTCATGACGGTGGCAAATTCACAAAATCAGCATGGCATCGCCGTAGCTGAAGAAGCGGTAACGTTCGCGGATGGCTTCGGCGTAGGTTTTTAAAATCATTTCGCGGCCGGCGAATTTTTCGCCGGGGGCGGCGAAGGCGCTGACGAGCATGAGCAGGGTGGAGGCGGGTAGATGGAAGTTGGTCAGCAGGGCATCCACCACGGCGAATGGCGCCGGCGGGAAAATAAAGATATCGGTTTTACCCTTGCAAACATTGACTTTTCCGTCGTTCTGCCGCGCTGCCGATTCGAGGGTGCGCAGGGCGGTGGTGCCGACGGCAATGACGCGGCGGCCGGAATTTTTGGCGGCGCTCACTGCTTGGGCGGTCGTTTCGCCGATCTCAAAACATTCCGTGTGCATGGTGTGATCGGCGATATTTTCCGTTTTTACGGGCAGAAAAGTGCCGGCACCGACGTGCAGGGTGACGAAGCAAACGGTAACGCCGAGTTGACGGATTTGCGCCAGCAAATCCGGCGTAAAATGCAAGCCGGCGGTGGGGGCGGCCACGGAACCGTCGGTTTGGGCATAGACGGTTTGATACCGTTCGCGGTCGCCGGGTTGTTCGCCGTGGCGTTCAATGTAGGGCGGCAGTGGCAGTTCGCCCAAATCATTCAGTTTGGCAAAGAGGTTGGGGGTTCCGGAAAATTGCAGCCGGCGGTGACCTTCGTTATTGACATCGGTGACCGTTCCTAGAATGTTGGTGGGTGAGCCGGTTTTGGCGAGCAATTGAATCTGTGTCCCGAGGCGGGCCCGTTTTCCGGGCCGGACCATGGCCCACCAGTCGTTGGGGCCGTTTTCTTCGAGCAGCAGCAGTTCAAACTGGCCGCCCGAGCGGGCATTGATCCCGTGCAACCGGGCGGGAATGACCCGGGAGTTATTTAGCACCAGGACATCTCCGGAGTTCAGGTGTTTGAGCAGATCCGGAAAACAACCATGACTGATTTGAGCAGATTTTCGGTCCAGAACGAGCAGGCGCGAGCCATCGCGTCGGCCGGCGGGTTGCTGGGCAACGAGATCGGCCGGCAGGTCGAAATGAAAATCAGCGGTGCGCATACTGCCAGCGTAAACGAGCGGGGTCAGTCAGACAATTCACACTTCGCGGCAATTGTGAATAACTTTTGAATAAACAGGACTTTTAGGGTCCGATTGCCGTTGACAGAAGTGGGGCAAAGGGGCTAATAATGGGGCGTTGTGGGTGATTCTGTGGTTTTCTGGATCACTGTTAACAAAAATGGGCGACGCCAATACAGTTCAGCCGACGTACTACAATTCGTGCTACCAGCATGGAGTTGACGAGAAGCGGCGCGTGCAAATTCCGGCCAAGTGGCGGCCGGAACAGGAAGGCACGGAACTGACCTTGATCTACTGGCCGAAGCACCAGGCAGGTGCCTGTTTGCGGGTATTGCCGCCCGATCAGATGGCGAAGATGAAGGCGGACATTGATGCAATGTCCAACACGGACCCCAACAAGGTGGTCCTGAAGCGGTTCATCGGCAGCGGTTCAGTGCAGGTGACATTGGACAAAGCAGGCCGGATTTGTCTGCCGGACGACATGGCCCGGAAGGCGGACGTGATGAAAGAGGCTATTCTGGTGGGATTGCTGGACCGGTTTGAAATCTGGAGTCCGGCACGTTACGAACAAGTGAAGGCTGCGGACGAGGCATTGGCCGCCCGGGCTTTCGAGCTCATGGAGTGATTATGAATCTTGGAAAATTGCTGGGTGCGGGAAAAAGTTTTTTTGGCGGTCGCGGCACGGTTTCGTACCGCGAGAACAAGCGGGTGTATCTGCCCAAGTTCAATGGGGAGAAAAATCCGTTTTCGCCCAAGGCGGCCGAACCGGCCGCGGCGGCAACCCCGCCGGCGGTGAAGCGGACGGTCCGCCCGGTGCCGGCGAAGTCGGCGGGTTTGGCCGGCTGGACGGAAAAGCTGAATCCCTTTCGCGCGCCGGCGCCGGCCCCGCTGCCGGTGCGGAGTGTGGTGCAGACGGAGCTTTCGCTGGACGCGGTGAAGGTGATTCACAACGACCTGGCGGATGCGGACATTGAAATCGTGCCGGCCCGGTCGCGGACGGTGGCGGCGGCACCGGTGCTGTCGCCGGTCCGGTCGAACGGCCTGGAATTCATGAGCGGTCGGGAAATGACCACCGCGTGACAATGCGCAGTGCCAGAATTCATTCACAAGTCAGTGATGGCGGCGGAGGTGCTGGCCGCCCTGAACCCGAGGCCGGGCGGTCGGTACGCCGACGGGACCCTCGGTGGAGCTGGTCACGCCATGGCAATTTTAGCCGCGAGCACGCCGACTGGATGGCTGTTTGGGTGCGATCGCGATGGCATCGCGGTTGAGACGGCGCGGACCCGGCTCGGGGAATTGTATCCCGGACGGTTTGAAGTTCAGCGCGGAAATTTTTCGGAAATCGCCAAGTGGGTGGAGGTGGGGAGTTGTGACGGAATTTTGCTGGATCTGGGCTTAAGCTCGCCCCAGCTGGATTGGGCGGAACGTGGTTTTTCCTTCCAGCAGGAGGGTCCGCTCGATATGCGCATGGATGACCGGCAGACGCTGACGGCGGCGGACTTGGTGAATGGTGAGGCAGCGGAAGAGCTGGCGCGGATTTTTTGGGAGCTGGGGGGGGAGCGCGATTCACGCCGGTTTGCCCGGGCGATTGTCCATGACCGGGCGTTGCGGAAATTTGAGACGACGCGACAGTTGGCGGATTTGATCGAGCGCCTGTCGCCCCGACATGGGCGGAAGGCGCATCCGGCGACCAAGGTCTTCCAGGGATTGAGGATTGCGGTGAATGATGAAATCGGGTCGTTGCAGCAGGGATTGGAAGCGGTGACGCCGCTGCTGAAGCCGGGCGGAAGGCTGGCGGTAATAACGTTTCATTCTTTGGAAGATCGTGTGGTGAAAGAGTTTGGACGGGAACGGACGCGGGATTATACGTTTGAGGGACCGGTGGATGTCCCGGAATTGCGGCAGCCGCGGGTGCCGGAGTTCAGGTGGGTATCGCGGAAGGCGATTTTGCCGGGCGAAGCGGAGTTGGATGAGAATCCCCGCAGCCGCAGCGCCCAATTACGGGTGCTGGAAAGAATTTAAGTAAAATGTCGAAAAATCGTAAAAGCCAGACGGCGTCGGTGCGGTTTGGAGCAGTGATCCGGGTGTGCTGTCTCTGCATGCTGGTGGGCGCCTCGGCGATCGGTTTTGTCTGGCAGAAAAGCCAGATTGACCGGCTGGGGAAGCAGATCATCCAGCGGGAGGCAAAATTGCGCCAGTTGCAGGTGGACAACAGCCGGATGACCGAGGCGATCGGGAGATTGCGCGAGCCGGTGATGCTGGACCAGCGGGTCCGGGAATTGAATCTCGGTCTGGTGCCGGCGCAGCCGGGGCAGAAAGTCTGGCTGGCCGAGCCGGCCCCGGCCCCGGCCCCGGTCCGGAGCGGGATGCGCCAGTTGGCCCAACGGCCGGCGGCTGACGAGGCGCAGTAGGAACAACTTTAAGACACATAATAATTTTGGCCGCCGTCCGTGACGCCATCGGTTGAGGAACCGTTCGCCACGGGCGGTTGGCCGTTTTTGGCAATGACGAGCAAACAACAGGTCCTGCGGGCGAAGCTGCTGCTGCTATTTCTGGTGGCGGCCTTTGCCGTGCTCGCAGGTCGGCTGGTGTACCTGCAGGTCCTGAAGCATGGCGAACTCAGTGCGCGGGCGGAGCAGAATACCGAGCACGAATACTGGCAGGCACCGCGCCGGGGCGACATTCTGGATGCGAATGGCAATATTCTGGCGACGAGTATCACGGTGAAAACCGTTTGCGCCGATCCCTCCCTGCTGGCCAATCAAATTGGCAGCTACCAGCCGGTGGTGGCCCACGCCGTGGCGCCGCTGCTGAATCTGAATGAGGCGGACCTGGTGGAAAAGCTTACGCCCCACATCGCCCGGAACGCCAAGGGAGATGTGGTTACGAACGGTCTGCACTACGTGCGGCTGGCAAAAAACATTTCCGAGGACAACTGGGCGCGCCTGGTGGCGGTGATGACCAACCTGACGTTCGGGGTGGATGAGAGCAAACTGAACCGCACCAATCGCGCGTTTTACAAGAATCTGCGCGACCACGCACTCTTTGCGGAGACGGAGCCGAAACGGGTTTATCCGAACAGCACGCTGGCGTCGCAGGTGATCGGCTTCATGGGCGTGAGCAACGGGGTGCGCAGTGTGTGCATGGATCCGTCGCTGCTGGGAAATTACCGGTCCTACCTGGCCCAGGTGATTGCCCCGGTGCTGAGTCTGGATGAGGCCAGCCTGAATCGGGCCTTGCTGCCGCAGATCGGGCGGAATGCCCGGGATGAAATTGTGACCAACACGCCGCATTACGTGCGGGTGATCAACGGGGTGAACGATGACACGTGGAAGCGGCTGGCGCTGGTGATGACGAACCTGAGTTTCGGGGTGGATGAAACCCGACTGCCGGCCGTTCAGCAGGCTTTTTACCGGAATCTCCGGGAGCATGCGGTATTTACCGGCACCGACCAGAAACGGATTTATCTCAACGATCCGCCGGACGTGATCGAGGGCAAGGACTCTTATATTGCATCGCAGGTCACCGGGCGGGATGGCGTCGAGTTTGCGATGCAGAAGGAGTTGAACGGCGTGGCGGGCTGGAAGGTGACGGAAACGGACCGGCAGGCGCGCGAACTGGTGGCTTACCGCGATGAAGATGTGCATCCGCGCGACGGTCTGAACGTGGTGCTGACGATTGATTCGGCGGTGCAGCATATTGTCGAAACGGCGCTGGTGGATGCGCTGGCGAAACATTCGCCCAAGAGTATTACTGGCATTGTGATGCGGCCGAGCACGGGGGAAATCCTGGCGATGGCGTCGCTGCCGAGCTATGACCCGAACAATTTGAGCACCATCTCGACGAACAACCGCAACCGGGTGATTGCGGACGTGGTTGAGCCGGGATCCACTTTCAAGATCGTGGTAGTGTCCGGGGCGCTGAACAGCAAGGTGGTGAAACTGACTGAGGTGTTTGATTGTGAGCACGGGCATTTCGCCTTTGCCGGCCGGATATTGCATGATCATGAAGCCTACGGACCGCTGACTACGGAGCAGATCATTACCAAATCGTCGAACATTGGGGCGGCGAAGATCGGCATCAAGCTGGGCGGGCAGGGGTTGTATGATTACGCGCGGAGTTATGGCTTTGGCCAATACACGGGGCTGCCGCTGCCGGGCGAGGCGCGGGGCATACTTTATCCGACGAATCTGTGGAGCAAGGTTTCGATCGCGCAGATTCCCATGGGACATGGCGTGGCGGTCACCCGTTTGCAGATGCTGATGGCCATGGCGGCGATTGCCAATGACGGCTGGCTGATGCGGCCGATGATAATCAGCCGCCTGCAGGATCGGGATGGCCGGGTGGTGCAGCGGTATGGCCCGGAACGGATCCGCCAGGTAATTGGCGAAGCCGCCCGCCGGGACATGGTGCATGCGCTTAAGACCGTGCCCACGAAGGACGGCACCGCGCCGGATGCGGCCATGAAAAACTACGTTGTGGCCGGTAAGACTGGAACGGCCCAAAAAGCGGAGCATGGTGTTTATGTTTCCGGAAAATTCATTTCGTCGTTCATTGGATTCTTCCCGGCGGATAAGCCGGAGATTTGCATTTCGGTGGTGATGGACGAGCCGAAGGAAGGTTATTACGGCGGCAAGGTTTGTGGCCCGGTCTTTCGCGACATCGCCGAGCGCTGTGCGAGCTATTTGAATATTCCGCCCGATCCGGCGCTGATGACCAATGCGACGACGGTGGTGGCGGAGAATCATAATCATAAATTACAGACGCCTTGAACCGGCGGCTGGCGGTCAGTTGGACAACATTGTTGTGGAAGTACGAGATTTGAAATTTATCGCCGCCGCGGCCGGAGTGGCGCTGCGGAACGGTCAGCCGGATACCTTGGCCAGGAATCTGGTCACGAATTCGAAGCTGTTAAAGGCCGGCGATGTATTCTTTGCCATCAAGGGTGAGAATCATGACGGGCATGGCTTTTTGCCGGAGGTGGCCACCAAAGGGGCGGCGGCGGCCGTAGTGCAACTGGATCAGGTGGAGCGGGTGCCGGCAGGACTGGCGTTTCTGGCAGTGGACGATGTGCGGGCGGCGTTTGGCCGGGTGGCGGCGGCATACCGGCGGCAGTTTGAGCTGCCGATGATTGCGGTGGGCGGGTCCAACGGCAAGACGACGACCAAGGAACTGGTGGCGTCGGTGCTCCGGCAAAAGCTGTCGGTGCTTTGGAGCGAGGCGAGTTTTAACAACGACATCGGGGTGCCGTCCACGCTGTTGCGCCTGGAAAGTTCGCATCGGGCGGCGGTACTTGAGGCCGGGACGAATCACCCGGGTGAGTTGGGACCGCTGGTGCGGATTATTGGGCCGAAGTACGGGATCATTACGAATATCGGCCGGGAGCATCTGGAATTTTTCGGTGATGTCGCCGGGGTGGCGCAGGAAGAGGGCGCACTGGCGGAGGAACTGCCGGCGGATGGCACCTTATTTATATTGGGCGATGACGAGTGGTCGCCAAAACTGGTGGCGCGGACAAAAGCCCGGGTGGTTAAGGTGGGAACGGGCGAGGGGAATGACTGGCGCGCAAAAGGCATCCGGCTGGACAAGAATGGCGTGACATTTCAGGTCACGGCGCCGGATACAGCGTATAGTGGCGAGTACCGGGTGAATTTATTGGGCCGGCATCAGGCGGTGAACGCGCTGTTTGCACTGGCCGTCGGGGCGGAACTGGGGCTAACCCGGGCGGAGATTCAGCGGGGGCTGGCCGCCTGCAAACCGGTGAAAATGCGGTTGCAGTTCTGGGAAGCCAACGGGGTGAGGGTGCTGGATGACGCGTACAATGCCAATGCAGATTCGACGCTGGCGGCGCTGGAAACGCTATGCGGACTGCCGTTGCAGGGCCGGCGGGTGGCGATTTTGGGCGACATGGCGGAACTCGGCGAACACGGCGCGGCGGCGCACGCGGAAGTGGGCCGGCGCGTGGCGGAGTTGAAAATCGGGCAGTTGTTTACGGTGGGGAAGAATGCCGCCGTCACGGCGCAGGCGGCCCGGGCGGCGGGCCTGACCCGCGTAATCGAGTTCATCGAGGTGGAAGCGGCGGCGAAGGTGATGAAAGGTTTTTTGAAGCCGGGCGATGTGGTGCTGTTAAAAGCGTCCCGCTCGGCCCGGTTTGAACGGATTGTGGAGACTTTGAAAGCGGAGAAAAATTGAAATGCTCTATTATTTGAGCCAGTGGATCATGGATCAGGCGCACGGCACGGACTGGGAATACCGGGTGTCGTTTCTGCGCCTGTTCCATTACATCACGGTGCGCTGTGCGGGCGCCGCCGTGACCTCGTTGCTGTTGAGCTGGTGGCTGGGACCGAAAATCATCCGCTGGCTGAGGGAATTGAAGTTTGGCCAGGAATACGCCGATGAGGCCGAAAAGGCCGGCCTTTCCGGCGTGCGGGATAACAAAAAGAAGGGCACGCCGACGATGGGTGGCATCCTCATTGTGATTTCGCTGCTGCTTTCGACGATGGTGTGGGCGCAGTGGAACGAGCAGGTGGAGCTGACAATGCTGGCGGTGCTGGTGCTGGCGGGGCTGGGATTTTACGATGACTACGCCAAAATCATGCGACAGAACGGCGACGGCACACCGCCCCGGGTGAAGCTGATTACGCAATTCGTGCTGGCGGCGTTTGTGGGCATATACCTGTGGAACCTGCCGGCGCGGAGTGAGTTGCACCTGATCGGGAGCAAACATGTGGTGGTGAGCAATCTGGTCACGGATCTGATGGTGCCGTTTTACAAGTATCCGCTGCATGTGGGATTGGGCGTGGGGTTGCTGGTGGTGTTGCTGGCGATTGTTGGCAGCTCCAACGCGGTGAATCTGACGGATGGACTGGATGGCCTGGCAATCGGCTGTACCCTGATTGTAGGGTTTGTGTTTTTGTTCTTTACGTATCTGGCGGGCAATTTCAAGACCGCGACCTACCTGGAAATACCGTTTGTGCCGGGGGCGGGGGAATTGACCGTGTTCTGCGCGGCGTTGCTGGGGGCGGGGCTGGGATTTTTGTGGTTCAACTGCCACCCGGCGCAGGTGTTCATGGGGGATACGGGGTCGCTGGCTCTGGGGGGCGCCTTTGGGATTGTGGCAGTGCTGATCCACCAGCCGCTGGTGCTGGTGATCGCGGGTGGCGTATTTGTGATGGAGGCGCTCTCAGTGATCTTCCAGCGGAGCTGGTTCAAATATACGAGGATGCGGACGGGGACGGGGCGGCGGATATTTTTGATGGCGCCGCTGCACCATCATTTCGAGAAAAAGGGCTGGCATGAGTCCCAGGTGGTGATGCGTTTTTTCATTTTGTGTGTACTGTGCGCGGTCGTCGCGCTGGCCACTTTAAAACTGCGGTAGGCGGAATATGACCGATTGCAAAAAAATCGTTGAAAACCGGCGCTTTGTTGCTTGCACGAGCGGCGCGCGGTTGTTATCAATCTCTGTGAGAGCGGGTGGGCGTATGCCTGCCGGCGGCGCAGTTTCACCAGTCGTTTTCCAATCCGGCGGTCCGGCCCGCAGCAATTTCACCACCTTCTCCCACAAATTGACGAATTTAACACGCGGCGGAATTTTTCGAGGGAAAGTTCCGCAGCGGAAAACTCAAAAACATATAACACACCTCGATGAAAGGACGCACCCGCGCCAAACCAATGAACAACCCTAATCCGTTCCATCTGAAAGGTTCTCTGATCGAGAACCAGAGCCAGCGCCGTTCCCGCCTGAAACTGGGCGTTTCCTGCGTGCTCGCCGTCAGTGTCGTGGGCCTGGTGGCCATGCTGATCGGCGGCTGCAAACGCGGCGATACCACTCCGCCGGACATCGGCGTGCCGGCACCGGATACCAACACCACCACCGTGGATACCAATCTGACACCGGTCACTCCGCTGCCGGCCGACACGAACACGCCGGCCGGCGGACCGCCCGGCGGTGCCAACCAGCCGATGCCGCAGAATGGCGTGCCCCCGCAAAATGGCGTGCCGTCGCCGAATGGTTTGCCGCCGCAGAATTCCCAGGCCAACGTGCCGGCTCCGCTGCCGCCGCCGTTGCCGCCGACCGGGATGGATACGGGTTCGGCCGTCGGTGGTTCCGAATACGCGGTGGCCAAGGGTGATTCACTCGCTAAGATTGCCAAGAAGACCGGTGTCACCCTCAAGGCTTTGAAGGAGGCGAATCCCAATGTGGTTCCGAACAAGCTGAAGATCGGCCAGAAGCTGGTCATCCCGGCTGGCGGCAAGTCCGTGGCGCCCGCCGCGCCCGGCACGATCGCCGACGTGGCTCCGACCGCAACCGGTACCGCTGAAAAAGGCGGGGCCGAAGTCTATACCGTGAAATCCGGTGATACGCTCACCAAGATTGCCAAAGCGCATGGCACCACGGTGAAAGCCATCCAAAAGGCCAATCATCTGACGACCACCGCCATCAAGGTGGGCAAGAAACTGAAGATCCCGGTCAAGGGCTCGACGACCTCGGCTGCCCCGGCGGCCCCGACGACGACCACGACTCCGCCCGTGCCGGACACCGCACCGTCCTCCGTGGTGGTGCCCCCGCCGCCGGCGAGCAACGTTCCGGCTCCGGGTGAACCGGCGAAGTAATCGCCGCCCGGTTGATCTGATCGGATGGACCAATGAAAATCGCCATCACAACTCTGGCCGTAAGCGTCACCAGCCTCCTGGCATTGGGGCTGGTGATGCTTTACAGCTCGAGCATGGTGATGGTGGACCGCCATACCCATTCGGAAGTCGGGGCGCACATGCTGCAGATGCAGCTTATCTGGTGTGTCCTGGGTTTCATTGCGGCCACGGTGGTTGCCTCCCGCGACACGGATCTGATCAAAAAATATGCGTGGGTGATCTTTGCCGGCTGCATTGTGCTGGCGGGAATGGTTTTCCTGCCGTCGCCGATCGGCATGCAATTGAATGGCGCCCGCCGGTGGATCCGGCTGCCGGGCGCCACGTTTCAACCTTCTGAATTCGTTAAAATCGGGCTGATCATCATGGTGGCCTGGTACGCTGATTTGTCGCAGCGGAAAATGACGACCTTCTGGCGGGGAACGGTCGTTCCGATCGTGCTCATCGGGGTGGCGCTGGGGCCGGTCTTCATTGAGCCAGACCGCGGCACCACGATTCTGATGGGGGGGGTGACGCTCACAATGCTGGCGATTGCCGGGGCGCGGCTGCCTTATTTATTTGTGGTGGTGGTGCTGGCGGTCGCAGCGCTGCTGTTTTCCTTCAAGCATGATTCCATGCGCAGCGGACGCATTTCCGCGTGGCTGCATCCGGAGGCCCACATGACGGGCGCCGCCCGGCAGGCGGAGGAAGCCAAGATTGCCATCGGATCCGGCGGCTTGACCGGTTTGGGGCTGGGTGACGGCCGCCAGAAACAGGGTTATGTTTCGGAAATTCATAGCGATTTCATTTTTGCCAACATTGGCGAGGAGCTGGGGCTGGTGGCCACGCTGTCCGTAATCACCGCGTTTCTGCTCGTGGCCCTGTCCGGTTGGTATATTGCCTCACAAGCGCGCGATCCATTCAGTTCGCTGCTGGCAGTGGGGATAACCACGCTCATCAGTTTTCAGGCCATCATCAATATCGGGGTGGTAACCAGTCTGCTGCCGAATAAGGGGCTGGCGCTGCCCTTCATCAGTGCGGGCGGATCCAGTCTGCTGGCGATGCTGATTGGGGTGGGCATTCTTATCAGTGTGGCGCGACAGGTGGCCCCGGAGCGCATCGCCGGCTCGGATATTTCGCCGGAAGCAAATCCATTTGCCGCCAAGGCAGCATGAACCCCACCCAACCCAATGTGCCGCTGGTCGCCATTGCGTGCGGCGGCACCGGGGGACACCTGTTTCCCGGTCTGGCGGTGGCGTTGCAACTGCGGTCGGCCGGCTGTGACGTGGCGCTGCTGATTTCGCCCAAGGACGTGGACCAGCAGGCGGTCAAATCGGTGTCGGGTATGGCGGTGCATACGTTGCCGGCCGTGGGGTTGCAAAATCGCAATTATTTTTCCTTTGCCCGCAGTTTTATCAAGTCCCTCTTTGCGGCCCGGAAAGTTTTCCGGCAGCGCCGCCCGGTGGCTGTACTGGCAATGGGTGGTTTTACAAGCGCACCGCCGGTGTTAGTGGCCAAAGAGCTGGGGATTAAGACGTTTTTGCACGAGTCCAACGCCGTTCCCGGCCGGGCCAACCGGCTGCTGGCGCGTTTTGTAAACGAGGCTTTTTTGGGTTTTCCCGAAGCGGCGGCCCGGTTGAATACCCGGAAAAATACGGTCACCGGCACGCCGGTGCGGCCGGAATTTCAAGTGCGGCCGGCGGCGGAATGCCGGCGGGCGCTCGGTCTGGATCCCGACGTGCCGACGGTATTGGTGGTGGGTGGCAGCCAGGGGGCGAGCGGATTGAACAAGCTGGTGCTGGCGGCGCTGCCCGGGTTATCGGCCCGGCGCTGGCAGTGGATCCATCTGACCGGGGCGAATGATTTTGAACTGGTGAAAGCGGCCTATGCGCAGGCGGGTATGCGGGCGGTGGTCCGTCCATTCCTCGCGGAAATGGATCTGGCGCTGGGCGCGGCCACGGCGGCGATCAGCCGGGCCGGGGCTTCCTCGCTGGCGGAAATGGCGGCGTTACAATTGCCAACCATTTTGGTGCCGCTGCCCACGGCGGCGGACAATCATCAATATTTTAACGCGCGGCTGCTGGTGGCCAGCGGGGCGGCGCGGTTACTGGATCAGAAAACTGGCACGCCAGCCGAGGTCGCGACGTCGCTGACCAGCGTGATGGAAGATGAGGCAGTGCGAAACCAGCTGCGGACCGCACTGGCCCTCTGGCATGCGCCGAAGTCAGCGGCCGAAATTGCCGCCAGCATTCTCCGTCAGAGCACCCGTTCGTTGCCACTCCCAGCCACGCCGGCGGCGGCCAAAGTTTTGACCACATGACCACGCTGCTCGAACCACCTGTGATTGCCGAGGCCCTGGCCGCTTGCGTTTCCGCAGCCACGGTCATCCGTCGCAACGAGCCAATGGCCAAACACACGACATTGCGCGTGGGGGGGGCGGCGGATGTGTACGTGGAGCCAGCCAATGAGGCGGATCTGGCGGCAGTGCTACAGTATTGCCACCGCAACGGGGTGACGTTTTTCGTGGTGGGGCGGGGTTCCAATCTGGTGGTGCGCGATGCCGGGCTTCGCGGCGTGGTGATCTGTCTGGCGCAACCGGGTTTTAGCAAAATTGAAATTGTCGGCGAAAGAATCCATTGCGGCGCCGGCGCCCGGTTGAAGGACGTGGCGGTGGTCGCCAAGCGCGCCGGCCTGGCGGGCGTGGAATTTCTCGAAGGCATTCCCGGGAGTGTTGGCGGGGCATTGCGCATGAATGCCGGGGCGATGGCGGGGGCCACCTTTGACTCGGTGGCATCGGTACGCGTGATGGATTATGCCGGTCAGATCGCTGAAATGACCCCGGCGGCCATGGGGGTGGAATACCGTTGCTGCGCCGCTCTGAAAAGCCGGATTGCCCTCGGGGCCGTGTTTCAATGCCGGCCGGAGCCGCGCGTGGAAATCGAGGCGCGCATGAAGGCGTACAGCGAAAAGCGCTGGAGTTCGCAACCAGCCGCGCCCAGCGCAGGGTGCATGTTCAAAAACCCGGCGACGATTCCGGCGGGGCGGCTGATTGACGAGCTCGGGCTGAAGGGGACCAAGATCGGGGGCGCCCGGATTTCGCTCGAGCATGGCAATTTTCTGGTGAACGACGGCGGGGCCACGGCGGCGGATGTGCTGGCCCTGATTGATTTGCTCAAGACGAAGGCGCGGACGGAGCGCGGCATTGATCTGCATACGGAAGTTGAGATAGTGGGCGGGTAGGCGTTGACAACCAAAATGGTTGCGATATGGTTGCGTCAATGATTACGCTGACCATCAAAGGCATTTCCAAGACCGCCCACCGCGAGCTGAAGAAGCGGGCGGCGCTGCATGGCCGGAGCCTGAACACGGAGGCGATCGCCGTGCTGGAAGCGAGCGTCCGGAGCGTTCCCGCGGAGGCGGGTGTGGTGATCGAGCAGGCCCGCCAGTTTCGCAATTCCCTGAAGTTCCAGGTGAAAGTGGCGGACGTGAAGCGGCTGAAGGGCGAGGGCCGGGCGTGATCGTGGCGGATACCAGTCTGCTGGCGGCCTTCTGGCTGCCGGGCGAGTCGGCCGAACTGGCCGAGGCGGTGAAGGCGCGGGACAATGTCTGGGCGGCTCCGGTGGTATGGCGGGCGGAGTTTCGGAATGTGCTCGCCGCCGGCGTGCGCGCGGGCTGGCTGACCGAGACCGAGGCAAACACGGCCTACTTGAACGTGCAACAGGATTTGGACCGGAATGAATTCACGGTCCCGACGGAGCGGGTGATGCAGCTGGTGCGGAATTCGGATTGCTCCGCCTACGATTGCGAGTATGTGGCGCTGGCGCAGGATTTGAACGTGCCCCTGGTGACGGCCGATCCCGAGCTGGTGCGCGCCTTCCCCAAAACGGCGGTGGCGCTGGAAAAATTTGTCCGAAAGAAAAAATGAGCCGGAAACTGAACATTACGGTGATGTTGGGCGGCCCGAGCGCGGAACGGGAAGTGTCGCTGCGAACGGGTACAGCGGTGGTGCAGGCGTTGCGGTCGCTGGGCCATACGGTCAACGAACTGGATCCGCGCACGCCGGACTGGACTTTGCCGGCCGGTACGGAAGTGGTGTTTCTGGCTTTGCATGGGACGTACGGGGAAGACGGTACCGTCCAGCGCCAGTTGGATCTTTTGGGCGTGCCCTACACGGGCTGCGATGCCGAGGCGAGCCGCATTGCCTTTGACAAGGTGCTGACCAAGGAGAAATGCCTCCAGGCCGGTGTGCCGACGGCCAAGTATGTTACGGTCACATCGCCGGCTGTGCCGCTTCCGGCAGGGTTGACGCTGCCACTGGTGGCGAAACCTTCGCGGCAGGGCTCCAGCGTGGGGCTGCAATTTATTGAGCGGGCGGAAGACTGGGGGGCGGCGCTGGCGGAATCCCTCAAGTTTGACTCGGAAGTTTTGATCGAGGAAAAGATTGTCGGGCGCGAGACCACGGTGGCGATTCTGGCTGGCCAGCCGTTGCCGGTGGTGGAAATCCGGCCCAAGACGGGCAGCTATGATTACCAGCGCAAGTACACGGCCGGGGCAACGGAATACTTTTGTCCCGCCGACTTTGACGCCGCCACCACGAAGCGGATTCAGGAAGCCGCCCTCGGTGCGTTTGTGGCCGTAGGGGGCCGTGACTATTCCCGCGTGGACGTGATGGTGCGCGCGGACGGTTCGCCGGTGGTGCTGGAAGTCAACACCTTGCCCGGCATGACGGAAACAAGCCTGCTGCCCAAGGCGGCGGCGGCGGCGGGAATGACTTATGCGGAACTGTGCCAGCGGATGATTGATCTGGCCCTGGTGCGCAAATGATTTGAATGGCGCCCGAAAGCGCCGGCGGTTGGTTGGATTTTTGGTTTGAGACGAACGATGTGGCGTAAACCTGAACAAAAGAACCGGCGCATGAACCGCACTCACGTGCTGGATGTGAAGCTGCGCTCTGATCAGGTGCGGGCGACCCGCCTGCGGCTGGTCATGGTTTCGCTGCTGGTAATCAGTGGCACTTTTCTGGGCATCTATCTGCTGTGGCGTACGGGTGAATTTGGCCTGGACACGTTTGTTTATACCAACCCTGATTTCGCGATCCAGCAGGTTCAGGTGCATACGGACGGCATCATTGCTCCGGAGCAGTTGCGTCGCTGGTCGGGGGTTAAGCCCGGGCAGAATCTCATCCGGCTCGACCTGGCATGGGTGAAACGGAATCTGGAAATGGTTTCAGCGATCGACTCTGTGTCAGTGGAACGCGTTCTCCCGAACACCCTGAAAATCCGGGTCACTGAACGGGTGCCGCTGGCGCAGGTGAACGTGGCCCGGGCGGATGGCGGCGATGGCATTGCCATTTCGGTCTATCAACTGGATGCGGGCGGCATGGTCATGCAGCCGCTGGACCCGCGCATTTGCACAGTGCCACTGGCCCAGATGACTTCCAAACTTCCCGTGATCACGGGCATGAATCCGTATCTGCTGCAAACCAGCCACCGGGTAGACCTGCCTTTGGTGCAGGCTGCATTGCAACTGGTGACGGCTTTCAACGAATCACCGATGGCTGGCATGGCGGATTTGAAATATGTGGATGTTTCCACGCCTGGCGTACTGACGGTGACGACGGGGCAGGGGAGCGAGATCACTTTCGCCCCCACAGATTTGGACCACCAGATGCAACGCTGGTGGCAGATTTTTGATTATGGCCGCCGCGCGCAGCGGTCCATTGCGTCGGCAAATCTTGCGGTGGCGAACAACGTGCCGGTCCATTGGACCATGGCCGCCGTCACCCCGGTCGTACAGCCAAAAACGGTTAAACCCTTGAAAAATCGGAGGAAAAATGTTTGACGAAGCCAACATCATCGCCGGCCTGGAAATCGGCACTTCCAAAATCTGTGTCGTGGTCGGCGAACTGGGCCCGGAGGGCGCGCTGAACATCATCGGCATCGGCCAGGCCCGCGCACGGGGTGTCCGCAAAGGCGAAATCATCAACCCCGAACAGGTGGAGGAGGATTTGCGCGCCGCCCTGTTTGAGGCCGAGCAGATGGCGGATGTGGAGATCCGCCGCGTGTTTCTCGGCGTGACGGGCAGCCACATTCGCGGCTTCAACAACCGCGGGGTGCATCCGGTGGTTTCCGCCGACCGTGAGATCACGCCCGACGATGTGGAGGACGTGGTCAAGAACGCCAAGGCGGTCAATCTGCCCGCCGAGAACACGGTGATTCACGCCGTGCGGCAGCACTTTTTTGTGGATGGCCAGGAAGGCGTCACCAATCCCGTGGGCATGCTGGGCGCGCGGCTGGAGGTGGACATGCACGTGATACACGGCCATGCCAACCGCATTCAAAACGCCATCCGCCTGGTGCGCGGCACCACGTTGGAAGTGGAGGAGGTGGTGTTCAACGGCACCGCCGCCTCGCTGGCGCTTCTGACGAACGAGCAGAAGGAGCTGGGCGCGCTGGTCATTGACATGGGCGGCGGCACCACGGAGTTCGTGGTGTATTCCGGCGGCGTGATCCGGCATTCCGGCGTGCTGGCCGTGGGCGGCGACCATGTGTCCAATGACCTGGCCTACGGCTTGAAAGTGCCGCTGAGCCGTGCCGAAAAATTAAAGATCGAATACGGCTCGGCCATACTCACCGACGCGGCCAAGGGCCAGACGATCAGTCTGACCAATGAGCTGGGGATGGAACTCAAGCGCGTGAATGTGGAGCATCTGCAGCGGATCATGTCGCTCCGCCTGGAGGAGGTATTTCAATTGATCGCCCAGGACCTCGAGGAAGCCGGGCTGACGGATTATCTGCGTGCGGGCATCTTCCTGTGCGGCGGCGGCTCGCGCGTGCCGGGCATTGTGCAGCTGGCGGAAAATGTATTTCAAATGAACGTGGCGCCAGGCCATGCGAGCGCGATCAGCGGTTTGACCACGGCGCTGGACCAGCCGGAATTTGCCACGGCCATCGGCCTGGTCAAATTTGGTTCGCTTAAACTGCGGAAGCGCGCCGTCCGCCCGGCGTTCAGCACCGGCATCAAGCAGGTAATCGGCCGTTTCTTCACCCAACACAACTGAAAGACTGGTTATGACTGAAGATCAACCCTCCCTGATTCCGGGCCAGCCGGCCCAGCCCGTATTCCGCATGTTTGGCGTTGGCAATGCCGGCATCACCCTCGTGGATTCCCTGGACGCCCTGGAATTTTCGGGCGCGGAATTCGCTGTCATCAATACGGACGCCACCGGTCTGGCCACCTCCGCCGCGCCGGTGAAGATCCAGCTTGAAAGCAAATTGCTCCGCGGGCTCGGTTCCGGCGGGGATCCGGAGCGCAGCCGCGCGCTGGCCGAGGAACAGTTTTCCACGCTAAAGTCGGCCTGTGCCGGTGCGGATATTGTTTTCATTCTCGCGGGTTTGGGCGGTGGTGCCGGCAGCGGCATTGCCCCGGTGCTCGCGCGGGCCGCACGGGAGGCGGGCGCGCTGGTGCTGGCGTTTGTGACCCTGCCGTTTGAATGTGAAGGCAACCGCCGCGAACAGCAGGCGCAGCAGAGCCTGGAACTGCTCAAGCCGGCCGCTGACGGGGTCATCTGTCTGCCCGGCACGAAAACGGCCAAGCTCATTGATGAAAACAACAGCATCGTGGACACCTTCCGCGTGACGGGCGGTTTTCTGATTGAAGGCCTGCGGGGGATCTGGCAGTTGCTGACCCGCCCGGGGTTGATCCAGGTTCATTTCGCTGATTTGTGCAACCTGCTGCGGGATCGCCATGTGGAAAACGCCTTTGCTTATGTCGAAGCTTCCGGCGCGGGCCGCTCGCGGGAGGTCATGGAACGTTTACTCAATCACCCGCTGCTGGATGAAGGCCGCGCGCTGGCGGAGTCCGATGCCGTGCTGGTGAGCCTCACGGCTGGCAAGGGCCTGACGATGGCGGAAATCAACCGCGTGATGGACCAGATGAAGCGGCAGTGCGGTCATGCGCAAATCACGATGGGCGCGGCGGAAGATCCGGCGCTCAAGGATAAGTTGTGCGTTACGGTCATTGTGGCCAAACAGAATTCCGCTCCCACGGCGCTGTCCCTGCGGCTGGAATCCCGCACTACTACTAACAATACCGGAACCACCGGTACCGGTACATCGGCGGTGCGTGAACCGGCGGCATCCCGGCCGGTGCGTCAGCGCAAACCTAATTCCAAAATGGTTCAATCGCAACTCCCGCTATCGGTGGTGTCCAAGGGGCGTTTTGACAAGAGTGAACCGACCCTGCATCGCGGGGAAGACCTGGACGTACCGACGTTTTTGCGGCGCGGCTTGCCTCTGAATTAAGGTTCAGGGTTGTGTTTGAGTTGCTGACTTGCGGGCCAGTTTTTGAACTTCGCCGCGCAGGAATCCCAGGTCGGATGAAATGGGCGTTTTCCAGGACGGTTGGAGGATTGTGACCGGAGGGGTGCCGGACACAAAAGCGAGCAATTCAAGATAGATATGCTTGGAGCCTGAACTGCTGGCACCGAGAATGACGGTGGCTTGGGAATTCGTCCATTGGCAATAGATGGACGCGTAACCCGGCTGGTGGCGATGCTCGCCGAATAAGAACGCTTCCGGCGGTTTGCCCAAGGTGGCAAAAAACCAGTCAAACAGGGATTCCACCTGACCGGGAGTCGGGTCTGGCCCTCCGTTCATGAATTCAAATTTTACCGCCTGTCCACCGCTGACCGTAAATGTCACCGAACGAAACAGGCGGTCGCTGGCAAAAGCTTCATCGTAATTTTTGCCGTGCAGCCACGGCGTGGGGCGATTGGGCAAAAATGGGCGCTGTTCCAAAATGGTGGTTATCGGCATTCCGGGACTCAGGGCGAATATTTCAGGTGGCAATATGGCTTCCGAAAAATCGGCTGTCCGGGCCGCTGGCTGATCGCCGGTTTTGATTGAAAAGATGGTTGGAGGGACAAACGCCGGATGCCGTTCGGGGGGATCTAGCGAAAGCAGCTGGAAATCAACCGCCGTTTCACGGTCAAACTCCTCCGCGCCGAGCAGCACGCCGATGACTTCACCGGTTTCATCCAGAATGACGGGCGCGCCGCTGTTGCCGGCCAGATCATGAGCTCCCGGAATCATTAATTGCAATGTCCCGGTCACCGGCTGGCCCGGAAGCAACATTTCATCCTGGCCCAACCCGGCCCGCGTAAGTTTGCCGGTCAATACGCCTTCGTGGCCAATCACTGACAGCGTGTCTCCGGCACGGAGCAGTCGCGACTTTGCGGGCATGAGCTGTAAGACCGGGACGTTCGTGACCGCCACGGTGAAGGCCAGAATATCATCGGCATCATGGATTTTCGGCTGCAACCGGAACTGGTTGGTCGCTCTGATAATATCAGTGGGGCCGGCTTCGGTAAAAGGGTGTTTTGCGGTTACGGCCACAACAGTATTTTCGTCTGCCACCAGGAAACCGGCGCCCGCCACGGTATTGGAGGAAGCAACGTCAAAGATTTTAAGATCGCGGAATGGGTGCGGATGTTCCGCCGTCTGCTGCCGCGCTGTTTGCGCCGCCCGCAGGAGGGTTTCGCGGGCGGTTTCGGCCTGCAAGTGTCCGGCAAATCCGCCAGCCCAAACGAGCGCGAGGACGGGGAGGAGTTTGGGGTTCATGGCTCCAGTTTCCGCAACCGGACGTATTCTTCACGTAAGATATTCCGTCCAAACCAATCTTCATTGATCAACGTCCATTCATCAAGATTTAGCATGGCGGATGACACGGATGTCTGCCATGACTCCGGATTGCGCGGTTCCCAGAAGATGTAAAAGCGGTTCGTCTCGGCACCGGCGTAACCATATATGGCTTCGATTTTGTCGGCGATGGCATTGGTGAAAACGGTATATTTGGATTGAGCGCCCCGCACTTCCTGGTCGGACAATTCCAGCGATAGCGCGGCGATTTCCCTGGCTCCGGGATGAGCCAGCGCAACCTCGCGCTTTTCTCCGTGCGGACTGAAACCTGCCTTGGCCGCAAAAGTGATAACGGAATAATCCAAGGCCATTCTGAACGGCATGGGTTTTTCCCAGCGCGGGCCGTTTTTGGCGCGCGTGCGCGCCTCATCAAATTTCCATGGGAACTGGTAGCCGGATTGGCCGTTATGACCACTGGCGCGGTAAATCAGATAATCGGGAAAGTCGCGAAATTCCGGAGCATCCATCTGTGCATTCCTCGGCACCCGTTTGACGGTCAGAACATTGTTCTCCAGATCGAGGCTTTCTATCTGATAATGCAAAAACTCAGCCGGGCCTGACGACGAATACAGCGCGGGGTTGGCCGGCTTGAAGAACGACTTTAGATATTTCGCCGCGTTATCCGCCGCCATGTCAAAACGTGCGACATACCATTCCGGCCCGCTTTTCCAAAGCCACCGTTTGCAGACATACGGGCCGATGAGCAACGCCTTTTCATCCCCGCGCACGATTTCTTGCGGATGCGGAAACCGCCCCAATAGAGAGGGACCGTAAACATCATCCAAATTGCCATGGGCATCAACCCGCTCGGAAACGCCAGTGGCCGGATTTTTCAGAAACAATTCATTGATTCGGGCACCGCTCGGCCAGCCTCCGTTGTCACTATAGGTGTGGTTTTCCAAAACTTCGCCTGACGGTAGCGTCACGGATTCCACTTTTTCGTCGGTCTTCGCACAGCCAACTAACCCACCACCCAAAACGAGCGCGAGGCCAAAGATGAGTTTTGGGTTCATGGTTTATTTGTTGGTTTGGCAATGCCTGAAATCCAACTCCTTGAGCACGCTAATTGATGTTTGGAAATAACCGCAAGGCATATTTGGCACGAAACCAAAGCAATCGCAGGCCAGTTTGCCTCATGGCATTGATATGGCCTGAATGTGGAAAGCCGGGTCACGGCCTGGCGAGCCGATTATTTCTTTGTCCACGAAGCGAGTACGTTATTGGTGCTGAACGTCAAAATAAGCTGGCGCTCGTAGTAATTGGGGGAGGTCTGCACAATACCCACGCCGGAGGGATAGGCATAAAAGCCGCCGCTTACAATCACCGAGCCGCCGCCGGCATAGCGTGTCACCCATTTCGCCACCAACCGGCCATCGCTCAGTTTGGCCTGGCTATCCGGCGGGCCGAGTTCGATAACCGCTTGATCAAAGGAGTAGCTGCCCACACGACTGTTCCAGTTGATGGGCTTGGCAAACTGGCAGCCCGCCAGCATGAACACCGCCAGCATCCCCAGCAAAACGGCAGAAAATCGTTTCATGTTAAAAGCATAACCGAATTGCCCCGAAATCGCAAATGACCGCATCCGTTACTTTCCTTCAATCAAAGTAGAATAAGCCCTTGCCCCCAGATACTCGTAGCCCTTGCCTTCATCGGCGGTTCCCGAGAGCAGAGACTGGATGAAGCCGTTGCGTTCCACTTGCACGGTGTGCAGGATCTTGCCTTCGGGATTTTCTTTGAGCAGAAATTCAACTTGCGCGTTGGTGGTGGAAAATTGTTCCAAACCATTGTTGGTTCGGCTGGTAAAGGGAAACTGGCCGCTGAGGTCGTTGAGCAGGACGTGACTGCGGCCCCAGGTTCCGCCGGCTTCGCTGACAAACGGTTTGCCATTTAAACGCGCCAGATAATCCTGATAGGCGAGCACGCAGAGATGATTTTCCGGGGACGCCGCCAGCCAATGCCGGAGCTTATCCGCATGACGGGTAGTGTCGTAGGCGTAATCGCTGTCCAGAAAGGCGATGCGTTTGATCCAGTCCGGGATGGTGTCGACCGCATTCAAGAAACCAAAAATCAGGCTGCCGCCGCCGCTGTGGCCGGCGAGGACCGCCTCGGTGTTGGTGGCGGGGAAGATGCCGCGCACGCCGGTGACGATCTGGGCGAGGCGGTGGTCGTCATACTTTTTGCGCCACGCCGGCCAGCTTTTCAGGCCGGCTTCCAGATAGACCACCACGAGGGTGCGGGTGGTGATGATCTGGCGAAGAAAGCGTGTTTGAGCGCCGATATTCTGGATGTCGTAATGCCAGTCGTCGCCGGGTTGCAAGGTTTTGCCGATGGTCTGTTCGATGGTGTTGCCGTTGGGCAGGGCGTAGAAGATGAGTTCCAGAGGACGGTTTAGCGACATCAAATCAACCGCCGGCGCATCGATGAGTAACCGAATTTCATCGGGCAGATGAATCTCGCGGACGAGTTCGCCGGCTTGGGGGCCGGGCAAAAAGCCCTTTGGCCAGGGCAAATCCAAGATTTCCGCCGGGGCTGGGGCGATGACATTCGTGGCATAGCGGGCATTGGTGATGACGCCTTCATCGCTGATGAGGCCGCATAGTTTTGGGTCGGCCAGCACTTGGGGGATGGTGTTGGTCTGGCCGTTGACGATCATGGTTTGGGAGATCAGGCGGATGCCGTGGCTGTAATCCACCCACGCGACGGTGTGGCCGAGGAATAGGGGTTGGATGGCCACGCCGTTGGTCTGATGCCAGCCGTAGATGGCAACTTTGCGCGGCGAGGTGGCGAGGCGAGCGGAGATGACGACGTCCTTCTTGTCGCCGGCAACAAGGGAGCCGAGGGGATGGGCAGCCAACTGGGCTGCGCGCTGGGTGTGGATCAGTTCGTTGATATGCTCAAAGACCGGCACGGTGGTCATCGCTGGCGTCGGTGAAATGGGGGACGGGGTCAGCTTTACCTCGGCGGCGGCGTAGATGGCATCGGACATTTTGGGTGTGGGCAGGACGCAACCCAGTGAGTCGGCCAGGTGCTGGGCGATGGCCGGGGAAATAGGGGTGAAGAAATAATCGTCGTCCGAGCCAACTGCGAGGTAATCCGGCGCGGCGAAAAACGTGGCTACATTCGTGACGCCATCCACCGCGTTGGTGACCGAGACCGGGCAGAAGTGGCGCAGGAAGTCAGGGACATTGCCGGCGCGGACGGCGGAGAAAATGGAGGCCTCGCGCGCGGAGAAAACGAGCGGCTCCAATTGGTGGGCAAAAGCAACGCCGCCCGGCGCATCGGTGGCGCGGGGCGGCAGTTGAAGGCTTTGGGCGGTGGCGCTGACCGCAAAACAAATCAGGATGATTTGCAGCAGCGCATTCATGGTTCAAACATCTTTGCGCGGAAACAGCGGCGCGGGTTCGCCGATGGTATGGCCGGCGGTCAGACCGCCCCAGCTGCTGGCGTCGAATTTCTCGGGCGCGCCGGGCAGGCCGAGTTGGGCATAGATTTTGGTCGAGGTGCCAGGCAGGAACGGCCAGAGCAGAACGGCGAGCACGCGGCAGGCTTCGGCCAGATTGTAGAGCACTTCATCGAGCCGCTGAGCCTGGGCCGGATCTTTGGCCAGCTTGAACGGCGCGGTCTGGTCCACGTACTGGTTGGCACGATTGACCAGGCCCCAGATGCTTTGCAGGGCGGATTGCAGCTGGTTTTGCTTGAGCAACGCGCGCGTTTCATCGGATGCCTTGGCGGCATCGGCGGCGAGTTCATTGGATTGGGCCGGCACCACGCCATTCCGGTAACGCTTTAGCATGGAGAGCGAGCGGTTCACCAGATTGCCGAGGCCGTTGGCCAGTTCGGATTGGTAACGGGAACGGAACCCGGCGTCGGTCCAGTTGCCATCGGGGCCGATGTCCAGTTCGCGCAGCACGTAAAAGCGGAAGGCGTCCAGACCCCATTCATTGATGACAGCGATGGGATCCACGACATTGCCGGTGCTCTTGCTGATGCGGGCGCCGTCCTTCTGCCACCAGCCGTGCACCAGCACTTGCTTCGGCAGCGGGAGGCCCATGGCCTTCAGCATAATGGGCCAGTAAACAGCGTGAAATTTCAGGATGTCCTTGCCGATGACATGGACGTCCGCCGGCCACAGCCCGAGTTCGTTGTGCGCATGGGCCACGCTGGCGTAATTCACCAGGGCATCGAACCAGACGTAGGTGACGAATTCGGGATCGAAGGGCAGGGGAATACCCCAGTTCAGGCGGGCGACCGGCCGGGAGATGCAGAGGTCTTCCAGCTTGTTGTTTTTGAGAAAGCCGAGCACTTCATTGCGCCGGTAATCCGGCTGCACAAAGGACGGGTTCGCCTCGATATAATCAATGAGCCATTGCTGGTGTTCGCCCAGTTTGAAGTAGTAATTTTCCTCCTTGAGTTCGACCACTTCGCCGTAGCTGGGGTCAAAGGTGCCGTCCGGGCGGCGGTCTTTCTCGGTGAGGAAGGTTTCTTCGCGGGCGGAATAAAAGCCGATGTAGCTGGCCTTGTAAAAATGGCCGGTAGCCTGGAGTTTGGCCAGAGTGGACTGGACATATTCCTTGTGGCGCGGCTGGGTGGTGCGGACAAAATCGTCGTTGGTCAGCTCGAGCCGCTTGGCGAAGGTCAGCCAGTCGGCGGCGATGGCATCGCAATATTCCTGTGGATTCTTTTTCTCGGCCAAGGCGGCCTGCTGGACCTTCTGGCCATGCTCGTCCAGGCCGGTCAGGAAGAAAACCTCCTGGCCGAGGCTGCGGCGGGACCGCGCGATGACATCCGCGATGATCTTTTCATAGGCATGTCCGATGTGGGGCTGCCCGTTGACGTAGTCAATCGCCGTCGTGATATAAAACCGTTTGCTCATTATCGAATGGAGATTCTGGCTTACAAACGGGCCAAAGGCAAACCGGAATGAGGGATGGAAAAACATCGGACGGCCAATGACCGGGCGCGTGGCAGGCTGGGAAGCGGCAGGTTCAATAATGTCAAATGATCAGGCCGAAGATGCCGCCCCATACGGGGCTGAAGGCGTTTGATTGGTTGAACTACAAATATGTCGCGCCTAGGGCGCTGGGGGTGGCGCTTCCAACCGTGTTTAATTTGGAAGGCCCAATCATTTACAGATTGGCTCCAAACTGCAATTCCGCCAGGTGACGGTAGAGGCCGTTGGGTTGCTGAAATAATTCTTCGTGGGTGCCGGATTCCACGAGCAGGCCGCCTTGGATGACCAGAATGCGGTCGGCGCGGCGGACGGTGGCCAGGCGGTGGGCGATCATGAAGGTGGTGCGATTTTCCATCAACTGGTCGAGGGCGAGTTGCACAAGGCGTTCGCTTTCCGAGTCCAGCGAGCTGGTGGCTTCGTCGAGAATGAGAATGGCCGGATCTTTCAAAATGGCGCGCGCAATGGCCACGCGCTGGCGTTGTCCACCAGAGAGTTTTACCCCGCGCTCGCCGACCATGGTCTTGAACCCTTCCGGGAAGGCCGTGATGAAATCATAGGCATGGGCCTGGCGCGCGGCTGCCAGCACTTGGGCTTCAGTGGCTTCCGGGCGGCCGTAGGCGATGTTTTCAAAAATGGTGCCACCGAAGAGCATGGCTTCCTGTGGCACGATGGACATCTGGTTCCGCAGCCAGGCAAGCGGGTAATTGTTGGCGGGTTGGCCATCCACCCGGAATTCGCCGGGGTGAGGATCGTAGAAGCGCAGGATGAGGGAAATGATGGTGGATTTGCCGGAGCCGCTGGGGCCGACCAGGGCGATTTTCTCGCCGGGTTTGGCGGTAAAGGAAATGCCTTTGAGCACTTCCACCTCGGGCCGGGAGGCGTAACGGAAATGAACGTTGTGAAATTCCACTTCACCACGCAGGGCATGATGTTGCGAGGCGGGGTTGGCGGTGGTGCTGGTCGGGGCGAGGGTGAATTCCGGGGTTTCCGACAGCAGTTCGCGAACGCGCTGGGTGGCACCCACGGCTTTCTGCAGCTGCGCGTAGAGGTCGGCGAACTGGCCCATGGCACCGGCCACGAAGGCGGTGTAAAGGACGAACCGGGTCATCTCGCCGATGCTGATCCGGCCGCTCTGCAACAGCGTGGCACCGGACCACAGCACCACCACAATGCAACCGAACAGGGAGAAAATGATGAAGGCAAAAAACGCGCCCCGCAGCCGGGCCCCGCTCAACGCCGCTGCGAGGTATTCATCCAGGCTGCGACCGTAGCGGGCGATTTCGAAGGCCTCATTGACGAAGGCTTTCACATTAAAAATTCCCTGCAAGGTTTCTTCCACGATCACGCCGGTGGCGGCGAGCTTGTCCTGGGTTTTGCGCGAATTATCGCGGATCTTCCGGCCGAAGACGACGGCCAGAATGATGACCGGCGGAATGGCACCCAGCATGATGAGGGTCAGCCGGCCCGAGGTGCTGGCGATGAGCGTTATGCCGCCGAGCAGCAGGAGAGTTTGCCGTAGGAACTGGGGCACGGAGTTGATGAGAGTGGCCTCGATCTGGGTGAGGTCGGCAGCGATGCGGCTGTTCAATTCGCCGACGCGGCGCTGGCCGAAGAAGTTCATGGGCAGGCAAATCAGGCGGCTGTAGGTGTCCCGGCGGAGATCGGCAAGGGCACGCTGGCCGATCTTGGTCATGGTGGTGGAATGAAAAAAGGAACTGGCAGCCTGAATGGCAATCACACCCAGCATGAGGAGGGCCACGGCATTGATGGAATGCGGGAGCCAGGCGATTCCGTGGCCGGCGGTCCCGGGCACGGCGGCATCCATGAGGCTGCCGGCGAGAAAAGGAAAACAGAGGCTCAGCAGGCTGGAGAGGATCATCGCGCTGCCGGCGGCGGCGAGCAGGCCCCGATAGGGGCGGAGGTACGACAGCAACAGCGCGGTATCCCGCAGGTTTTGCCGGGTGAGTTTCGCTTTGGGCAGATCAAGATTCGGCCGGCCCCGGGAATTATTCTGTGCCATGGCGGGTGGCATCGTGACAAAGATGGGCCGGGGCGGCAATAGCAACCATCCCAACATCGGCCACCCTAGGGTTTCAAGACAGGGCTCAAATTGGTTGAATCGCCGGGTACCACGAGTTTTGCGGTAAGTTCGGTGCCTGCCCGCAATCCGATAGTCCGGGTTTCAATTCTGCTGCTACCCTTGCCAACATTACCATCAAACGAGAATGTCTCCATTGGCACCCTGGTATCCTTATTGTCAAATAGAAGTAAAGTGGCAGGCCGGAGCGGCACTCCGGCTTTTTCCGTCGAACTCACAGTTACGTCCACCCACATGTCGCTTTTTCGTTCTAGCACCAATTCGGCAATTTCGAAACCCAATCCGTCAAGTTTCCAAATTTGACGCCGGTAAATCGCCTTTTCGACTTTCGGGAGGTGTTTTCCATTCTGAAATACGTACATGTTTTGGTGAGAGTCCCATTTAATTCCAAGGGCTGAGATTTTGGATACGAC
>CAIJGS010000302.1 GCA_903820285.1 uncultured Verrucomicrobia subdivision 3 bacterium | reverse complement strand
GTGAGCATGTGGTCGAAGAACGGGATGCCGGTGCGAATGTCGGCGTTGCCCTTGCCGTCGAGGTTCAGGCGGATGGATATCCGGGTTTCTTTGGTGTGCCGTTTGAGGCTGCTTTTGCGCGATTTCACGGGAAGATTAAAACAGAACGGCTGGCAAAAAAAAAGGCGCAATCGCAGGTCGCGATTGTGCCGGTATAAGTTGACCAGATTTTAGGGCATCGCCGCAGTGGCCGCAGTGTGGACCGAGCAGGTGGCGCGGACGTTGTTTGCATTGATCGTGTAGGTGCCGCCGGAGGGGCAGGCGGGAAAGATGCCGTTCTTGAGATGGGGCATCAGGTTGTTTTTGCTGGCCTTGTCGGTGTCGCCCTTATTGTTTTCCAGTGCCCACAATTGCTTGGCTTGTTCTATGGCTTCAATGTTCATGGAGCAAATAGTTTGTTTCAACGGGTGGTCGTGATTGATACCCAGAATGGCGGCCGCAACCAGTGTAACGACGATGGCAATGACCACCACGAATATTCTAAGCCAGCTAAATCTGGTCGGATTTGCTTTGCTTGGCGTTTCCAATTCCATAAGTGTACCAACAAACGAGGCCGGGAAAGGTTGACCAGATTTCAGGGCGTTGGCGCCGAGGCCGCCGTGTGTTTTGAGCAGGTGGCCCTGACATTGTTGGCATTGATGGTGTAGGTGCCGCCGGACGGGCAGGTTGGAAATACACCGTTTTTGAGATGGCCTTTTAGATCGTCCTCACTGGCAGCATCGTTATCACCTTTCTTGTTTTCCAAGGACCACACTTGTTTGCCCTGTTCAATGGCCTCGATGTTCATGTCACAGATCTTCTGCTTGGAACTGCTGATGGCTTTTCCAATGCCCAGGGTGGCCACGCCCATCAGCATGCCAATGATGGCAATCACGACCATGATTTCAACCAGGGTGAAGCCGGTGGCCCGGATGTATTTTGGTGTTTGTATTTTCATAGTTGGTTATGAATATACCAACAATCCGGTTTGGGAAAAGTTGCACGGAACCATTTGCCGCCCAATGTAAAGGCGCTACCCGGGCATAAAAAAAGCGCAATCGCAGGTCGCGATTGCGCCGGTAAATTTCGGGGCCGTTATGGCGTGGCGGCGGCGGTCGCGCCATGCACCGAACAGGTGGCGCGGACGTTGTTGGCGTTCACGGTGTAGGTGCCGCCGGAGGGGCAGGTGGGGAACACGCCGTTCTTGAGATGGACCTTCAGGTCGTCTTCGCCGGCGGCGTCGTTGTCACCCTTCTTGTTTTCCAGCGACCACATCTGCTTGGCCTGTTCGATGGCCTCGATGTTCATGTTGCAGATGTTCTGCTTGGAGCTTTTGATGGCGTGGCTGATGCCGAGGGTGGCGACACCCATGAGCATGCCGATGATGGCGATAACCACCATGATTTCAACCAGGGTAAAACCAAACTGGCGGCGGTTGCGAGTTGCTTGCAATTTCATTTTCATAAATCTATGCCTGTTTTAAATAAAAACACCTGCGCCGGGGCAAAGTTGCAGACAATTTCATTCCGCCGGCGACCCGGCAAATTTATCCGTTGCGCCCGCAAAGTCCAACGGTAAATGTCGTCTCCCCTGATTCCGGATGGCTGGGGATCAAGTTCGGCACTTAATTTGGGGTGGATGTGTTCTCCAGATTACCGGTGAGGGTGACGTGGTCAAAGCTGGCCCAGTGGATGTTGGGGTTGGCGGACGGCCCGGCGTAGGTGAAGAAGCCGGCGTAAAAGGCGGGGCCAAAATCCGGGAGGTTGGTGGTATTGACGGTGGTCCAGCTGGTGCCGTCGGCGGAAACGGAGCTGGTGAAGGTGTTGCCGGCGCGCTGGAGGCGGAACCATTTCTGGCCGCCAAGGTCTTCGGAATGGTAACCGCCGCCGCCGTTATGCATGTGTTCGTTCTGGTAATAGGTTTCACCACCGACGTTGCCGAGAACCGCCGCAAAGGGGGCGCTGGTGGAAACGCCTTGAGCGCGGGGGGCGCAGCCGAGTGGGTAGCCGGGGGTCATGTTGGTGGAGCCGCGCAGGATGATGCCGGCCTGCCAGTCGTAATCGGGGGTGGTACCGTCGGGCGCGGGCTGGTTGCCAGGCAAGGCGGCCAAGTGGGCGATGAAGGTGCAGTCGCCGCTGACCGGGCGGGCGAGCAGGTTCACGCCGTCTCCGATAAGGGAGTAGGTGCCGTCTTGGATGCGCGCGCCATTGGGATGTTTATGGTAGAAAATCTGCGAGAACTGCCAGGGGGCGAGGGTCATGTTGGTGGTGGTGAACGATTGAACCGCCGAATCCAGACTGTTGGTGGTGTTATAAATCAGCCGGGCGCGGAGGGCGTTGGCGGGGCTGGCCCAGAAAAAGGAAGTCAGGCTGAACGGGGCATTGGTGGATTGGGTCCAGCAGGTGTCGCCCAGATAATATTGCACCTGGTTGAGGGCATTGCCGTTGGCGGTTACCGACGCGGCGAGCGGTACATTCGCGCCGGAAACGGTGGCATCGGCACCCGGGGATGACAGGGTGACGGTTGGTTCACTGGCGACGGGCAAGCGGAAGTAAGCACTGTCGGGAACTTTGGCCAGCGGGTGACCCGGGCCTTGGCTGGACAGGGTGAGGCGGTCGAAATAGGTGCGGCCATTGTAGAGAGATGGCTGTGTGTCCAGATAGTATTGGACGTTCAGGGAATGAAAGCCGGCTTGCAAACCAATCCAGCCGCTCAGGTCGCGCGGGCTGTGGTCGCCGTCGTTATCCACGACCAACTGGCCGTCGAGATAGAGTTTGCTGCCGCTATCGGAATTGAGGGTGAAGGCATAGATGCCGGTGGCATCCACTTTGAGGTAGCCGTTATAGTTGAAGGCGTAGCCATTGCGGCGTTGCCGGGGCGTCATATCCAGACCGTTCACGGCACCAGCGGAGACGGGAGCGAGGGCGGCGAAGTCCGGCATGACGGACCAGTTGGTTTCGGTATCGCTGGTGTGGGCGGTGGCGGATTGATAGTAGGCGAAGTTGAGGCCATTTACGGTGCCGGTGATGGGGTTGGCGGATTGCAGGTTGGCGGCGGTGGGAGTGAGGGTGATTGGCGTATTCGTCTGGTCGAAGAGATCAATGATGGTCAGCCGGGCAAAGGGAGTGGGAACCTGGCCGATGGTGAGCAGTTTTTGGCGGGCTTCCGGGTCGATGTCATAGGCGGTGGCCACGACGGAGCCGGTGCAGGTGGCGTTGGTGAAGATGTCGATTTGATAGGCAAATTGCGGCGAGCTGGTGGGCGGGATTTCCCATTGGACGAGCAATTGGTCGCCGGCAATGGTGGCTTTATCCTTGGTGACGAGGATGGGGTCCAAGGGTTGCTGCTCGGGTTGGGTGAGATTCAGCGTGGGCGAGGTCTGGCCGACGGTGAATTCACCTTTGTAAACGCCGTTGGTCTTGCAGGTTTCGTAGAAGACGGCGGAGTTGGATTCGATCAGCCCGGTATTTTCGATGGCGCTGGGGCTGTGGACGTAGATATGGAAATTGGTGGAGCTGTGCCAGGCGCCGTTGTAGTGGTAATAGGAGCCGCGATAATCGGTGCGCTGGGGCTGGTCGCCGGCGACGTTCTCCTGAAAGCCCATGGAGCCGCTCACGCCGATGACGGAAAACGGCAGTTGCACGGAGGCCATGTGATGCCAGATGCCGCCGACGGGGTCGCGCATCCACGTGCCGGCGTAGCCGAGGTGCGGGGTGCCGTCCAGGGGGCGCCAGGTGCGCAGGACCATGCGATACCAGACATTGGTCTGCCAGCCGGTGTAGAGGCCGGGCGAACCGAGAATGGTGCCTTCGCCAATGGTCTGCATGGCGAAGGTATTGGTGCTGGTATAGATCGAGGCAATCGTATCGGTGATGTTGACCGGATGGCTGAGGGGCCAGAAGCTCCAGTTGATCACGTGTTTTTTGGTCACGGGGCTGGGTTCATTGGGATTGGGCAGGGCGAGGCCGTTGTAGAAATAACCGCTGGTACCCTCGCTGCTGATCCAAGTCTGGCTCCACCAGGTATTATAATAGCCATACCAATAGGGCCAGCGGACTTCCTTTACCACAATGTCAGACCCTTTCGGGACATCGCTGAAATAGGAGTATTCGGCGCGGACGGTGTTGGCGAAAAGGCTGGCGATGGCGAGCAAGCCGAGCAGTTGGCGTGTGAGCGTGGATTTAATATTCATAGCCTTGGAGGCGGGCGAAATTTAGCAGATGGCAGGCGTGGCGGTATCCCACATTCGGGGGGCGGGCTCTCCGGAAATTGAGGGTGGAGGATGGACCAAAACCGCAGATGGACGCGGATTCACGCAGACGGGGAAAGGGTTTAACGCGGAGTCGCGGAGGTGGTGGAGGAACAGAAAAGAGGGTTGGAAAAAAGCCCGGCGAGGATGCAACAATAGCACGATACTATTGCCCCCTTTATGACCCCTATACGTGATGGGTACCGCATCGGCTGCTGCTTTAGTCGGTGATTTCGGGTTACATGCGGGGGCCTTTCAAATTGGTTTGATTTGGTTTGATTTACCCTGATTTTCAGGGTTTTTGATAAAAGCCGGCGAGGATGGGGGAGGTCTTGGGGCGGGGCGGGGTGGC
>CAIJGS010000301.1 GCA_903820285.1 uncultured Verrucomicrobia subdivision 3 bacterium | reverse complement strand
GCTGATAAGCCAGGATGATGTCAAATGGGTTGTAGCGTCTGCTGAAAAGTCTTTAAAGGGTTGCTGGGAAAAGTTAGTTCAGCTTCAAAACCAATCCTCAAAGAAAGAACAGCTTGAAGGTTTGATTTCTTTCCAACCTGAGTTGCTTTCAATCTTGGTCGAACTTGAGTCTTTTTACAATAAGGTCTGTGAAATGGAGCGAGAGCTAATTACAAAAAGCACCAGCGCCCAGAGAATATACAAGGATGAAGTAGAGCGAATTGCCCACTACAAGCGGCTGCTCGACGGCATCATTGACATTGGCAAATCATTGGGAGATGCCTTCGCGTGGATCTTCTATCTAAATGATCGGGTACTTCTGAAAAAACATTATGAACACGAATTCATTCCACGCTTGCCGACAAGGATGGGCGGAATTGGTGAGGTTGAATTTGTTCGTAATTGCCAGAAGTTTGGGAGGTATTTTGTCCTGTCCCATTCCATTACAACATTTCTTCGCGAAGGCGACGTGAGCTTGATTGGTCCTGGGAGTCGCAAAGTAGCCGCGGTCGGTGAACTGAAAACAGAAAGGAAAAGCGAAACGGAAATCATCACGAGCATTTATTTTTTGGGAGGTAGAAAGTTTCCCAAGAATATGCTCCCAAAAACCTCCACGAAACCAAAGGACGGACAAACCTCAAAACAAACATGGGATACCGGTTTCGCAGAACGCCTGAAAAAACAAATCGAGAGGATGAAGAAAATGTTTGATGAGTCGAATTGCGTAAAGATTCCGGAAAGGCTCAAGATGTCTTTGGCGTCTGCAAAGCTCGAAAAGCTTTTCTGCAAATCATCTACCGCTAATTGGGGGCACGTGCAAGTCGGAAGAGGGTTATTATTAATTGGAATCTGTTTCGAAGAATGCTCATGGGCAGATCAAGTGAGCAAAGGGACGCCAAATGAAGGCGAAGTTTATAAACAGAATCAGAACCGTATCCCATCGCTGGCGCGGACAATCGTGGATAATGATCTGCCTGACAATGGGCTTATAATTGGTTCGATGTTTTATCCAGGGGAAGGACGATATGAACTTGCATTAAAAATGCGGCCATTGTTTTGGTGGCCATTGAGTGCAAAAGTGCGTGAAGCGATCACTTTCAAACGAATGGCGGTAATGACAATTTACAATCCCGCTTTTCTGATCAAAGATTTGCGTGAGGCGGGTTTTGATGTTGAATTTAAAAAGGGTGCCGGCTTGAATGTTTCAAAACCATACGGAGCCGGTCGTATGCATCTCACAGGAATGGATTATTTGTACGAATTGATTCAGACGCATCTTTTCAGCGAAGAAACCATTGTAACGATGATCAAAAAATCTGTCGAAAAGGTGGAAAAGGCCCAAATCAAACAGACCACCTATGTGAACCTCGACTATGATTTTGTGTTTAATAGTTGAGACTCCCCCCCCGACCTTCTCCCAAGAAGAAGGAGCCATGCGCCGCATCTTTGACCAAACAGCGGCAGCAGTGTTGCCAACCAGCCAGCCCGCGCAGGCACAAAAAAGCCCATGGCATGAGCCATGGGCTTTTGAAAACCAAACAATCTCAGGCAATCAGCTTGTCGAAACTGGCCTTGAGCGCGCCTTTGCCTTTGGCACCAACGGCTTGTTCCACCACCTGGCCGTTCTTGATGAACAGGAGGGTCGGGATGGAGCGCACACCGAATTGAGCGGCGAGATCCTGCTGCTCATCCACGTTTACCTTGCCGATTTTGACTTTACCGGCGTATTCACCGGCGAGTTCGTCGAGCACGGGGCCGATGGCCTTGCAGGGGCCGCACCATTCCGCCCAGAAATCCACGAGGACGGGGGTGTCGGACTTGAGCGCTTCCGCTTCAAAATTCTGCGCGGTCAGATTAACTATCAGAGAGGATGCCATATAAAATCCGTATTCCAATCAATTGGTGAAGCCAGCCAAGGTATCGGCCAGGGTCTTATACACCCAGCCCACGGCACCAATCGCGATGAGGCTGATAACCACCGCACTGTAAACCAAAACCTTGTCCACCGTCTTGATGGTGGGGATGACCGGCGCAGCGGGGCGCGCAGTGGCCATCGGACGGGCGGTGGTGGCACCGGCGGGTGCCGGAGCCGGAGCGGCTGACTTGGCCAGCGACGTGCCATGGGCGGCGGGCGCAGCGGCCGGAGCGGCGGCGGCGGATTTCACCGGCGCCGGAGCGGCGGCGGCAATGGGAGCCGCACTGGGCGCACCGGTCGGACCGCCAGGCGGAAGCGTCGGCAATTTGATCGTGGGCGCGGCCGCCGGCTTGGGCGGCAAATTGATGCGGACGGTTTCCTTCTTGGGCTGGACCTTGCCAGTCTCTTTCTTGGGCGGCATGGCCCCGGTCGGAACCGGCGGCGGCGGATTGGGCGGAGGTACTTCAGCCATAATTTTAAAGTAAGATATATGCTGGGCAAAAGTGGTGTCAAATTTTAATTGCCACCACTTGCACCCGATTTTGGGTAATTCAGTTACCCACCGTCACCTGCAACGGCTGGTCGCGGCGTTCGGCAAAGCGTTTTACATAGGCTTCCCACTGTTCATGGGTGGTAAAATCACCGCTGCGATCCCAACTGGCGCCGAAATAATATTCCAGCGGCTGGCCCGGCTGGGCCTGGGTTACGGCCAGCAGATCGCGGATAGGCGGCGCGCCTTCATGCGTGGGCTGAGGTACTTGGGCATGAATTTTGGCGTCCGGCAGATTGGCGTCGTCGGTGGTAAACTCGGTCACACTGCCCTTGGGCAGCATAATGGCCACGGCCGTAATGCCTTTGGGGCGATCCTCGGGCTGAAAATAGCTCAACCAGCCTTCCGTCTGGTCCTGGGCGATGAGTTCCGTACCGTTGGTGCCACAGGCACGTTCCGCCAGGCCTACGCCGATGGTAAGCGGGGACTTGTCATCACTGGCCAGCACGCTGTGCATTTTGCTAAACCATGACCCGGCATCAATGCTGATACGGCGGGTTTCGGATACCGTGCGCCCCTTGCCGGCATCCCAGGCATCATAGGTGAGTTCAAATTCGGACCGGATGGGGCCGCTGGTGATGAGCTTTTGATTCCGCCAATTGCTCGAAACATGCAGCTTGGTGCCATCCCAAATGCCCAGACCGCCGCAGCCGCGGCTCTTGCCCACGCGGTAATCATCCATTTCCTCGCCATTGTCTTCGTGGTAATGCTTGGTCTTGTACATCATGTCCACGATCAGGCCGCGATTCTTTTTTATCCACACATCCGGGCCGCTGCTGATGGTGCCTTCGGCCTTGATGAGCGCCTGGCCATAGATGCGGTGGGCAATGCGGTCACTTTCCCATGCAAAATCGTCAAAACGTTCCGGCACGTAGCGGGCGAAGGTCTTGATCATGGGCGGCGGCACCACCGCCAGAGCCGAGGCGTCGATGACGTAATAAGTCCGGGATTCACCCGGTGCCAAGTCCACTTGGAAAAGCACTTTGTCCGCCAAGTGATTGCCTTTTTCGCTATAGGCCTGGGAATCCAGAATGCGTGAGGACATGCCATCCATCACCGCCCATGCGGGTTGCTGCGTCATGATTGACATCGGCAGACCATGATCCACCTCCACGGTTTCGGTTTCGCGCCAGAAGCCGGCGGGGTTGGTGACAGTCACTTTCACCGGCTTGGCCTTCGCCAAGACCTCCAAGCGGTAAATTTCGCTGCCGGCCAGCAGAAAGGCACCCACGCCGAACTGGTCGGTAGATTCGGGGTTGAATTTTTTCGGATCGCTACCTACGGGTTGCACGTGTGTGAGTTTGCCATCGGCTTCCACGCAACTGACCAGCGCCGCCCACCCCTTGCGCACGGCGGGCTCAAACGTCGCCCGGTCGAGCAAACCCTGATTCACGCCCCAGGCCAGGCCATAGGTAAACAGGCCGGTGCCGCTGGTTTCGGCGGCTGGATAGCTCTGGGGATCCAGCAGGCTGGAACGCCAGAAACCATCGGGCTGCTGGACGGACCGCACCTTCTCGGACATCTCTTTGAACAGTTGTTCAATGCGGGGACGGTCCGGATGATTGACGGGGAGATATTGCAGGGTACGGGCCAGACCGGCGAGCACCCAGCCATTGCCGCGGCTCCAGAACACTTTCTGGCCGTTGGCTTCGCGCTTCTTGAAAAACGTGCTGTCCCGGTAATAGAGATGCTCGTCTTTGTCGTAGAGGTAGTCGGTGGTCAACCACAGGTTTTTCATGGCGAAATCCAGGTAACGCTGGTCGCCGGTGGCGGTGTAGAGACGCACCCAGGCCGGTGGAGCCATGAACAGGGAGTCGCACCAGGACCAGAGCTGCTGGGCCACCCCATGCGGCTGGGTGAACTCCAGACTCGCCGTGGCGGCGGGATGCGTGAGAATGAATTCAAACCGGTCGCGCATGGGCGCGATCATTTTGGGTTCGCGGTAGATGAAATAGAGTTCGGTGAACGTCTGGCCAATGCACTGGTCATCCGCGTGATATTTGCGGCCATTATAGACCGGCAGCTCCCAGTGGTTGGTTTCGCCGACCGACCGCATGGCCTCGCGATATTTGGAATCCGCCGAAATGCCGGCGAGCGCCATGAACCCCGCATCCCCCACCGCCGGCACCCAACTGGTGGGGCGGTTGGTATTCGTATGGGCCAGTTGCCAGTCAGCAACTTGCTGCAGGACGGTGAGTACGGATTGCGGGGTGGCCGCCGGCTCCGCCCGGAGTTGAAAACCCGTGATCAACAGGGTGACGACAAAAAATGCGCCCAAGCGCAGGGTGTTTTTCATGGCAAATGACATTGGAATAACAGACGCCATGATAGATGTCGAAACGATAAAATGGTTACCAAACTTTTGTACTATTGTGTTTTCAATTCCTACCCCCCACCCAATCTGGCCAAAATGGCCTGCCGCTGGCCGTCCGAGAGCCAGTCGGCCGTTGCCACATAATTTTGCGCGGCGAAGGGGGCCGTCTGATTCCACTGCATCAGCACCTGGATGAGTGAGTTTTGCCGGAGCCCGGGGTCGCTGATCCCCTCAACCCATTGCAGGGCGGTTTCAGGCGGGCGGTTTGCCTCATCCGTCCGGCCGATCATCAGGGCCACCCCAGCATCAAACTCCGGGCCGGGTTGCAGGGTGTTCAACCATTCCGCCAGGCCGGCCGGGTTCTGGAGGCTCCATTGATCCATGGCCAGGCCCAAGGTATGGGCGCGATCGGCGCCGGGCGGCATGGTGTTGGCGTACGCGGCCAGACCAGCGGGATCGCGGCTGTTCCATGCAACGGTGGCGGCCGCGAAGGCCGCAGCATGCAACGGCGGATCGGTTATGCCCTCAACCGCCGACATGGCGGACGATGGCTCGGTTTCCGCCCAGCGCCGGAACAGGGCGTTCACCGGGTCGGGCGCGGTGCCGGCTGGCAGATGTTGAATGAAATCAAACGCCTCGGCGAACTGGCCATTGGCCCCCAGGGTTTTGGCCAGCAGGGTGGCATAAATGCCGCCCGCATCGGCGTCTTCCGCCATTAATTGCCAGCCGGCTTTCAGGGCGCTTGGCGGATGGCTGATCGCTCCTGCGAGCACCGCTTTGATTTCCCATTCCCGGCCGGCCGCTGCCTGGGTCAGTAGCCACTGCAAGGCCGGGTGCGGATCCACCTCGCCCCACGCCTGTAATACCAGGGCCAACCGCCGCTGGCGCTGACTGTCATCCGCAGCAGCAAAAGCCCAGGCCAATGCCTGTGATGGCGAACCGGCCACCAACCGGCGGGCCAAGGCCAGCGAATCGGGCTCGGCGAATGGCTGGACTGCCATGGGCACCAAGCCTGCCGGCAACGGGTGCCCAACCGGTTCCAATATTGCCGATGTCACTCTGGTTTCAGGCGCCGAACGTGTATGGGCCGGCCCATGAAACCGGTATGCCAGCGCTCCGCCAATAGCTGCCAGGGCCAGGGCCATTATGGACCAGAATTTTAAAAATCGTGTCACAGGTCAAAGGCCGCCGCGAGTCCGATGACCCGCGGCGGCGCTGTGGGTTGGTTGTTAATTATCAAGTTCCACGCAGTCGTAGGACCAGGACGCACTCAGCCAGGCGCTGAGGTCACCATTGCCGCTAATGGGTGTGATGGTGAGGGTGTTCGCCCCCGTCACAAAGTCGGCAGCCGGAATGCTCCAGCTAAACGTCGTGTTGTAGCCACGATAGGAACCCACCGTAAAGCTCCGCGAGTTGGGCTGGCTGGAGGCGCCGGGATTCGACAGCGCATGGCCGTTGATGGTCACGGAAGGACGGCCGTTGTTGTAGGCATCGGTGATGCCGATCTTGAACGTATGCGCCGCCCCGGCCTGCCCGGCTGTGAGGGTGAAGTCAATGGTCGTGGGACTGTTCGTGCCGCGATATTGCACCGAGGGGAAACTGCCGGTGGAACTGCTGCCGACCGTGAAAGTGGTGGGCAGCCATTGGGTCATGCGCACGTCCGAGGGATGCATGGAGTACATGATGGTGCCGTTCAGGAATTCAAGCGGCGTGCCGTCCCAGTCGCCAATGCGCCAGAGAGTGGCGGTGCTGCTGGGATCCGCCGTGATAGTCTGGGTGTTGAACGTGGTGGCATTGCCGGCCGTGACCGTCACGTTCGTGCTCACAACATCCACGGCAAGTTCGCCCTTGTAGATGGTCATGGTGTAGGTGCCGGGCTTGAGGCCGTAACATTCGCAGGAGCCGTTGCCGGCCGAGGCCGTGACCCAGTATTGCGCGGTGCTGTTGGCGAAACCAACCATGTAGGTGTAGTTGGTGTCGCGCCCGGCAATGCCGTTCAACACCACGCGGCCGCGGCCGGCGGCATTGACATAACCGGTCAGACTGAGGTTCGCAATGAAGCTCATGTCCGGCACACTGGGCGTGGAACCGGTGGTGAAACAATAGCAGTAGGGCCCGTGCAACACATTCGTGCGCCAGGCTTCGGTCTGGTTGTGGCCGGAGTTCATGTAATTATAAACCTCCTGGTCGCTCCCGGCACCGTCGCCCTGATTTTCAATGTCATGATAGAACGGTCCGCCGGAACTGCTCTCGCGGTTGCCAAACGCCATGAACACACCCACACCGCTGCCGGTGGCGCCTTTCACGGTGAGGTTCCAGGCCTTTTCACTGCCGAAATATTTGGACGAGGTCGTGCCATCGGCATGGCCAAACACATCCGAACTTTCGATCGCGCCGGTGTTGCCATTGTTATCGGAATCGGCCGGCCCGTTGGGCAGGAGGTTGTATTGGCCGCGAAAGATATAGCGCAATTCGCCCACGCTCGGCTCGCCCGCCACATAGGTGGCCATGTAGATGTTGTCGAGGCCGTTGGTGACGATGTAATAATGCGTTATGGGCAGGGATACATTCGCCGTGATGGAGGTGGAAACGCAGGTGATTTTGATGACGCCACCCGAGTTGGCAGCGCTGACGGAATAGGCGCCCAGCCCGGAGGCGATGCCCGAGGACTTGGCGGTGTCATTGAGTTCCGTGCCCTTGTATTTGCACGAGCTCATGTCGCCCGATGAGTTGATGGTGAAGACCAGATTGGCGCCGTTGGTCACAATGTAACCGCCGCCGCTGCTGGCATAGCCAAAGGCGGCCGCCTGTGCCGCCGGACGGACGGTCAGCAGGCCCGCGATTCCGAGGGTGAGGGAAGCCAGTGTGCGAAACAGCCGGCGATGGTATGGGAGGGTATTCATCATTTTGGTTTGGTTTGTTTTTGGTTGGTTGGGAAACCGGAAAGCACGCGGCGCGACGCACGAAGAGACTGTGCCGTGCGTGTTTTCCAGTGGGTGTTTCGCTGGCGATAATCGCAAATTCTGCCAACTTGAACATCGCCAATTCTGTTGATACCAAAACAGTATTAATGGTTTACAAAAACACAAAAAGACACTCAGGCAAAACCACAGATTTGTTATTTATGCCACATTTAGCACGAGTGAAACGAAACCGGGCAAAGCCGCCCGGAAAGCGGTTTGCTGGGAATTTACCGCGCCGGTGACGGCGCGATTTATTTGCGCGGTGGAAAATTTACTGGCCAGCGATGGCCGATTCTTCAATGCCCGCGAGGATGAAGGGGCCGACGCCCTTGAGATCGTTGGTCACCACCGGCTCGCCGACGTAATAGCTGAAGCTGCCGTCACGATATTTGCCATTGGAAGGCGAACCGCCTAATCCGGCTACCTGACAGCAATGCGTGAGCGACCATTGGCCGTTACCTTCATCATGGATGAGATGCTTGATGATGGCGGCGTAGCCTTTGGTGGCCGCCGTCGCGTACGAGGGCGGCAGGTAGTTGTGGTTCACGCCTTTGGCCAGCGCGTATACGAACATGGTGCACGCGGTGGCTTCATAATAATTTCCCGGCCGACCGCCCTGATCCAACACCTGCCACCAGAGGCCGGTCCGCGCATCCTGATATTTCACCACGCCGGCGGCTAACTTTTGCAGCCTCTCGATGAGCTGCGCCCGGCCCGGGTGATTGGCGGGCAGATGGTCCAGCACATCCACCAATGCCATCGCATACCAACCCACGGCGCGGCCCCAGAAATTAGAGGAACAACCGGTCGCCGGATTCGCCCAAGGCTGAACCTTGGCCGCATCCCAACCGTGATAAAACAGGCCGGTAGCCCGGTCGTAGGTATGTTTATCAATCAGGCAAATCTGTTTGGTCGCCTCATCGAAGGCCTGGTCATCGCCGCCAAACGTGGCTGCATAACCGGCATAAAACGGCGCGCCCATGTAAAGGCCATCCAGCCACATTTGATTCGTGTACCGCTGCTTGTGCCAGAACCCGCCATCAAATGTGCGCGGCTGTGTGTCCAGTTGCTTCCGCAGAATGGCGGCCGCCTTTTGATAACGTTCCTCGTGCGTCAGCGCCCACAGCGCGAGCACGGTCTTGCCGGCATTGAGTGCGTCCAGTTGATATTCCTCCGGCCGGTAACCCTGAATGCTGCCATCCGGTGAGATGAACGAGCCGATGGCTTTTTGGGCAAACGCAACATAACGCGCATCCGGCTTTTGTTCGTTCAACTTCAGCAGGGAGAGCGTGAACAGGCCGGCGGTGTAATCCCACTTGGCCTTGCCGGTGGGCGTGTAGGCCAGCGAATCCCCGCGTCGGGTCATCTCGGAATTCGCCAGGCGCCGGGACCATTCAAGCGGCGTGGCCCCGGCAAAGGTTTCCGCCGCTCGGGTAACGCGGGGCGGAACCAAGCCGCACAGGAGGGCGAGACTCAGATAGAACCAACTGCGTGCAGACGTGCAATTCATAAGTCGATTTGCGAGTGATTATGCCGGTAACCGGCGTCGAACCCAATTCATTTACGGTTAATCAGGGATAGGCTCAATGGCAATTTCACTCGTCCACCTGTGACAAGATGAATTTTTCCACGGTTGCATCCACAAAAAATCCGGCCTCCAAACGAAGCCGACGGATTTCATCCCGGACGTTTGGGATCCAACCGGAGAGTTTGGCATGAATGAGTTCACCCAGTACTCCGGCTACCACCAATCCGCAATGCCGGGCAGCCTGCGGGGTGGGTCAAAGCAGCAAGTTCAACGGAAACTTCCAGCGGGATAAACACCCGGTCATATCGCCGCCGAAGGAAATCAAGCCGGCCAATAATAGCGAGATTGGAAACGGGCGAAGTATTGCTAACGACGAGCATGCGCGAGGTCTTCCTGCGCCTCGGTGAGTCCATATTGCCGGGGAATGCCACGTTCCACCAGCGCAACGCCAAAGGCATAGTGATCCAAATGGGCCATGGATGCCCCCTGAGCCAGGGTCAGCCAGCCGGAAGCGTAAAAACGACAGGCCAGCTCGATCTGCATATGGCGTTCCAGTTCGCCCGGTCCAAAGGGCAGGCTGGCCAACGCCTGCTCATCCAAATCTAGGGTTACGCTCATAGTTTTATCGTTGCAACTTTATTCTAACACGAACATTGGTAGTGGCAACCGCCTATTCAGCAAATCAAGTTGCTGGATGGGTCGGACGAGTGGACGGAAACTCAAATAATGTGCCAATGAAAAAGCCCTCTCCTTGGGGAGAGGGTTGGGTGAGGGAGAGCGTTATCCAATAAAATAAGTTTTCGCTTCGGCTAGAAATGCTTAACGCAGGTCCACCGGCTTGGCCGGGTCCATGTCGTCAAACACCTGGTTTTCGCCGGCCATGCCCCAGATGAACTTGTAATTGCTCGTGCCGCAACCGAAGTGCATGGACCAGTTGGGCGAGAGGGCCACTTCGTCGTTATGCATGAAGAGATGGCGGGACTCCTGGGGTTCGCCGAGAAAATGCGCGAGCACCTTGTCGCCCAGGTCGAAATAGAAATAGATTTCCGTGCGGCGCCAGTGGGTGTGCGGCGGGAAGGAATTCCAGACGTTGCCGGGTTCCAGCGCGGTCAGGCCCATAACCAACTGGCAGCTTTGAATGCCGCCCTGATGGATGAATTTGTAGATCGTGCGCTTGTTCGAGGAATCCTGCGCGCCCAGGGCCACGGGCGTGGCTTCGGCGGCCGTCATCATCCGGGCCGGATGCGCCGCGTGCGCGGGACAGGAGAGATAATAAAACTTCGCGGGTTCCGCCGGATTCACGCTCTCAAATTTTACGGACTTGGTCTCGATGGGCAGGTAGACGCAATCCAGTTTATCGAGGGCAAAGGTTTTACCATCGGCCACCACGCGGCCGGCGCCGCCAACGTTGATGGCGCCCAGCTCGCGGCGTTCCAGAAAATAGGCGCGACCCGTTTCCTTGTGGTTCGGCAGTTCCACGGGTTTGTCCACCGGCATCACACCACCGACGACCAGGCGGTCGAGATCGGTGAAATGGCCGGTGATGTCACCGGGCACAAAGAGATTGGCGATGTGAAAGGTGTCCCGCAGCGCCTGCGTAGACATGCCCAAGACGTCCTGCGGACGGGGTATCCGGCGGATGGAATTTTCGATCATGCCGCATCATCACAAAAAAAGGGCCGGACGACAAGTGTCTGGGAGATGGGATGGGGGGAAAAAAGGGTTTCCCTGTAAACGCGGTTATAGTTGCGGCTTGTTCCGCTTCATGCCCCTTGAATTTGGCTATATAAATACTACCATCCACTTAGCTCCTGAAATAAACAATGATAAATTGCTGCCCCACTCGAATTAAGAATTTTGAAATGGTCACGAGCTTTTTTGGCAAGTGGCCTTCATTCGATGATTTTGAGGTGGTGTCAATGCTGCTTGAGCGAATCCCTGATGAGGCAACGCCGCCTAATCCAGCCCTCACAATTCCAGTCCTTACAATTAAGTTTTTTGCCTTTCGCTGGGATGTTGTGGCGGAAAGCAAAAAACGGAAAGACTGTTTGCTGACGCTCCGTTTTGGCGGGTTGGAAAATGTAAAGCTGGTCGGGCTTAATCACCAGAACGCAATCAACGGCTTCTTGGTTTCAGCCAAGTGGTCGGAGTACCTAAATCGGGAAGTGTTCAGCGTTGAACTCATTCAAGGGTTCGGTGTTGGTGCTACATTTGATTGTGGTGAAATCGAGGTTGTATCCTTGGATCCTTCCTCGCCGCACAGGTTATAAAGTAGCGACACCAACCCCTGCTCAATTAATCCTCTTGCAATAAGGTTACGCGCGTTGAGCGCTAGCGGGGCGCGGCGTTCACGCCGCTTCATCGTTCATAACGAAGGCGGTCTGGATAAAGCCAGCGCATTGATTTATTGGACACTGAAGCGGCGTGAACGCCGCGCTCCGGCAATTGATTGCACAGTCCTCAAAAGATTCGCAACGCAGGTTTCACCCCTGTGGAACCGGCTCCAGCGGCATCGGCCGGTCATGATCCAGCGCCGATTCGCAGATCTGGAAGAAACCCGTCGTGGTCTCCGCGCGGCGGATATCGTGCAGGAACGTGCCGGGCACGCCTTCGCCGATGAAATTCATGAATTTTTTCATGCGCTGTACCTGGGATGACTCGTTGATACCGGGCGTGATCTCGTTGTCCCACAACTCGCGGATGTAGGCGAGCACGTCGCGGCCCGTGGGCAGTTTTACCGGTTCACCCCGCAGTTGCGCGCGAATCTGGTCGAACATCCACGGATTACGAATCGCCCCGCGCCCGATCATCAGGCCGCGTACGCCGGTTTCCGCCAGCAATTGCTGCGCCTGCACCGCGCCGAACACGTTGCCATTCGCCAGCACGGGACAGCGCAGCTCCCGCGCCGCCTGGGCGATCAAATCATACCGTACGCCGGGCCGGTACATCTGAACCACGGTGCGCGCATGCACGGTGAGCAAGTCAATCGTATGCTTTGCAAAAATGGGCAGCAAGGTGTCGAACTCGGCGGGCGAATCAAACCCCACCCGCGTCTTCACTGTGAAGGGAATCGACACCGCCTCCCGTAGCGCGCCGAGAATGGCGTCGATCCGCTGCGGTTCGCGCAGGAGCCCGCCGCCGGCGCATTTGCGGTAAACCACCGGCGCCGGGCAGCCGAGGTTCAGATCAATCGCCGCCACGGGGTACTGCTGCAATTCCTTCGCGGTGCGGACCAGAGATGGAATGTCGTTGCCGATCATCTGCGCCACAATGGGCCGGCCGGTGGGATTCTGCGTGATGGATTCGAGGATCCATTTCTCAATGTGCGAGACGGCGTGCACGCGAAAGTATTCCGTCCAATAGACCTCGGGCCCGCCGTACCGGGCGACCACGCGCATGAACTGGAGCGTGGTAACGTCCTGCATGGGCGCCAGCGCCAGCACGGGTGCCGGGCCGCGCAGGAGTTGGGAGAAAGTTTCGGAGGGAGTCACTGTCGAGAATCACTCCCATGCAGGCGGGCGGGAATCAGCGGCAACTGCCGCTGTTCCTCGGCGGGCAATTGTTCAATTGCCGCCTCAATTTCTGCCACCGTGCTCACCGGCATAAACTATCAGATTGTCTGGATTGCGGCAAGGACGCCGACCACCCTGACAGGTCGGAAGCGTATGCCTGCACTTGTCAATTTTGAGGCCAGTTGCTAGGGTCAACCGGGATGTCCCACCAGATCAATAATATATCCGCCGGCACACAGGTGGTTTCGCTCATAGAAATTCGCGGGCCAAGCGAATCATTGGTGCATCCACGCGGGGTGGTGGGCGTAATTACTCGGACACCGTGCAGTGAGCTAGAACGGCATTATCTGGTTCGCTTTCCCGACGGGTTTGAATCCGCGCTGGAGCGCAGCCAGTTGGAGGTTTTAAAACACTTTAAGGAACGGCTGCCGGATGGCGGCACAGGATTTCAATTGGAGGACCTGATCATTTACCGTTGCGTGATTGGTTCACGTGCTTACGGGCTGGATACGGAAGCCTCGGACGTTGACCGGCGTGGCGTTTATCTGGCACCGGCGGATTTGCAATGGTCGTTGTTTGGGGCGCCGGAGCAATTTGAAGATAATGAAGCGCAAAGCTGCTATTGGGAGCTGCAAAAGTTCATCATTATGGCGTTACGGGCCAATCCCAACATACTGGAATGCCTTTATTCGCCACTGGTGGAAAAGGTGACACCGCTGGGAACGGAATTGCTGGCAATCCGGGAGGTTTTTCTTAGCCGGATGATTTTTCAGACGTTCAATGGCTATGCCATGAGCCAGTTCAAGAAGATCGAGCAGGACCGGCGCAACCACGGGGAAGTGCGCTGGAAACATGCCATGCACCTGTTACGACTATTGCTGACGGGAGCGGGGGCGCTGCGGGAAGGCCGGGTACCCGTGCGGGTGGAAGCTCAACGGGAGCGGTTGCTGGCGATCAAACGCGGGGAGTTGCCGTGGACCAATGTCGATGCCTGGCGCAAAGAATTGCATCAGGATTTTGAGCGGGCACTGGCGGAAACCAAACTGCCGGAACGACCGGACTATGAAACGGCGAACCGGTTTTTGATCATGGCTCGGCGGGCGATGACGACTTAGTTATATGACCAGCGGCGATTTAACAGTTCATTAGAAATACCTCCTGCTTCGACTTTTTAATCCTATGACTATTGATCCGCTTCTTCATCGCATAGTGGCGGCACAGCCGTATCCATTGCTGTTTGCCACAATCAGCGGTGCGCACCTTTACGGTTTTCCGTCGCCGGACTCGGATTTTGATCTGCGCGGGGTGCATGTGCTGCCGCTGGAGAAGGTGGTGGGGCTGGAGGCTACGGATGAGACGGTGCAGGATGAACGCATCATCGAGGGGCTGGAAATGGATATTGTAAGCCATGATGCCCGGAAATTTTTCAGCCTGTTGCTCAAGAAAAACGGCTATGTGCTGGAACAGCTGTATTCGCCCCTGATAGTAAAAACGACGCCGGAGCATGAAGAACTGAAGTCGGTGGGGCGTACGGGGCTGATTACGAAGCATCATTCGCATCACTATTTCGGATTTGCGGAGACGCAATGGAAGCTGTTTTTGAAAGAGTCGCCGCGCCGGGTGAAACCGTTGCTGTACGTTTACCGAGTGCTATTGACAGGTATACATCTAATGCGTACGGGAGAGATCGAGGCGAATCTGGTGACGTTAAATGAAACATTCCAGCTGCCGTATATCGGTGACCTGGTGGCGCGCAAACTGGCAGGGCCAGAGCAGTCAACCCTTGCGGAGGCGGACATAGCCTTTCATGAGGCAGAATACGAAAGATTGCGTGGGCAATTGCAGGTGGCGCATGAGGCGAGCCAACTGCCGGAGGTGCCGGCAGAAGCAGTGCGGTTGGCATTGAATGATCTTCTCGTCCGGGTGCGGACGCGTGGCTTGGGCGACAAGCATGGGTAATTTTCGCGCAGGTCACTTTACCCCGCCCTGGCTTAGCATGCCCGGAGTGTCGGCCTTTCAGGCCTGGAAAGGATATTGACGGTATCCTGGGGCTCGCGCAAGGCGCTTCACCCCAGGCTATAACCTCACGGGCTTTCAGCCCTCAAGCAGGCACCAAAAACCTGCGAAAAATCCTTTGTTTTCGCAAAAATTGAGATACATCCAGATTCATCCAACCATCCTGGAGCCGCCTTTGGCCTTTAGCGTTCAGCCTTTAGAATTCCCCGGTCCGCCTCCGTTTCCCGCTCGCCACCGGCTAAAATTTGACTTAGCCTGTCCCGATATGTTGACGCTCCCCAAGCCCGAAGTGATTTTCACGCACGAAAGTGACTTGGACGGCTTTGTCGCAGGCCTCCTGCTGCAACGCCTCGCGCAACATTTGTTCGGCGAGACCGTTCCCCTCCAGGCCTACCATTATAATCTTTGGAAACAACGCGACCTCCGCGAAAAGGCCGCCTGGGTCACCGACTTCACCTTTGAAGCCCGCGTGGACAAGACCGACTGGCTGGTCGTGGATCATCATGTGACCGACCACAAGGCCCGCGCGGCGCATCTGCACCACGATGTGAACAAGTCCGCCGGGCTGCTTGCCTACGAACTGTGCCAGAGCCAGGGGCTTGGCTCCCCCGAACTGGAACGCCTCGTCCACCTGAACAACGTGGCCGATCTGTTTCTGGAAAACGATCCCGACTTTGCCGTGGCTGGGGACTACGCCGGGCTGGTGAAAATCTACCAGTTCTGGAACCTCCACACGCTGGTGGATGGCAAACTCGAACGCCTGCTGGATCACCCGCTGCTCGAAGTCATGGCGGTAAAACGCCGAATTGAAGATCCGATTGGCTTCGAGTGGAGCAAAAAGAATATCTCGGAAATCTCGCCGACGGTCGGCTACGTGGACACCATCGTGGGCAACACCAATTCCATCGTTCATCAGCTCTTGGAATCCGGAGCCACGAAATATCCGGTGCTGGTCACGCTGTTCCGCCGGTCGAACGCCATTTTTGCCAGCTTCCGCAGCCGCAACGGCGACGCCTTGAAAATTGCCACGCGCTTCCAGGGCGGCGGCCATGGGAACGCCTCCGGCGCCATCCTGCCCAAGTCGGTCCGTACCATTGAAGACGGCATTGAATTTCTCCGCCAGTCCCTTGGTGCCCGCCGCGAATCCGCCGTGGGCCGCGAGACCGCGCTGAACAATCTGGAGAACCTGTTCGCCAGCATTGAATTGGAAAAGCGCTGAGGCCGCCCGTAGCGGCGGGCATCCTGCCGGCCGTGGAGCCGGTGCTTCCAGCCCAGCGGGGAAAGATTGACTGGTAACCAGACGTTTTCAGCAGGCGGACACGCTTGCCGGTACGGACCCAAATCCCGGGCGGCAAGATGCCCGCCCTCTACGGCAAGCACGGATGCCTGCCGCTACCTGGGTCAAGCCAGCCTCCCCCTCCCGTGATTCGTGGTTTGCGATTTACCCGGCTGCCGGGCTACAATCAGCCAGATTTATGTCTGATTCATCCATTCGCGCCGATGGGCGCACCGCCGGCCAGCTGCGGCCGCTTCGCTTTCAAAACCACATCGCCCCGCACGCCGCCGGGTCCACGCTCATTGAATGGGGCAACACCCGCGTCATCTGCGGCGTGACCATCGAGGAATCCGTGCCCCGCTGGATGAAGGAACAGGGCGTGACCGGCGGCTGGATCACGGCGGAGTATTCCATGCTCCCCTACTCCACCCTTACCCGCAAACCACGCGACATCAGCAAGGGCAAGCTGGACGGTCGCTCATCGGAAATCCAGCGGCTCATCGGCCGCGCCATCCGCGCCGCCGTGGATCTGGATAAGGTCGGCGCCCGCACCATCTGTGTGGATTGCGACGTGCTCCAGGCCGATGGCGGCACCCGCACCGCCGCCATCACCGGCACCTTCGTGGCGCTGTCGCTGGCCCTGAAAAAATTACAGGCCGAAAAGAAGATCATTGAAAACCCCATCAGTAGCGGCATCGCCGCCGTGAGCGTGGGCATTGTGAAAGGTCAGGCCCTGCTCGACCTCTGCTATACGGAAGACGTCGCCGCCGCGGTGGACATGAACCTCGTCATGAACGCCGCCGGCGAATTCATTGAATTGCAGGGCACCGGCGAAGAATCCACCTTTACCGAATCCCAGCTGGCCGAACTGCTGGCCCTCGGCAAGGCCGGCATCCGCGAACTGCTCATTGCCCAGCAAACCGCCATCGCCCAAGGCTGAACTCCCATGGCTACCAAAAAATCCCGAATACCAGCGCGAAAATCAGCGCGAAAATCAGCGCAGAAACCAGCCCGCAAAAAAGCCACGCCACCGCCGCCGGCCACGCGTCTGCTGCTGATCCGCCACGGCGAAGTCGAGGCCGCCTACCACGGCGTTTTTGGCGGCCGCATTGACATGAACCTCTCGCCGCGCGGCAAGCGGCAGGCCAAGGTGCTGGCCGAGTATCTGCGTGCCAAGACGATTGACGCCATCTACGCCAGCCCCATGAAGCGCGTACAGCAAACGCTGGCGCCCACGTTGAAAGCCGGCCAGCTGCCGCAGACCATTTTTCAGGACCTGCGGGAAATTGATTTTGGCGACTGGACCGGCCTCAACTGGTTCGCCGTGCGCGACCGGTTTAACTTTCCCGTCCACGAATGGCTGGACCGCATTGAAAATCCCGGCGCACCGAATGGCGAGAGCGGCCGCTCCTTCCGCGCCCGCGTGGAACCCTGCCTGCGCGAAATCATCCGGCGCCATCCCGGCGAGAACGTGGCGGTGTTCTGCCATGGCGGCGTCATCCGCATGCTGCTCGCCATTCTCATTGATGTACCGCTGCCCAAGACCAACGCCTTCGAGGTGGAGTACGCCAGCATCACGCAAGTGGCGCTGCATCCGCACATGGCGGAAATCGAACTGCTCAATTTCACCCCGTGGCGCGACCTCGTCGGCTGACCTGATTTTCATGAAAAAAACCAAACCACTGTGGCGCGTCTCGGTCATCACCACGCTGGAAGCCGAAGATGCCGTGGCCGAAATGCTGGGCAGCACCTTCGGGGTGGCCGCCGCCGCCTATTATGATCTCGAGAAAAAAGTCAGCCTCGTGAGCGCCTTTATTGAAAAAAACAAGCGCACGGTGTTTACCACCAAGGCCGCCCGCACCGCGATCACTGCCGGGCTGAAGCGCGTGGCTGAGGCCGGCCTGCCGCTGGGCCGGGGCGAGATTGAAATCGCCCGCGTGAAGCCGGAGGACTGGGCGGAATCGTGGAAGCGCCATTTTCATCCGCTCAAGATCGGGCGCGAACTGCTGGTGAAACCGAGCTGGAGCAAACTGCGGCCGCTGAAAAACCAGGCGGTGGTGATCCTCGATCCCGGCCTGAGCTTCGGCACGGGCCAGCATCCCACCACCTCGTTCTGCCTCGGCGAAATCGTGCGCTGCCGCTCCGTGGACACGCCAAAATCGTTTCTGGATATCGGCACGGGATCAGGCATTCTTGCCATCTCCGCGGCAAAATTGGGCTACCGGCCAATATTCGCATTTGATTTTGATCCGCAGTCGGTTTACGTTGCCAGTGAAAACATCCGCACAAATCTTGTGGCCAAACAGGTAAAATTGACCCGCGGTGATGTCTTGAAGCTTTCTTTAAAGCCGGCCCGGCAGTTCGACCTCGTCTGCGCCAATCTCATTTCCAACGTCCTCATGGCGGCCCGCGAACAAATCGTGTGCCGTGTCAAACCCGGTGGCACTTTGGTGCTCGCGGGCATCCTTGCGACGGAATTCGGGTTGATCAAAAAGGAATTTGCGCGGTCGGGCATGAAACTCGTGGCGAGCCGGGTGGAAAACGAGTGGTGCTCTGGCTCTTTTTGTTTTGTGTGAAAAAAATGAAACACGTTTTGAACACAATCACAGACGGCAACGTCTCATAAAGTGTAGATTCCCGCGGTTTTGGGGATCACAACCGATTGGCATAATTTATGCGGTCAATCGGATGTCGGTAAACAAAAGGTATAATGCTATGACAAAGACAATCGAAACATTGGATGAAGTCGTTCGCAACCCTAAACACCCTTTCCGGAAGGCGCAGCATCACTCTAAAAAATCCCTCAAGAACCGTCATGAGCGGCGCAAAATAAGAGAATACCTCCACCTCGGCGACTGGCTCGCAGAGGAGATGGCTTGAGAATCAGGCGGCGATGAAAATCGCCGCCTTTTTCATTTCTGGCAGGCGGGGCAGATGCCAAAAAATTCGAGCCGGTGCGTCACTGCCTTGAAGTTGTTTTTCGCCGCGATGTGTTGTTCGATCTCCGCCGGAAAACATTCTTCGATTTCGACCACGGTGTCGCACTGGGTGCAGATCAAATGATGGTGGTGGCCGTCGTCCCCCTCGCCCATCAGTTCGTAGCGGGCGGCGCCATCGCCAAAATCGAATCGCTTGACCATGCCCAGCTTTTCGAGCATCTGCATGGCCCGGTAAATGGTGGCGAGATCGCACTCGCCTTTGGGCAGTTCGCCGAAGATTTCGCGATTGGTCAACGGATGGGGGTGGTGCCGCAAAATTTCCAGGATGGCGGCGCGGGGACCGGTAATCTTGCGCGACTCGCGGCGCAGGCGGCTCGTCAGGGACGAGAGATCCTGCGGTGCCAAATCATGGTGATGCTGGCAGGCTTTTTTCACGTCACGATTCAAAGACCACACTGGCGATGCCCAGGGCCAGACCAATCAGCACGGCGGCCAGCTTGCCAAGCGGAAACCGGTGGTCGTGCTCGCTCTCAAACAAAATGGTCGTGGAAATGTGCATGAAAATGCCGATCACGATGGCCATGAGATAACGGGAATAAATGGCCAGCCCGGTATAGCCGCTGGTAAACATGCCAATGGGGGCCATGACGGCAAACAGCGCCAGGCACCAGAGGGCGGAGGATTTCTTCATCCCGCTTTGCAGCAGCATCCCCAGCAGGGCGATGGAAATGGGATAATTGTGCACCACCACGCTGACGAGCAGAAAATGGTGCTGCGCCCGGTCCATCACTGTCTGGTGATCCGGCGACTGCCCCAGCGCCAGCGCCTCCACAAAGGCGTGAATGCAGAGCCCGCCCAGTATACCATAAGCCATGCGACCGTGGATTTCATGGGCATGACCATGCTCGATGCCCTTCGAAAAGGTATCCATGGCAATTTGCAGGGAAAAACCGAACAGGATGAAGCCGCCGATGAACAGCGGTTTGAGGACGAGGCCCGGCTCCGGCGTGTACAAATCCGGCAGCAGGTGGAGCATCACCAAGGTAAGCAGATAGGCGCCGGTGAAGGCGTTCATCAGCTTGATCTGGCGGGGGTCGTTTAACCGCAACCCGAAAACCGTGCCGGCCCCCAGCGCGATGCTCGAAAGAAGGACGAGATAATCCATAACCACACCGCCGCGCACCCCACCGGGGCCGGGCGAATCACCACAGCAGCTGCCACCCAAATTCCGGTGGCGCTCAAAGTTGATCGAACGTTGACTCAATTGCAAATCGTTTGCAACTGATTTCGACAAAAAACCGCCCAGCCGAGATCGGCCGGGCGGCGGGAAAACTACTTCATCAACAGCATCTGGCGCGCGCGCTTGATCGCCGTGGTGAGACGGCGTTGGTATTGCGCGGGCAGGCCGGTGTACTTGCGCGGCAGGATGCGGCCCTGATCGGTCACGAAGGTGCGGAGCAGCGTCGTGTTCTTGTAATCAAGCGCGTCGAGCGTGAAGTCAATCTTCGGCTTCGGCCGGGGCGTGCGGTTTTCGCGGGTGCGTGTGCCCCGCTTGTCGGATTTGTCGGTGTTGGTCTTGCGGGGCATAATTACTTGATCTCCTTATGCAAGGTATGGCGGCGGAGGGCAGGATTGTACTTCTTGAGCTCCGTTTTTTCCGTCTTTAGCTTTTTGTTGCGGCTGGTGGTGTAGCGCGAGGGCGACTTGCCTAACTTGCGCGCCTCAGTGCATTCGATGGTGATGACTTCTCTGGCCATAAATATTTATTCTTTCTCTTTCGACTTGGGTTCCTCGATCTCTTCGCCTTCCTCGGATTCGCCTTCATTGGCGGAGCCGGCGGCATCAATGGAGCCCAGCGCGCCCAGACGGCGGGACTTCAAGGCGCCTTCGCGCTCGAGCTGGGCCTGGGCTTCAACCGTGAAGCGGGTCCACGGAATGGCTTCCAGCCGGGCACGCGGAATGACCTTGCCGGTCAGCTCGCATACGCCGTATGTCTTGCGCTCGATGCGTTTCAGGGCTTCTTCGATCTCATAGACCGCGTCCTGATCTGATGATAGCAGACTCAGGGCAAAATCACGGTCAAAATTATCCGTACCGGAATCCGCCATGTGCAGGCTGTAGCCGGCGAGTTCCTGGGCCGATTCCTCGGCCAGACCGCTCATCTGCTTCACCAGCTGCTCGCGCAACTCCAGCAAATGGAGGTAAAATTTCTGCCACTCCGGCTTGACCTTCTTCATTTCCATGCCGGCGGTCGGCTTGGCTACCGGACGACCCAGAATGGAAGCCGCCGTGGCGACGGACTTCACCTTCCCACGCGGCGCAACGACGGGCGCGACCGCAGGCACGGGCTTAATCTCTTTTTTCTTAGGTATCACAGTTTATATTTTTTGCGGCCGTAATCAAAACGGCCAATGCATCAAAGGGGCGGGAATGTAGCAAAGTGTGGCAAATAATCCACTAAAATTTTTAGTTTTTTAAAGACAGCCAAACCAGCCAGCTCCCAAAACTGCGGTTTGGACCCGTATTTAACGCTATAAATGGCCAAATTGAGCCTCTTTGACACGTTTTGCCACCCAAAATTATTTTTTGCCCGAACCGGCCGGCTGGCGGGTTATATTCTCAATGCAAGCGTAGGCATTGTGATTATGAATGCTCTCGTAATTCTCCGCCTCCACCTTGTACCACGTCACCAGCGGATGCGCATTCAGCCGCAGCGCCACGTTGCGGACCAGGTCTTCCACAAACACCGGGTTATCATAGGCGCGCTCGGTCACGGCTTTTTCATCCTGCCGCTTGAGCAAGGCATACAGTTCCGAACTGGCCGAAGCCTCGATCATGGCGATGACTTCCTCAATCCACACCGTGCGCTTGAACCGCAACGCCACCGTCACTTCGCCGCGCTGATTGTGCGCACCATGTTTCGAAATGGCCTTGGAACAGGGACAGAGCGTGGTCACGTTCACCTTCACGGTCAGCACAAAGTCCGTTTCATCGCCGCAGGCCGCCGCATCGAAGCGCGCGATGTAGTCCATCAGACTTTCCTTGCGTGATACCGGCGACTTCTTGGACATGAAATAGGGAAACTCAATCTCCAGATGCGAGGTCGCGGAGTTCAGCTTCGTCTGCAATTCCGCCAGGATTTCCGGGATGTTCTCCACATGAATCACATTGCCGTGCGCGCTCAGCACCTCCACGAACCGGCTCATGTGTGTGCCTTTGAATTCCTTGGGCAGGTCCACAAACATGCCGATGGTGGCAACCGTGTTCTGATACCGGCGCGCACGATCGCGCACTTGGATCGGAAATCTCAACCCGCGCACGCCGACCTTGTCAATGCGGAGCTCCCGCGTATCGCGTTCGCTTTGTTTGTCGTCCAGCTTCACGGGCAAATGTTTTTTGCGGCTCAGAGGCATGAAGCCATAATAGCAGGTTCGCGCCGTTTGTAAAATTAAGAGGTTTCCCCGGGCGCAGCCATTTCTGCCCAAGGGAACACCGGCCGGCGGACGGTCTAGTGCAGGTTGCGCCCGACTTAACGTAAATAGGCCGTCTCCTTAATTTTCTGGTTTCGTTTCCGGCCAGACCCAGCTTATCCTCCGGGTGCCTATGCTCAAGTCATTCGGCATCATCATACTGCTGACCTTCGCCACCGGCTGGCCGGCCCACACCGCCACCTTTCGCGTGGCGGCGTACAACGTGGAAACCTACTTGGACACCCCCACCGAATCTCGACCTTACGTCAAATCACCGGAAGCCCGCGCCAAAATCCGCGAAAGTATTCACGCCCTCAATCCCGACGTGCTTGCCCTGGAGGAAATGGGCACCACCAACGCCCTGCTCGAACTGCGCGCCTCCCTGAAGGCCGAGGGGCTCGACTTCCCTTACTGGGAACACGTCGAAGGCTTTGATACCAACATCCACGTCGCCGTCCTGAGCCACCTGCCCATCATCGCACGACATCCGCATACGAATGATTATTTCCTGCTGGATGGCCGCCGGTTCCGCGTGAGCCGGGGTTTCGCCGAGGTGGAACTCCGTGCCGCCACCAATTTCACCTTCACGCTCATCGTCACGCATTTGAAATCCAAGCGCCCCATCGCCGATGCGGACGAAGCAGACTTGCGGCTGGCCGAGGCCAAAGTCTTGCGCGGCATCGTGGATGAACATCTGCATGGGAATCCGGATGAACACCTCATCGTGCTTGGCGATTTCAACGACACCAAAGACTCCGCCTCCACCAAAGCCGTCATCGGGCGAGGCAAATACAAACTCACCGACACCCGCCCGGCGGAGCGCAACGGCGATACCATCACCACCGCCCGCCCCCGCTATGAACCGCGCAACGTCACCTGGACTTATTTTTATGGCGTGGAAGATTCCTACTCGCGCATCGATTACATCCTGCTCAGCCCGGCCATGGCGCGGTATTGGTTGAAAGCGGAAACGTTTATCCCCACCGTGCCAAACTGGGGCGTCGGGTCGGATCATCGCCCGGTGGTGGCGGGGTTTAGCACGGAGGGGAATTGAATGATCAAAGCTGACCACTACAGACCAAGAAAACACGCCACCACCCCCCATCCGTCAGCCACAGCATTTTGGAGCCCGCCGCCAAAAAAAAGAGGCGGCACATCGCTGTACCGCCTCTTACCCATGAACCTAAACCAACTTCAAACCAACCTGCAGTGGGGGACAGAAACCCATTCCGCCCGCCAAACTCTTGATCAAACGGTCGCGGTGGCCTTTTTGTTTTTGCGCACCGCGATCAGCGCCAGGCCCAGGCAGGCCGCGAACGTCAGCGGCATCGCCGGTTCCGGCGTCGCCAGCAGCGAGTTCACCGTCGCCACGCCCACATTCAGCGCAATGATCGTGTCATTCACATCCTT
>CAIJGS010000300.1 GCA_903820285.1 uncultured Verrucomicrobia subdivision 3 bacterium | reverse complement strand
CGTCAGCCCGGCGGCTTCGCCCGCCGACCGGATCGCCGAAAAATTCACATGCGCCGTCAGATCCTGTTCCCCCGGATGCGCCAGCACGTCATCGCCCACGTGATGCTGCGCATACGCCCGCAACGTCCCGTTGGTTCGCGCCGGCGAAAATTGTTCCTCGGTGGTAAACCCATAATCAATCGCCAGCAACCGGCCCCGCCCCAGCGCCCCGACCGCCTCCCGCCACCACGCCTCGGCCCCCGGCGAATGCTCGACCACATAGCCATCCGGCAGCACCGGCTCCAATTCCGACAACCGCACCGGCGGAGTCGACGCCGGCAGCTTCACCCACACAAAACGCTCCCCCGACCAGCCCACGCCCCATTCAAACCATTGCTGCGCGGTGGCATCCCAGCCATGCCGCCGGATCGGAAACGCATCCAGCAATTCGTTCGAGAAAATTACCCCGGTGATCGGCGCCGCGTGCAAATCGCGCGGCCCATTCGCCCAGCGCACCGAGTGCGCGAACGGTTTTAACGTCTCCGCCTGCCACGCCCGCCGTTCCGCCGACGGCTCCAAAATCACGTACTCCACCCGGGGAAACAGTGCCGACCGCTGACGCTGCAGCCCGCGCAACACATCCGCCGCGAGCTTCGCATCATGCGCCCCCGCCTCCACCAGCGCGACCCGATCCGACCCCGCCGCCAGCGGCTCCAGCCATTCCCCCAACTGAAACGCCAGCAACTCCCCGAACAACGGCCCCGTGCTCACACTCGTGTAAAAATCCCCCGCCCGCCCCACGTTCCCCCGGCCCCGCTCATAATAGCCCAGCCCGGGATGATACAGTGCCAACTCCATGAAACGCACAAATGGCATCACCCCCTGCGAGGTGATTTCATCCCGGATAATGCCCGTCAGTTCAGTCACCCGGAGATTTTCAGGTCTGCCGGGTAAAATTCAATCTATTTGCGGCCCCAGCTGGTTAGGTTTGCGCGATAACGCTAACCAGCATAGGAAAATGAAGCCGGGGAATTTGACCGCTGATAGACGGGGTGCACCCAGACCGTATCGGCTCTGTGAGTTTCGCTAGTAACGCGGCGGGCCAACTGTTCTTACCACCCATCCGGCAAGATTGGCCAAGCCGGATTTGCACGCTGACAAATGCGACCGATTTTCCGGAATCTAAAGCGTGGAGACACTGTACCGGCCGTAAAATTGAATTGTCCCCTGCCCGGTTTAAAGGCAAGCTATGCGTTCCATTATGCAGCACGTAAACCTTGGAATTGTCGGCGGCGGAACCGTGGGCAGCGGCGTCTATGAGGCGTTGCAGCGCAACGGCACCCTCATGGCCTCCCGCCTCGGCGTTGGACTCAAACTCGTGCGCATGGCCGTGCGCGATCTCAAAAAGACCCGCGCCGTCAAAATCCCCCGCGAACTGCTCACCGCTGACTGGCGCGAAGTGGTCTGCGATCCGGACGTACACCTCGTGGCTGAACTCATCGGCGGCACCACCACCGCCCGGGAAGTGGTTCTGACCGCGCTCAAACTCGGCAAACCGGTCGTGACCGCCAACAAGGCGCTGCTCTCCGCCCATGGCGAGGAACTGTTCGCCGCCGCCGAAAAATACGGCACCAATCTTTATTACGAAGCCAGCGTCGCCGGTGGCATCCCCATCATCAAAGCCTTGCGCGAAGGCTTTGTGGGCAATCGCATCCCCGCCCTTTACGGCATCGTTAACGGCACCTGCAATTACATCCTCACCCGGATGAAGCTGGAAGGCGCGACCTTTGCTGATGTCCTCGCCGACGCCCAAAAGCTGGGCTACGCCGAGACGCCGCCCGATCTCGACATTGACGGCCATGACGCGGCGCACAAGACGGGCATCCTTGCCTCGCTCGCCCATGGGTTCTGGGTCAATCCCAAGGACATCCATGTGGAAGGCATCCGCCACATCAGCGCACTGGACATCAAGTATGCAGGCGAACTGGGCTACACCATCAAGTTGCTCGGCATCGTCAAACAGCTGTCCAGCCGCTGCCACGTGCAGGTTTCCGTGTATCCTACTTTGGTCCCCAACAGCCATGTGCTGGCCAGCGTGAACCACTCGTTCAACGCCGTCTTTGTGCGCGGCGACGTCGTTGGCGACGCCCTGTTCTACGGTCGAGGCGCCGGCAAGGATCCGACCGCCAGCGCCGTGCTCAGCGATCTGGCCGATGCTGCGCTCGACTTGAAGACTGGGACCAAAAACCGGATTCCGCCCTTCTCCCCCCATGAATGCGCCGGCACGGTGGCCCCCATTGAAGAAGTGGTCTCCCGCTACTTTGTGCGGCTGAATGTAACGGACAAGCCCGGTGTGCTCGCCATGGTGGCCACCATTTTAGGCGCGGCGAACATTGGCATTTCCTCGGTCATCCAGCCCGAAGGCCACGAAGGCGCCGTGGTGCCGCTGATCTTCATGCTGCACGACGCCACCAACGGCGTGGCCCTGAAGGCGCTCGCCCAAATCGCCAAACTCCCCGCCATCAAGGGCCGTCCCGTGATGATCCGGGTGGAAACCTTTGCCTGACCGCCACCCGGAAACCGGACTGACTTTCATGCCCCTCCTCTTTTCCAGCACCAACGGACAATCCCCGGCCGTCACCCTGCGCGAGGCCTTCCTGCGCGGGCTTGCCCCGGATCGTGGCCTGTATTTCCCGGAAAAATTTCCGACGCTCACGCGCGACGAAATCGCCGCGTTTGCCTCCCTGCCCTACCACGAAATCGCCTTCCGCGTATTGTCCAAGTACACCGGCGGCATCCTGACGGACGCCGAACTCGCCGCCCTCTGCCGCGACGCCTACAACTTTGACGTGCCGCTGGAGAAGGTCGCCAACCTTGACCGCGTCCACATTCTGCGCCTCGACCAGGGCCCCACCGCTTCCTTCAAGGATTTCGCCGCCCGCATGATGGCCCGGCTGATGGGCAAGTTCCTGCGCGAAGATGGCACCGAGCTTACCATTCTCACCGCCACCAGCGGCGACACCGGCTCGGCCGTGGCCCATGCCTTTCATAATATCCCCGGCATCCGCGTGATCGTGCTGTTTCCTTATGCCGAGGTCAGCGCCCGTCAGCGCAAGCTCATGACCGTGCTCGACGGCAATGTTCGCACCGTGGCCATAGATGGCAAGTTCGACGACTGCCAGGCCATCGTCAAACGCGCCTTCGGCGACCCGGCGCTGAGTCACCTGCCGCTCTCCTCCGCCAATTCCATCAATATTGGCCGTCTGCTGCCGCAGAGCGTTTATTATTTCTATGCCGCGTCCCGCCTGGCCAAGCCCGGCGAGCCGATGGTCTTCTCCATTCCCAGCGGCAATTTCGGTGATATGATGGGCTCCGTTGTGGCCCGGCAGATGGGTCTGCCCGTGAAGAAAATCGTCGCCTCCGTCAACGACAACGACGCCTTCCCGCGTTTCCTCGCCAGCGGACATTACCAGAAGATTTCGCCCTCGCGCAATTCACTCTCCAACGCCATGAACGTGGGACATCCGAGCAATCTCGCCCGCCTCGTGGCCGTGTATGGCGGCCAGATGGATGAGACCGGCCAGATTAACATCGCCCCTGATCTCGCGGCCATGCGCCGAGATATTTTCTCCAGCTCCATCACGGACCATCGCACCCGCGAGACCGTAAAGGACGTCTGGGTGAAACATCAGCTCCTGCTCGAACCGCACGGGGCGGTCGCCTGGCGCGGCTTCCTCGACTCGCTGGCCGATGAACCCCTCGGTGACCTCCCGGCCGCCATCCTCGAAACGGCGCATCCCGCGAAGTTCCCGGAGGAAATTGAAAAGATCCTCGGCTTCTCCCCCGCCGTCCCCGCCGCCATCGCTGCGGCGGAAAAGCTGCCGGAAAAGTTCGACCACATGAGCGCGCATTACGACACGTTCAAGCAATATTTGCTGGAACGGCATTGAAGGGGTGTAGGGGGAAATTTCATTGGCGGAGCCCGGCTCCTCCCATGAGCTGAAAGCCCGTCAAGTTATAGCCCGGGCTGGAGCGAGTCGGCGAGCGAAGGCCTAGGTAAATGCCATCAAAACATTCTCCGGCCTGTCGGGCCGGCGCCCCGGTACGCATTGACGCGGTGCCGGCCATACAGGCCGGGAGATACGTTCTGGCGGTTGTCCCAGGGCTTGCGCTTTGCGCTTCACCCTGGGCTATAACATGACGGGCTTTCAGCCCTTGGAATCAGCGTATTTCGCGGTTAAATTCCTACCCACCCAATTCCACCAGCGTCCCATCCGGGCGCAAACGCATGCGCCGGCCGCGCCATTCGATCGTGTTGCCGGCAAAGGCACCCAGCCAGATGCCAAAGTTGAGCACGTCCTTCACCGGCACCAGCCAGGCGGGTGAGATCAGCTTGCGGTCCGGCGTGAACCGGCGCTGTAAATCGTTCGCGAGGCCGATGCGTAACAACAGAAACAGGACCGCCGCGAACGCCAGTGCGGATGAATGAAACAACCCCACCGCCGCCAGCAGTAGGATCAGCGACCACAGCGAGCCGTTCGCCAGGATACTAAAGAAGTATGGCAGCGGCTGGCACACCCGGATGGTCCGGGCCCAGCGCAATTGATGTTTCCACACCGCCAGCCAGCCGGCCGGGGCGTCCCAGCATTCCACCACCACCGGGCACAGCGCGATGCGATGCCCATGCTTCGCCACGCGATGGCCCAGCTGATAATCATCCGCCAGACAGTCCGCCATGGAGGCGTATCCGCCAAACTCCGCCAGGGCTGTGCGCCGCACGAGCATTACCGCGCCGAGCGCAAAATCGACCGGCTTCATCGAGGCTGATTGCAGCACCTGGCTCCAGAAATCAGCATTGATCGCCACCGCCTCCCAGCGCATGGCCGAGGTCACCGGATTGGCCAGCCGGTAAAAACAGCAGACCAGCGCGTTTTTGGGCTCCTTCAGGGGGTGCACCACGTTGGCCAGAAAATCCGCCGGCACCCGCACATCGGCGTCGCTCACCAGCAGCAGATCATGCTGGGCGAGTTTTTCGAGCTGGATCAGTTTTGCCACCTTGGCATTCGCGCCGGTCAGCGGGGTGCAGACCACGAGCTGCGCGTTCACGGCGGGATATTCCGCGATGAGTTGCCGGATCACCGGCACGGCGGGGTCGGCGGCATCGGCGACGGCGAACAGGAGTTGAACGGGCCCGGCGTAATCCTGGGTGAACCAGGTTTGCAGGGATTCGCGGGACGTGGCATCCGCGCCCTTGACCGGTTTCAGCAGGGTGACGCCGGGGGTGAAAGACGTTTCAGCACAGCGTTGATGCAGCGGAAAGCGGATCGCCGCCACCCATTGCCAGCCAACGAGGCCAAAACCGAGGGCGGCCAGCGCGGCCAGCATGAATTCCAGATAAATCACCGCCCATAGGAAACAAAAAATCAGGCCGCGACACCAGCTGATTTGACTTCCGGATGTTCGTCAATCACCAGCATCCCGTGCGGCTGGAGGTCATAATTGCCCACGATGTTGGCGCCGGTCAGGAAATCATGCATGGGCTTGTAGAATTGCAAACGCACCGGCGAGTTCTGGTGGTTCAGGAGGAAATAGATCCGCGATCCGTCCTTTTCCCGCATGGAAACTTCGATGTTATCCGGCACTTTCAGGAGCGGGTGCAAACCGACCAGTTGGCGGAGCCAGGCGACAAGGTCATGATAGAAATGCTGGTGACTCTGCGTACCGATGTAAACAGCCTTGCCCAGGCCGAAATTGTTCACGGTCATCGCCGGCCGACCGGCGTAGAAATCCTTGGCATAGGCCGCCAGGATGGTGCATTCCTTCGGCTCAATGAGGTCGCACCAGATCTTGGCCGGATGCATGTGGCTCGTCTGGAATGCTCCCTTGAAGGTCAGATGGTTTTCCTCGTCCGGCGCCAGCATGTCGCACTCCAGCACTTCCATGCCGAACAGATCGGTCAGGTCATGCGGGAAACCCGTGTCCGGCGCGCTGTTATGCTCATCCACCAGTCCCGTGTTGAAGGTGCCGATGAGTGTGCCGCCGTTCTGCACGTAGAGCTTTAAACGGTCCGCCTCGCCGCCCGTCAGGAAATGTAACGACGGCGCGAACACCGCCTTGTACTCAAACAAATCGTCCGAGGGCCGCGCAAAATCCACGAGAATGTTTTTGTCATGGAGCGCGTTGTAGATGAGCTGAATGTGCTCGCGCAGGTTGAAGAACTTGTTCGGCTGGTTGGGCTGCGACAGTGCCCAGTCATTTTCGTGACTGAACAGAATGCAAACCTCGGCCTTCACTTTGGTGCCTTGCAGCGCCGGGGCGAGCAACTTCAGTTCCTCGCCAATCTGCGCCACCTCGTTGTAGACCCGGTGGCTGCCCTCAAGATGATGCGGCAACACCGCCCCGTGGAATTTTTCCGAACCGATTCGCGGCTGGCGCCAGCGGAAAAACAGCACCGCGGAAGCGCCGCGCGAAATGAGTTGGTAGGTGAACATCCGCAGTACGCCCGGCCGGATGAGTGAATTGACATCCTGCCAGGTCACGTTGCCGGCTTTTTGCTCCATCACCCAGAATCCGGCATCGCCATCGGGCGTGCGAATGCCGGTTTTCTTGAGCGAGCGCAGCATGTCGATTTCACAGGCAATGTCCGAGGGCCTGGTCTTGGCCGCCGGATTCGCCTCGATGGAGACGAAGTCCAGCGCCTCGGCCAGGTCAAAATGATCGAACCGGTGGCGCAGGGCGCGCAGGTTCGTGGTCACCGGTTTGTCCGGCGTGATGGTGTGCAGAATGTCCGCCTGGGTTTTGACGAATTGGACAATGGTGTCACTGCCAAAGCGGTTCCAATCCAGCACCAGCGCGGGATTATGCTGCGTCGGGGCCGCCATCGGCATGGGCACCTGATTCCAAGACGTTACCACCTGCCCCCAATGGCGCAGGCCCATCTCGTTGTTCAGCCGCTCAATGGTTTCGTACTTGGCTTCCAGCCAGCCGTGCCAGTCGCGGCGGGTGTCTTCATTGAAGGCGGCCTCGGTGAAATGTCCGCCGAGGCTGTTATCAATCTGCCATGCAATCAAATGGGGATGGCTCCCCAGTTCCTTGGCCAGGTGCTCCACAATGCGCTTAGAATAGGTCCAGAACGTGTCGCTATTCAGGCAGACGGCGCGGCGCGTACCTTCGTGCTTCACCTGGCCGTTTTCATCCAGCGGCAGGATTTCCGGGTGTTTTTTGGTAAGCCAGATCGGCGGGGCGGCGGTGGGGGTGGCCAACACGGTCTGAATGCCATGTTCGCCCATCACATCCATGACGCGTTTCAGCCAGTCGAAGTTGAATTTACCTTCCTCGGGTTCGCACAGGCCCCAGGTGAATTCGCCGATGCGCACCACATTGATGCCGGCCTTGACCATGAGCTTGGCATCGATCTGCCATTGCGCTTCGGGATTTTTGGCAGTGCCGGCGAAAGGAAAGACCCACTGCTCCGGATAATAATCAACGCCGAAATACATAGGCTTTATTCAGGTTCAGAATTTATTTTGACCCTAGATTCAATTCATCCCGGTGGCAACTAAAATCGCCGGGTATTAATTTTTGGCCGAAAAATTCAGCCAACCACCTTGATTTACTTGGATTTAACTGGTTTTGGATTGATGGCGAGCTTGGGAAATCGGAAAGGCGGGGGTTATCAACCGCGAAATACGCCAAATACGCGAAAAGAAAGCAGGTGTGAAAAGGCTTGATATAACTTGATTTACTTGGATTTAAAGGGATTTCACGTGATTTTGGGGGCGCGAATTGCAGCGAGACTTTATGAACAAGGCACCAAGGGATGGCGAAGCGGCGGGCAGATTTGGTAACGGCTGCGCTCAGGAATGGGCACGCTACGATGAGGCTGGATTTACCTTGATTTAGCTGGATTTGCTGGGATTTTGCGATGAAAGCCAAAGGTTGGCGATGCTGAATTTTACGGGTGCGACCTGATTGATGGGTATTGTGTCCACGCACCACCGCACGCTCTGTCGGCGGGGCTGGGACAAAAAGCAACAGGGCCGTCAGGAACAGACGGCTTTCTGAAAAGGCGGCACGAGGCGCGTTTAAGGCCAGAATCAACATCGGATGGGCGGCCCGGGTCAGTTTACCAGGTAAACTCCCAACCATAAATATAGCACCGATTTCCGAAACGCAAGTGACGTTTTGAGGATCAACTGAGTGGGCGTATCCCCGCCTACCCCATCGCGGTTGTGATGGGCTGGAGAGTTGTGATGTCCATGCGGGAAGGGAAAAACAACTTACACTCGGCTCCGAGGGCGATTTACAGCTCGCTTCAAGGTGCGAAGGGATGCAACCGGTTTGCCTAGCCAGCGGGCAGGCCACGTTGAAGCGGCGTGAAGCGCTCCGGCCAATGGGCAATCCTGAGCCGTGACTGGGTTCCGGCCGCTGTTCAGAAGGTCGCGTTCCAGGGGCAAAAACAAAAAGGCGGCCGGTTCAACGATATGAACCGGCCGCCGGACGGGACGGAATGATTTTACTTCACGCTAAACCGATAGCTGATGAGGTTGTGATAGATTTCACCGGGATGAAGCACGACGGAGGGGAAGTTGTCGTGGTTGGGGGAATCGGGATAATGTTGCGGCTCCATCGCGATGGCATCGCGGAACTGATAGACTTGGCCGCCTTTGCCCACAATGGTGCCATCGAGGAAGTTGCCGGAATAGAATTGCAGGCCGGGTTCGGTAGACCAGACTTCCATGATGCGGCCGGTGGTGGGTTCGGATACCCGTGCATCGAGACCCATCTCGCCCATGGGATGATCAATCACCCAGTTGTGGTCGTAGCCTTTGCCGAACTTCAATTGTTCGTCGTCCTGGCCGATGCGCGCGCCGATGGTGGCGGGCGTGCGGAAATCAAAGGGCGTGCCGTCCACGGGCTTGAGTTCGCCGGTGGTGATGAGGGTGGCGTCCACGGGGGTGAACTTGCTGGAATTCAGGTAAACTTCGTGGCCGAGGATGTCGCCCTGGCCGGCGAGGTTGAAATAGGAGTGCTGCGTGAGATTGACGATGGTGTCGCGATCTGTGGTGGCGGTGTATTCGAGCTGGATGGCGTTGTCGGCGGTGAGGGTGTAAACGGCTTTCACCTTGAGGTTGCCGGGGTAGCCTTCTTCGCCGTCGTGACTGTTGTAGGTGAGTTCGAGCGTCGGGCCTTGGGCGGAGGTGCCGGGCTGGGCCTGCCATACAACCTTGTCAAAACCTTTGACGCCGCCGTGCAGCGAGTTTGGATAATTATTCGTAGCCAGTTGGTAGGCGACGCCATCGAGGGTGAAATGGCCGTGGGCAATGCGGTTGCCGTATCGGCCGATCAACGCGCCGAAATAGGGGCTGTTGGTGAGATAGCCATCCAGGGAGTCATAACCCAGGACGACATCGCCGAACTTGCCGTTCTTGTCCGGCACCTTGAGCGACTGAATAATGCCGCCGTAGGTCATGATGCGGGCTTCGACACCATTGGCATTACGCAGGGTGTAGAGGGAGACGGGCGTGCCGTCCAAGGTGGTGCCAAACGGCATAGCACCTTTGCCACCCGGCATGGTGCATTTGTCACCGCAGCAATGGTGCGTGGCGCAACCGGTCGCCAGGATGCCGGCCAGGCCGGCGGCGAGCAGTGCGAGGTTCTTAACAGGGAGGGATTTCATGGTCGTTTTATATTTCGGTTAAACGGAAACGAGTTTGGGTGATTAGTGTGATGCCACCGCAGCGGTCCGGCCCACCTTGTGGCCGTAGGCGCCGTAAAAGGCGACGTAGGCGTAGGCGATGAGGGGTACGAGGTAGGAGATTTGCAGTCCGTAGTGATCGGCGATCCGGCCTTGCAATAGTGGCAGCAGCGCTCCACCTAATATGGCCATGACCAGCAGGGAAGACACCTGACTTTTGTAAACGCCCATGCCGTCGAGGGCGAGCGAGAAGATGTTCGGCCAGCCAATGGAGGTGAACAGGCCGATGCCCACGACACACCACATGGCCAGCTTGCCGCCTTCCAGCATGGAGAGGGTCAGCAGGGCCACGATGGTGGCACCGAAGATGAGCAGCGTGCGGCCGGCGAGCGCCTTGCCGAACTGGAACAGCAGCCAGCAGAGCGCGAGGAGGGGCAGATAGTTTTTCACGATGGCCCAGCCGGCGACGAAATCAAAGCGATGGGCATCGCCATCCCAACTACGCGAGAGCAGCAGCACGACGAAGGCGAGAACAGGGATCAATGCCATGACAGATTTCTTGGCGAAACCATTCATTTCGCTCAATTCCACCGCCCCCATGAACCGGCCGATAAGCATGCCACCCCAGAACAGGGAAACATATTTGCTGGCTTCCACCGTGGTCAGACCGGCCACGCTGGGCAGGCCCAGGAAGCTGATGATGGTGCTGCCGATGGAGACTTCGCCGCCGACATACATAAAAATTGCCAGCACGCCGAGGAGCACGTGCGGATGTTTCAGTGCGCCCATGCCGGCTTCAATTTTACCTTCGCCGACATGCGGCAAGCGGATGGCGAAGAAGACCCCGGCGAGCAGAACGAAGACAATGCAAAAAGCGAGGTAAGGAACTTTGACGGAGTCGACCCCGCTGAGGCCGGTCTTGGCGAAATTCTGAAAAATCAGGTAACCGCCGATCAATGGTCCGATGGTGGTGCCCACGGAATTGAACGCCTGCGCCAGATTGAGCCGGCTGGAGGCCGTGCGTTCGGGACCGAGGATGGTGACATACGGATTCGCCGCGATCTGCAACATGGCGAAGCCGAGGCCGACCACGAACAGACCGCCGAGAAACAGCGGATAAGAAAGTTTGGCGGCGGCCGGCCAGAACAGCGCACTGCCGGTGGCGGATATGAGCAGGCCAATGACCACGCCGTTTTTGTAGCCGATCCGGGCGATGGGATCGCCCGTTTTAGCGGAAATTAGAAAATATGCCAATGAACCGATAAAGTAGGCACCAAAGAAAGCGAATTGCACCAGCATGGCGTGAAAATAATCCAGCGTGAACGCCTCCTTGAACTTGGGAATGAGGATGTCGTTGAACACCGTCATGAACCCCCACATGAAAAACAGCACCGTCATGATGGCAAACGGGCCGCGATAGGTCTTGCCATCCGTTTCGGAGGCGGGTGAGGAGGAACGGGGGGTAGTGGTAATGGACGCCATGGGATTGTCAGGGTTTGGTCAAGGTCAGGAGATTAAGATAAACGGCAGGTCAGGCTCAAGCCAGTAACGCCGGTTTTTGCTGGTAGGTTTTTAAAACCAGTTCGCCAAAGATGGTGTTGGCCCAGGCAAACCAGGAACGGGTAAATTTATCCGGATTGTCCTTATGGAAGGCTTCGTGCATGAAACCTTTGCCGGCATGGGTTTTTTGCAGGGTGACAAGGCACTGGCGTATTTCAGCATCCTTGGTGGCGGTGAGGCCTTGCACGATCAGCCCCAGCGGCCAGATCATGTCCATGCCCACGTGCGGACCACCGGGACCATTGGCAGCTTTGCCCTGGCAGTAATAGGGATTGGCCGGGGACAGGACGAGTTTGCGCGTGTTTTGATAAATCGCATCATCCGGCTTTACCACGCCCAGATAGGGCAGCGAGAGCAGGCTGGGGACATTGCCGTCATCAATGCAGTAATAGTTGCCGTAGGCATCCACTTCGTAGGCGTAAACCTTGCCGAGGGTGGCGTGATGGACGATGGCGTGTTGCGCAAGCGCCTTTTCCACTTCATCGGCCAGGGAACGGCATTCGCCGGCGAGGATGGGGTCGTGCGAAACTTGATCCAGTATTTCCGCCGCCTGCCGCAGACTGACGACGGCGAAGAAATTCGCGGGCACGAGATAGGGAAATACCGTGGCATCGTCACTGGGGCGGAACATGGAGCAGATCAGGCCAACGGGGTTGGCGGGATTGCCGTAGCCACGGCCGGGCACGGTGTCGGTCTGCGTCTCGGTGCGACGTTGGAAATGGTACGGGCCCTTGCCGGTTTTGCGCTGCTGCTCACGGAAGGTCTGGACAATTTTGGCGATGGCGGCGTGCCAGGCGTCATCAAAGGGGGCGTTGTCACCGGTGGTTTTCCAATAACCGTAGGCGAGGCGAATGGTGTAGCACAGGGAGTCCACCTCCCATTTGCGCTCGTGCACACCGGGCTGCATGTCGGTCAAATCACTGCGCCATTCGCTCACCTTGGTCGCGTCCTTGTAGAAGGCATTGGCGTAGGGATCCTTGAGAATGCAGCGGGTCTGGCGATTGATGACGCCGGCGATCAGTTGCTGAAGCGGCGCGTCCTGGGGGGTCAGCGGCAGATAGGGCCAGACTTGGGCGGAGCTGTCGCGCAGCCACATGGCGTCGATGTCGCCGGTGATAACATAGGTGTCGGGCCGGCCATCAATGACGGAGAAATCGACGGTGGTATCCAAGGTATTCGGGAAGCAGTTACCGAACATCCAGGCTAGCTCACGGTTACCGATGGAGGACTGCACCTGGCTGATGACGCGTTCCACAGCGGCGCTGCGAAAGCGACGCTTCGCCTCGGGAGTACGGACCACGGGAAAAGTGTCATCCGCCGCGCGTGAAAATGGGGAGGTTAGCAGGAGGCCGGAGGCCACCAGGGCTGAGCTGGAAATAAAATCTCTGCGATTCACGGGTTGATTCAGGTTCCAAGGTCCATTCAATTATGGCCGTGGTGAGTGGGTTGTTATTGGTATCGGGTGATGGTGCCAGATGCAAGGCAAAAGGCATGTGGCATGAAATGGCCACTCATCTTTAAAAAAACTTTAGCCAGGCCCGCGCCAGCTAATGATGGAACGCTGGCCTCAGCCGGCTGCAACAGTTACCAAGGACAATGCGTTGGCATGGTCCTGACCGCATTCGTTGCAGGCGTTGGAGCGGCGTGAAAATCCAAGTCATTATTACCCACATCTTTTTTGGGGTTGGCTAAGTGAGGTGCAGGAATGGTTGAAAGACCATAATGTTTTCAATGGTGGGGCGGGTTTGCGAGCAGCGAACTGCGGCCCCCATCCGGCCTCCGGCCACCTTCCCCATCCGATGGGGAAGGAAAATCGTTGGGGGACGACACCCGGGGTGGCGGCCCATCCGATGGGCCTTACCCCAGGCTAATATCCTGCAACCCTTCAGGATGCTCAGAGGCGTAGCCGTTGTTTGCAGCCCATTGGCATAGCATAGCAAATCTTATTCGACATCCACAAAAATGTGGGGAATGACAAGGCACGAACGCCGCACTCCGCTTGCGCTTTACGCGGGCGACTCAATCGCACGAGGGCAATTAATATTGGACGGTCAACTCACGCGGAGCCACGTCGTTGGGGAAGTGAATCCAGAGCAGCCGGTCGGTGGCGGAGTATTCAAAGGCCGTGAGGGGCTGACCGGCCAGGGTGATCGTTTTCGGGGGCTTGGGGGATTCCAGGAGCACGACACCGGGGGTTTCGCCGACGCCAGTGACGGTGAAATTGAGCTGATGTTTCGCCGCGTGCAATGGCAAGGTGCGGCAGGCGGAGGCGAGCAGGCCGGGATGACCGGTGGCGGCGACATCGAGGTCGATCAAAAACCGGCGGGAGCCGGGGGTTATGGAAAGGTCGGTGACGACACGCAACTCGGAATCGAACAGATTGATGAAGCGGCCGTGCAACTGGCGCGGGTCGCCGCCAATGGATTCATCCAGCCCGGCGGCAATGACGTAGGGTCCGCGCCGGAGGAGCAGATAATTGGTTTCGCGCCATTTGAGGCCGGCTTTTTTGGCGGCACCGGAGACAGCGGTCACAACGCGTTCTGCGCCTTCGGGGCTGGTAGAGAAATCCACCGGCCGCTCGCGCAGCCAGATCACCCCACCCTTGCCCACCGGATTGATTTGGTCGGGTGTGACGGAATTGGCGAGGCCGAGCTGCTCAAAGAGCGGTTCGCGCGGAGTAGTGTAATGATTGTAGCCGCTGTTCCACCAATCGCGGACCTGCAAATAGGGATCGGCATCGCGATCGCAAAAGATGAGGATGCCGCCGTGTTTTACCCACTCCACCAGCGGAGCATGGACGGCGGGTGTCAGCGGTTTCTGACCATCGTAGCTCAGGAGCAAAACGCGGAAACCATCCAGATAATGCGGGATTGTAATGTTTTCCAATTGGACAGGCGTGACGGGCAGGCCGTGCTGGACCAGCGGCATGGCGAGGCCGTAAACATTGCCGAGATAAGGATCGCTGGGGGTGGGCTGACCGCGCTGGAACATGAGTGAATCGCTGACGAGCACGCCGATGCCAGGGGTACCGCAATCCCAGGAGACGTGCGGCTGCTTCAGGTCGTTGAGCGCATTGAAGACGGTTTGTAACTCGGCGGCATAGGCCGGCGGGATGGCCTTGCGGTCGGCGCGGCGGGCGGAGCGCGGGTAATGGCCGCCGAAGACACGTTCCGGCCAGGGGGCGACTTCATATTTTGCGACCTCGGTCTGGAACAATGAGGCGGTGAGGGTAGATTCCCAATTGCGGCGGTAATCATCCCAATCGTAGTTGGGGTTGTCCTCGATCGGATCGTTCAGATACCAGACGGACCGGCCGGTCGCGCGGACGAGATTTTGCATGGCGCCGTATTCCAGGAAGGCGGTTTCAAAGGTGCGGGAATGGACTTCACCACGATAGCGGTTGGGCTCGCGGGAGGTGCCGGTCCAGACCTGGGCGATGTAGCCATCGCAACCTTTGAGCAGGGCGAGACTGGATTCAGGGCTGACAATGCACCACTGGGCGTAATTGAGGAGGCTGTGCGTGGGCACATAGCAATGCACCTGGCGGCCGGTGCGGTGGTTGTAGTCCTGCACGTAATCGAACACCTGTTGCAAGGCACGGCGGTAGAGAAAATATTTCAGTTTGCCGGCGCGCCAGCGGGCATCCACGGAACTGTCGGGAGCCTGCCAGTCCTCATGATAATAGGCGCGCCATTCGCGTTTGAAACCTTCGGAGTAACCGGCGCGATCCCAGAATTCCGGCTCTTCGAGGTGAATGGCTTCGGCACCGGCGTCCAGGGCGCGCTGCACGCCGACGCAAAGGAATTTGCCGTAGTTGGTGCCGGGGCACATGTAATAGACATCACCGCCGTGGCCGATTTTGTTGCCGTTGCGATCCATCTGGGCCTCATCCTCGTGATTGATGCCATCGAAGCGGCCGTAGAGGTAGTCCTGGTATTCGCCCCAAGCCACGCCGGTCATGACATGGATGCGGTAGCCATGGTCGCGCCAGGTGGCAATGCGGGCGGGCAGATTGGTGTCGATGCCATAAACGATGGCGACATCAGAACCGAGATTACCATTCGTGGTCCACGGGGCGCTGGTTTGAAAACAGGTGCGTTCCAGCGCCTGACCGGCATTTACCGGCGACACGGCATTCCCGGCGGGCGATTGGCAACTGAGGGCAGCCAGCAAGGAGGCGAGGAGCGGCCACCGGCCGGAACATTTGGATGATCGATTCATGAGCGAACGGTATGTGAGCATGATGTGTATGAATAAGCAATAGTCGACTCCCCCGCTGACAGATCAAACTTCTGACTCCAGGTGAAAAGGCAATCCGCCCATTCCACTATGGAATGGGCGGACCCCACCGCCTTGGCCATTAACAAAAACCGCGGCAACTGCCAGCCGTCATGGTTGGGCGTCCGCCAGCGGTGACGAAGCATCCGGGGCCGGCTTGACCCGCACAAAGCCCATGTCGATGTATTGTCCGCCGGCCGTCTGGTGGCAATGCATGGCCACGAGGTTTTTGCCGGGCTTCAGGGCGGCACGACCACCGGGGGTCAGCGGGTAGGCATCGTAAGCACTGCTAAAGCCGCCGTCTTTCACGGCCAGGACGCCGTTGATATACACTTCCACATCCTCATCATGATGCAGCCAGACGCTAAGATTGTCGCGATTTCCAGCGGGCAATTCGATTTCACGACGCAGCCAGATGTCATCCGTGGACCAAGTGGTGCCAATGACGGCACCGGGCGTGCCGGCGGTGCCGAACCCACTGAGGCCCTGCGTCCAGGCGGAATCATTGAAACCGGCCGTCATCCAGCCATTGGCCGGCTGGGCGGTGGTGTAGTTCCAAATCGCGGGGTGGCGGTCGGCGGCCGGGACAACGACGGTGATTTTGGGCGGCTTGGGCAACTGCGCCCAATTCGCGGCTTTCAACTTGTCGCCGGTTGACCATTTATTCCAGACCGCACGGTCGGCCAGCATTTTGATAAAGAAGCCGCCGACTACGGGCCGGGCATGCATGCCGCCACTCCCCAACCGGTCCGTCTCGTAAGAATCGGCGATGGGATCGCGAATGGTGGTGCTATTGATATAATCATAGGCGGGTGAAACGATGGCCTCGAAATCGGCCTGATTATCGGCGAGGGTGGCGCTCCAGATCGACCAGTCCGTCTTGGTCAGATGCGTGCGGGAATCCAGGGGCACGCCATAACGTTGCATGACCTTCTTATAATGTTCCACTTCCATTTTCGCCACGGATGCCGGGAAAACGTTCAGGCCGAGGATCTGGTCCCAGACGAGATTATACTTCTGGCTCCAGGTACCGGGCTTGTCAAAGGCGAGGCGGAAGTGATCGCCATCGGCGGCCACATTCACCCAGTGGGCGGCATCTACCTTGGCGAGCTGGGCATAGCGGTCGGCATTGGCGGTGTCCCCGCGCATTTTGCACAGGTCGCCATAGGCGGCGAGACCGAGAATGGCCTTCACGGAGAGGTTCGCGTTGTGAGCCAGATGGCCCATGAAGTCATCGGTGCAAAGCTGTTCTTCCGGATCAAGGCCGTAGTTTTCCAGATACTTGGCCCATTGGGTGAGCTGCGGCCACCAGGCGGTGACGAAGTCGGCATTGCCTTCGGACTGGGCAATGGCGTCGCACAGGATGAGCATGTTGCCGCTCTCTTCGACCGGCATGCCTTCGCCGCCGTCATCGGTGCCGCGGGCGATGGGATAGGTGCCGAGGTCATGCGGCGCGTTGGGGAATTTCCAGTGGCTGGAAGCCGCGTAGGAAAGGATCGGGACGAGCGTGGCCTTGGCCAGGCTGGGGCTCAGGAAGACCCAGATGGGGTCCATGGGGAAGAACACGTCCACGGTGGCAATGTCGCCGTTGCTGGTGTTTTCCTTGGTGAAAAATAGCGGCTGCCGGTTGGCATCGGCGGCCAAACCGCAGGCCGCGACGCATTCGCGGTAGGCCAGCGCACAGACCTGGGCATAGCGCTCGCCGCCCACCTTGGTCATATCCGCCACCAGATCATTATCAAACTGTTCACAGCGCTGGAGCAGCGCGGGATATTCCTTGGCGGCCACCTGAAGCAATTCCGCCGGCTCCATGCCGTTGCGGCGCCAGTAGGGACGGAGATTGCGGCCGAAATATTTGATCGCATAGATTTCGTCGTAGGCGACGATGACCTGACGTTCCACGGCTTCCGTGCCGACGGAACCGAGATCAAAGGCAAAGGCGAGCACGGGTGAATTATCACCGGCGGCGCGGGGCATGTTCACATCATCGGCCGCGGGTAGTTTGCCGGTCTGGACAAAGCTGTCGAGGGCGGTCTGGTTGGCGCTGATGGCGGACTGCGCCTGTTTGGTGGGAGCGGCCGCATAGACGTAACCCCAGTTGATGCGATGATCATCGCCCGCCGAACCCAGGATTGGCTGCGCCTCGGTACCGGTCCGCAGGGCGGTGAGTTTGCCGGCCGTGGCCCGCGCCCAGGTCACCGGCTCATTCTTTTCATTCACCGTAAGCAGGGAGCTGGTGCTGTCGTAGAGGGAAATCTTATGTGTGGCACCATCCACAGACCGGACATCCCAGGTGAGGTAGCTCAGCGGCCGGGAAAAAACATCCAGATCATGAGGCAACGCGGTGGTCATGAAAGTCAGGGTGACATGCACACCGTCGGCTTCAAACTCATAGATGCTGCGGGTGGGCAGCACTTGGAGGGAAACCTGATGAAACGCCGGCACACCTTTCGGCTCGGCACCCATCAACCGGAAAGTGTGGCCATCCACGCGGATCAGACTCACCAGGGGGTGATCCCGATGGGTCCAGTGAATGGTGTCTCTTTCGGTCAGGGTGTTGGCATCGGACCAGACACTCAAATACGGGTCAAAGGTCACCAGCGGGACAGCCGGCGGACGCAACGATTCGGCACGGGCAACATCGGAAGTCACCGCCAGGGCCAGAACCAGACCCAGAATATGATTAAACCGCGCGGACATAATTTTGATCATGAAAGTAGATTGTTTCTTTGTAAATCGGAACTGACGGCAGGCCGCCAGCGTTTATTGTTCCAAGGCAGTTACGTTGGAGATGGACCAATTGGCGATGCCATTGGCCGTGCCGGGCAAATGCGGATCATTGTCATTATTCCACTTGGCGCGCCAGTTATTGTCGAGGGGATTGATGACATCATTGCGCTTGGGGCTTTCGGCATGGCCGTCCGCAAACAGCAAATCGGTACGGTAATTATGCCGGTTGGAGGGGCATTGATCATGGGTAACGGAATCGTTATCGGCCGCATCGCCAATGACCGGATCCAGATTGGCATTGAAATTGATGGTGGTGGCATCGGAGCGGACATCGCCCAGGGTGATCATGTTCACGGGGCTGCGGATGCCGGTATCTTTAACCGGGGTGGTGCCGACGTCCGCGCCCATGCCGAAGGGTGGATTGAACGTATTGTTCAGCCCCCAGTCATTGTACCCGAGGGAAAAACGGGTGGTGGTCAAGATGGCAAAGTTATCCAGCAGGCCATTCTCCCCCAGTTTGGGCTGACCCGACGGGCCGGCCAGGGTTTTATTCAGGGTGATATCCCAAAAGCTTTCCGGTTTGGCGGCGGGACAACTGAAGGCGGCGCGGTTGTTTCCCATCAAGGTCAACAGCCGCGTGGGCCAGACATACATGCCTTTGTTGGGGTCATAGCAAGCGGGATATTGCGGGAAATCGCCGACATACATGACCAGCGCAATGCCGATCTGCCGCATGTTATTGACGCAGGCAATCTGTTTGGCCTTCTGTTTGGCCTTGGTCAAGGCAGGCAGCAGCATGGCGGCGAGAATGGCGATGATGGCGATGACCACCAGCAGTTCAATCAGCGTGAACGCCCGGCGGAATTTGCCGGCAGCCAGGCGGACGGGAGCGGAACTGTTTTGATTTGGTTTCATTGGACGTTCAAATTAAATTTTTCGACAAACCCGACCCCATAACGGATGACCGGGTGCATCCCCGCAGGGATGCTCTGTTTACAGTGATTGATGGCAACGTACTTTATCCCACCCGGTCCGTCATGTGACATAAACTGGCCACACTCACCGGCCGGGCTTGTATACTTCCCAAACGCATTGGACAGCGGATGTCCTAGGGATGAGGTCAGGCTGGGGCATGAATACAGCCAAGACGGAGGCAGACAAAACGATTATGGTGCAGTTGACGGAAGCCTTTGGTGATGAGGATCGGG
>CAIJGS010000299.1 GCA_903820285.1 uncultured Verrucomicrobia subdivision 3 bacterium | reverse complement strand
CGGGATTACGAAACCACCGAGTCCAGTGCCGAGGCTTGGATCTATATCGCCATGATCCGAATCCAACTCCGCCGACTGGCTTGATTCCTCAGTTTTCATGACTTTTCAGACGCACTCTAACCGTCAATGTTCCGCCGTTTACCGTCAATGGTCCGCCACCCGAGACGCTGTTAAGAATCACGTTGCCCACGTTCGTCCCCTTGGTCAGGCCGCCGGCAGGAATCGTCACCGTCGCATTAATGGTCAGCGTGCCATTGGTCAGCGTTCCGCCTAACCCGCCGCTTTGTGCAAGAGTATCTACCGTCGGCGTGGTGCCGCCGAAGGTCAGGGTGCCCGACGACCCTGCGTTGATGGTGCCGCTAAAATTGGATTTGCCGGTGTCGGCGTAGGTAAGACTGTTGACGGTGATAGCCGCATCCAGTGTGATCAGCGGATTGGTGTGACTCGTCTGGCCAAAATTATTTGTGATGACGGCAATGGCGGCAGCGCTGTTGGGCACGGTGTTGGGGTTCCAATTGGCTGCCGTATTCCAACTGGTGGAGAGGCCAACGGTATTGAATCCGATATTCGTCCAAATAGTTTGGGCGGAGGCAGGCAACGCGATGCTTAAGACGATCGCGAACAGAGTTATGCCGGCAAGCCAGCGTGAGGGTGAGGTTTGTTTGGCTGTCATTGACTTTGGTTTGGTTGGCTGAACCGAGATTTGCGAGCAAACGAGAATCATCTTTTTCATGAATGATGGCAATAGTAGGCTGATATATGGTTGTTGAATCGGGAATTTGATATATTAAAACATCGCGCTCTTGCCCTGTATATCACCCTTAGGGGTGATTTTGGCATTCGGGTTTGGCATTCTTTTACCATGCTGAATCAAACTCCCTGGTCGCTTGCGCCTTCCATCTTTAGCCGCTGATTACCAGGCGTCACCGGTTTTGGTGCCGGATTCTTTTTTGGTGCCGGATTCTTTTTAGGTTTAACGGGCGGAGCCTTTGCCCTAGGATCGTAGGCCGGATTCGGTTTCGGCGTAACCGCCTTGGTGTCCGCGAGAAATGTATCGATAAGGGCATCAAGTTGTTTCACGCGTTCGGGCTGCGCGGTCGCCAGATTATTCCGCTCGCCGATGTCCTCTTTCAAGTTATAGAGCCGATAGGCATGCTCGCCATTGTCGCCATCATAAAAAATCCGAATGAGTTTCCAATCGCCCGCCACCACGGAAACAGCGGGCGGCAGCACGTCGGGAACAATCGGCGGGCTATGCGGGAAGTATGTGAAGATCGCCTGCCGATCCAGCGGCTTGCCGGTGAAGGTATCGCCAATGTTTACACCGTCAAATATTTGACCGGGCGGCGTTTTCAGGCCGAGGAGTTTGACAAACGTCGGGAAAAAGTCTTCGCTTTGAATCACCGTGTCATTGCGGCTGCCCGGTTTGGTCAATCCCGGCCAGGCGACAATGCACGGCTCGCGGACGCCCCCTTCATAAACGGTCGCCTTGCCACCACGCAACGGCCGGTTGCTGGTCGGCGTGGTACCGTCCACATGGTCATACATGTTGCCGCCGTTGTCGGAAAAGAACACCAAAATGGTGTGATCGGCAATACCGAGCCGGTCAATTTCGTTCAGCAGCGTGCCGACCGCGTCATCCATGGACTCAACCATCGCGGCATACGTGGGACTGTGCTGGGGATCATTAGGATCCATCGTCTGGCGGTATTTTTCAATGAGCGCAGGTTTGGCATTGAACGGCGCGTGAACCGAGAACTGCCAGTAGTTGAGAAAAAACGGATGATCCTTGTTCGCGTCCATCCACTTCACCGCTTCATCAGCCATGCGATCCTCGATGTGCTCCTCCGGCGTGCGGGGCAAAAAGTGCAGCTTCACTGGAAATTTCCAGGGCGCAACATAACTGCCGGCCGGTCCAGGCCCCGACCAATGCGGCAAATCCACATCAAAACCCTGCTGCAGCGGCGAGTAAGGTTCCGGGCCCAAATGCCATTTTCCAAAATGTCCGGTGGCATAACCATCCGCTTTGAGGGCTTTTGCCAGCGTATAATAATTCGTATCCAACCGGGTCGCGCCCACACACGATAAAGTCTTGATCCAAGGCGGGGCTTTGGCTTGGACGGTTTCCTTCATTCGAACCTCCGGCAAATGGCCATCCGCCCCGGTAATGCCAATCCGGGCAGGACTCTGTCCCGTCATCAGGCTGGCACGCGTCGGCGAGCAGAGCGGACTCGCCGCATAGGCGCGAGTATATAACATCCCGCGTTTGGCCAGCCGTTCGAGGTTCGGCGTCTGGTAATATTTCGTGTTGCCGTAAAGCGTCGTATCGCTCCACCCCAAATCATCCGCCAGGATAAAAACAATGTTGGGCCGGCCGATCGGACCGGCCAGAGATTTCAGCGCGATTATGCCAATAAGAAACTCCAGTACTATTTTTTTTGTGTTGGATTTCATTTTAAAATATAAAACGACAAAAGGTAATTTTCGAGATTTTGTGAAAAAGTACCATTCCTACACAGGAATAGCATCACCCCTAGGGGTGAATTTGAAGCAATCGGAATGAAAATCCAAACTAAGCAGTTCGCGAAACTTCTTTCGGCACTTGGGTGTGCACACCGGCCTGCTGCCCCCTTTTCGCCTGCAAGCTAATCAGTTTTTCAAAATAATTTTCCAACCGGTGACTCAACCGATCCTCCGCAGCTAGGCAACTGGGAATTGCCCGGTAGGCACCAGCGTCCTGTATCAGCGCCGTGCCAAAATCGCCAACGTTGGTCTCCTGGCCGACTTGCATGTACCGGTAGGCTTGCAAGGTCTGCGCTTCGGCCGCCTTGTAGCGCTCCGTTCGTACCATAAGCTCGGCGATTTCCTTGACCAGATAACTTTCCAAGACTCCCTCAGGATGATACTCTGCTATCAGGTCTAAATATATGTTTTTTAGCTGGATAGCCTCATCCGGATCAATGATTATTTTAGAGTAGACGCCGTGCTTTACCGCGTTCAGCCGCGAACGTTTTTTGCCGATCTCAGATTTCGGCCCGGTACTGCGCAAGGCGTTTCGCCTGTTTGCTGCCACTCGTTTTTGGTTCATTTAACTTAACTACGCGAGCTGGAAAAAATTCCGCCAGGAATGTACCGAAGCTCAAACAAAAAACTGTATACAAGCACCTTTGACACTGTTTCGCGGCAAGCAAAGGCGAACACTGCGCAACCCTGCGGGCTTGGAGATGGCTGGAGCGTAGCGACAGCCGACGGAAAGCCCGCAGGGAAGGCGGAACGGGGTCGCTGGCCAAGATTTTTTGTGCCATCCTGCCGGGGATGAAAAACATTATCGGCAGTTGCCCCATCGGCTCGGTGTCCCGTTAACCCGACTTCCGCTACTGGACCTGATTTTTGTCTATTTTAGGGGGTAGCACCTGCGAATTTGCTAAGGAATTCGCTGATTTTGGGTTCAAAAGTGCGTGTAGTAGCGACCTAGCCACTTCCATCGACGACGGCGGCTGGTATACTGGCGGCATGTTTCTCAAGTGCAGCACGCGCTGGAAGGACGGCAAGGAGCATCGCTCCTGGGCCATTGTCGAGAGCCGCCGGGTAGGCCGCTCCGTCGTGCAGCGATACGTCCTCTATCTGGGGGAGATCAACGACTCCCAGCGCGCCGCCTGGCAGAAGTCCATTGAAGTCTTTGATGAGGCCCAGGGACAGGCCCGCCAATGCGCGCTCTTTCCCGCGGATCGCACCCCGGCGGCCGGCGATACCTCCGCCGTGCAGGTGCGGTTAAACCAACTACAACTCTCCCGGCCCCGCACGTGGGGTGCCTGCTGGCTGGGCGATGAACTCTGGCGCGAACTCCAACTCGATACTTTCTTCGCCCCGCGCCTGGGGTGCAGTCGCGAAGGCACCGACTGGGAGAAGGTGCTGCGGGTGCTCACGCTCTACCGCCTGCTTTCGCCCGGCAGCGAATGGCGGTTGCACCGGCACTGGTTTGGCACCACGGCCCTGGCCGATCTCCTGGGCGTGGCTGAACGCCTCGCGCAGGACGACACGCTCTATCGCGGTCTGGATGGTTTGCTCGCCCACAAGGATGCGCTCTTCGCCCATCTGCGCGGCCGCTGGAGCGATCTCTTTGGCGCGAAATTCGACGTGTTGCTTTACGACCTGACCAGCACCTATTTCGAGTGCGACGCGCCTGAAAAGGAAACCGATCCCCGCCGGTTTGGGTACAGCCGGGACAAGCGTTCGGACTGCGTGCAGGTGGTCGTGGCGCTGGTGGTCACACCGGAAGGGCTGCCGCTGGCTTACGAGATGTTCCCCGGCAACACCGCCGACAAGACCACGCTCAAGGACCTGCTGGCGCTGATCCAAAAGCGATCCGGCCAGGCCGAACGCATCTGGGTGATGGATCGGGGCATCCCCACCGAGGCGGTGCTGGCGGAGTTGCGGCAGAGCGACGCCAAGGTGAGTTATCTGGTGGGCACGCCCAAGGGCCGGCTGACCAAACTGGAACAGGCGCTGGCCCAAAGACCCTGGCAGGAAGTGCGGCCGCAACTGCGGGTGAAGCTCCTGCCGCAGGCGGGCGAAGTCTATGTGCTGGCCGAGAGCGGCGCGCGCATTCACAAGGAACGGGCCATGCGCCGCCGCAAACTCAAAGCCCTCTGGCAGCGGCTCGGGGAAATCCAAGGGCAGAACCTTACCCGCGATCAACGCCTGGAAAAACTGGGGGCGGCCCGCGACCGGGCCGGCCGCGCCGTGGCCGGGTTGGTAAACGTCACCGTGGATGCGGCGGGCAACCTCGCCTTCAACCTCGACCGGAACAAGCTGCGGGCCGCCCGGAACCGGGAAGGCCGGTATCTGCTGCGCACCAACCTGAACGCCGACAATCCCGAACTGCTCTGGCGTTGTTACATGCAGCTCGTGTTTGTGGAAGAAGCCTTCCGCACCCTGAAAGGCGATCTGGGTCTGCGGCCCATTTACCACCACAAAGCCGAACGGATCGAGGCGCACTTGTTCGTGGCGTTCCTGGCGTATTGCCTGAGCATCACCTTGCGCCAGCGGCTCAAGGCGCTGGCGGGCGGATTGATGCCGCGCGTGGTGTTCGAGAAACTGGCCACGCTGCAACTGCTGGACGTGCGCGTGCCCACCACCGACGGCCGGGAACTCCGGTTGGTGCGCCGCACCGAACCGGACCGGGACGTGGCCTTGTTGCTGGCCCGCTTGAAGCTGACCTTGCCGCCCCAGCCACCCCCGCGTATCAGCGCGCCCAAAACCAACTGAAAGCCCACCCAATGTAGTGGCGACCTTTGGCCTCACTCAGCCAAAAACCCCAGCAAATCCGCATCCCATCCTCTTTTTTATGCCCCAGTAGCGGAAGTCGGGTTAATCCGCGAGGTGCTTGCCGCCTTTCGCAGGGCAGAACTTTCTGCGACCGCCGCCGCCGAAAAACTCGGGCTGGGTCGCACCCGGTTCTACGAACTCTACGCCGACAACCTGCGCGCTGCTGCCAATGGCGAGCACTGGCAGCCGGGAGCTTCCGGTGGCGATCATGCGGCGGACTGGCCGGCGGGGGTTGAACCGCTGTTGCGCAAACTGCTGGCTACCAAGCCACCGGCGCCTTGCCGCCTGGCCGCCTCGGAAGCGCTCCGCCGCCTGGACATAACCTTGGATCCGGCTACCGTCCGGCGCTGGGCGCTGGCACATGGCCTGGCGCACCCGCTGCCCAAGCCCCGCCCGCCCGCCTCTACGCGCCGCTGGCAGTGTCTCAAAACCAGCGCGCTGTGGCAGTTGGACGCCACCCCGCACCGGTGGTTCCCCGGGACAAACGCCATTATCCATTGCTTGATCTGCTGGATGACTGCTCCCGGGTCTGCACCGGGGCCACGATCTATCACGCGGAAGATCTCCTGGCCTACCTCGACT
>CAIJGS010000298.1 GCA_903820285.1 uncultured Verrucomicrobia subdivision 3 bacterium | reverse complement strand
CTTGGACTGGAGATTGTTGATGATCCAGTTGGCCACGGCTTTCGGCGTCTTTGCCTGCCGCGCGATACCCTCAAAATAAGCGCCCAGCGCCGGGTTGCTCTTGAATACTTCCGCATCGCCCGCCGGCAACGTGTAATCCTGTATCAGCCGTTGCTTGCGCGTGAGCGGCAGTTCCACCACCAGCGACTTCACCGATGCCAGCCATTCGTCCGTCGGCGCCAGCGGCATCAAGTCCGGTTCCGGAAAATAACGGTAATCATGCGCATCTTCCTTCGTGCGCATCTCTTCGGTCACACCGGCCACGTCGTCCCAGCGGCGCGTGGACTGAATCAGCTTGCCGCCCTTTTTCACCACTTCGATCTGGCGGGGAATCTCATATTCCAGCGCGCGGCGCACGCCGGAAAAGCTGTTCATGTTCTTGATCTCAATCTTCGCGCCCAGGGTCGTGGTGCCCACCGGCCGTACCGATACGTTCACATCGCAGCGGACCATGCCCTTTTCCATGTCGCAATCGCTGATGCCGCCTTGCAGCAGAATGTCCTTCAGCGCGTTGAGATATTCATACGCCATGTCCGCGCTCGTGAGGTCCGGCTCGGAAACAATTTCCATCAGCGGCACGCCGGCGCGATTGAAATCCACGCCGCTGTGACGTTCAAAGTGCGTGCTCTTGCCCACGTCTTCCTCCAAATGCGCGCGGGTGATGCGCACGCGGGCAATGCCACCGTTGAATTCAAAATCCACCCAGCCATTGGCCGTGCTCGGCTGATCGTATTGGGTAAGCTGGTAATTCTTCGGTGCGTCTGGGTAGAAATAATTCTTCCGGTCGAATTTCGCGCGGCGCGGAATGGTGCAATTCAGCAGATAGCCGGTCAGCACCGTTTTGCGCAGCGCCTCCTCGTTCGGCACCGGCAGCACGCCGGGCAGCCCCAGGCAGACCGGACAGACGTTGGTGTTGGGTTCCGCGCCATACTGGTTGGCACAACCGCACCACATCTTCGATTTCGTTTTCAACTGGACGTGTGTTTCCAGCCCGATGACGGCTTCGTATTCCATTGCGGGGGGAAATTTAACCGGAGAAGCCGCCGGATGCACCCGGATTTTTCAGGTTAATGCGAATTGGGAAGGACGCCGGGAAATCCGGACGGATGCGTTATACGCCAAAAACCATATACCTTAACGGTGCCAGCCACCGCGATTTCCCACCCAACCGCCACATCCGGGACCGCGATAACCGCCGCCAATATAGACCACCGAAGACGGCCAGCAGGAATTAAAGCCCAGATAATGCCGGGGATAGGTGTAGTACGAATAAACAGGCGGGGCCGGAATCACATACACCGATACCGATGAAGCCGGCGCACTCACTGGTGCCGGCGTGACATAGGTCGTCGTCGTCGTGGCGGTTTGAACCGGCGCGACCGCCGAGGCGACGTCAGCTGTTCCCGAGGTGGCGCGGCTGGGCTGATTCAGCATGGCTGTCAGCACGGCGTCGGATACGCCCTGCTGTTTGAGGTAAATGATCTGGCTGGCGTCCAAGCCATAGCCGCTGCCATTGTTTTGAATGTAGTTGATGATCGTGGTGTCGCCCACGTTGGCCTTGGATAGTTGCACCACATCATTCACGCCGTAAGCCAACGCGGGTGCGGATGAGGTCGCCATTGTGGTTTGCGCCCCGGCTTGACCGGCAGCTAGCGCCACCATGGCTGCAACCATAACATCGGTCATTGACCGGCTCAGAAAGCAGTTTTTCATAATCAGTACCTTTCGTTAGCCTGATACCGCAGCATCGCGCCGCTTGCCGGGGTTGTCAAATGGGAAACGGGCATTACAAAAAAGGGTCAGCCATCCAAAAACATTGCGAATGCAATGCTGTGCATTGTCTAAAACGCTTTTTTTGCATTTTGGCATAATTAAAGGCTGCCAAAGGCCATAAAACGCCCATTTTGAGGCTGACTAGAGTAATTTTTGACTTGGCATCCAAGTTGCTTGTTTAATCATGTCTAAACAAACCATAGACAAACAGAACCTAAAACCAAATAAAACTATGAAGCCAAGCCAACTGAATTCGCTGCCCCGGACCATCGCCTGCGTCGCTTTCGTCGCCTTGGCCTCCACTCCCGCCGTACACGCCTCGCTCAGCGCAAATCTGAATGTGGCCGACAACCAGAATCTCCTGTCCCTGAACAACGCCCAGGAGAGCCTCAGCCAGCTTAGCACCGGTTTGAAAATTTCCAGCGCCGCGGATGATGCCCAGTCCTGCCTCTTTCAGCAGAATCTGCTGCAACTGAACAACGCCCAGTCCCTCTATATTCAGACCACCCCGCTGCAGCAAAGTGTTTTGCAACTGTTCGGCGGCCAGCAAACCCTCAGCCAGTCCGGCGTGGCCCAGTTGAGCCAGGCCAACCAGAGCCAGCAGAGCGTGCTCCAGTTGTTTAACGGCCAGTCCGACAATTCCCAGCAGAGCCTCGGCCAGCAGAGCCTCAGCCAGCTCAACCAGGCCCAGCAGAATCCCCAGAACGTCCTCCAGCTGATCGGCGACCAGAGCGGCAATCAAATTAACTCCGCCCAGGACAATGCCGCCAGTTTGCAATCCCAATCTGATAACACGCAGCAGAAGCTGTCCACCGGTTTGCGCATCAACCAGGCCGGCCAGGACAACAACGGTGTTCCCAGCCTGAACCAGTTCCTCAAGACCGGCCTCGCGAAAGGTCTGCAAGCGGTCAACTCACTGCAGGGCGACCCGAACCAGATTTTGGTGAGCAGCCGCCTGACCGTCACCGCCTGCTATGCGGATCAAAACGGCCAGTTGCAGATTTTGGATCAGGCCAGCCAGCTCGCCCAATCACAGCAGGTGCTGAGCCTCCTGCGGGATGGTTCCGACAATCAGGTGGTGGCCCCCGCCGATCTTTCTTCGGCCAATCAATTGAGCGCCGGTCAGAAACTGGACTTCTTTGCCCTCGGTGATGCCCAGGATTCGCTCGCCCAATGGATGAATGCGGACGGCTTCGCCCAGAACCTGGCCGATTTTGCCGCCGGCAAGGGCAACGACCAGTCCTTGAGCAGCCCGTACCTCTGCTTCGAATTTCAAAATATCTGGAGCGATGGCGACCAGCTAACCGGCAGCGACACCATCCTCGCCCTGAATGTGAATCAGGTATGCGTCAACTCCCTGCTGGCCACGCCGGAACCGGCCATGCCGCTGACCTTCGCCGCCTGCCTCGGCGTGGCCCTGATCGCCGTCCGCAAAAACAAAAAAGCCACGGTCTGATTTTACGCAGCTCTGCAACTCCCTCCTCCACCGTCGTGCCCCCCAACCGGGCACGACGTTTCTTTTTGGTGCAATTGCCGGGAAGGTGAACCGGGCATTGTTCTAGGATTTTGGGTCTCGGGGGGCAGGCGAGAGCGATGTGTAGGGCAGCGGGTTCGCGTTCACCGTTCGCCTGATAGAAGTTTTATGGTGATGGCTCTCCGCGTTAATCCCCTGCCCATTCGTGTCAATTTGTGTTCATTCGTGGTTAAAAAATCTTTTGAAATGGCCTTCGCCATAATGCGTCTTTATCGTTAAAACATTGGCTTTGCCCCGGATTGGGGAGATTTTCCCATGACTTTTCCGCCCCACGCCATTTTTACCCAATGTTTATGCAGGTTTCCTAACATCAGTTTTCTTGATTTCACCCAATTTTCAATTTTCGACCTCGTTTTTCCCCAATAACCACGGCCCTCCCACCCGAGTGCGCTGTGAGCGCGTATTATTTTT
>CAIJGS010000297.1 GCA_903820285.1 uncultured Verrucomicrobia subdivision 3 bacterium | reverse complement strand
GTCGCGCCCGCGCCGGCTCCTTCCAATCCCCCCTCTGGGTGGGTGGTGGTGTCGTATTCGGTCCGAAACCCCGCGATTTCAGCAAGAAAATCTCCAAGAAGACCCGCGCCCTGGCCCTCCGCAAGGCGCTCAGCGCCCGCCTCCAGGCTGGTGACGTGGTGGTCGTGGACGATCTCAAACTGACCTCCGCGAAGACCAAGGATTTCGTCAACGTCATCTCCGCGCTGTCGCTCACGGGCACCACGCTCGTGATCTCCAACGGCGAAGAAAACAAGAACCTCACGCTCGCCTCGCGCAATATTTCCTACGTGGAAGTGACCACGAGCGACACGCTGAACACCTACGACGTGTTGCGGCCGGACAAGCTGCTCTTCACCAAGAGCGCGTTCGAAAAAGTGGAAGCCCGTCTGACCAAGGAATAACATGAACGCCTTCGAAATCATCAAAACCGTTCGCCTTACGGAAAAAGGCACGAAGCAGGCCGAGAAGTTCAACCAGTACACCATCGTTGCCGATCCCCGCGCCAACAAGACGCAGATCCGCCAGGCCGTACAGGAACTCTTCAAGGTCAAGGTCGTCAAGGTCAACACCTTGAACGTTCGTGGCAAGTTCCGCCGCCAGCGCACCGCGCAGGCCGGTCAGGCCCCGAACTGGAAAAAGGCACTTATCACCCTGAAAGAGGGCGATAAGATCTCTTTGACCTGATTCTGGTTTAATTCACGAGGCGCGGAGTGATTTTCACTCCGCGCCTTTTTTGTTTTGGCCACGACTGTTGTGTGTTAATTAATCCGCATGATTTAGGCGGAAGAACTGGTTGGTGAAGAATGGGCCGAATGGTATCGGCTCACGCCGGTTCAAGCCACCTTATGAGAAAAGGCCGATACCTTGTTTTGATCATTTCCTGTCTGCTGGCTTACCTTGTCAGCGAGTGGCTGTTCCCGACTCCAAACATTGGCGGCGGCGGCGGAATGAAAATGTGTCTGCTGATTTTGCTGTTCGTTGTTTTCAAGGCTGCCATCGAATATTTCTTAAACAAACGATTGAGAAAATAGAATCAAAAAGGTGATGCCAAACCGGGGCTGCAAGGCTGTTCCCGCCTTCGGCCATTGGATGTTGGGCGTTACGCGTTGGATGTTCCCCCTTCCGATTTGAAATTCTCAAATTTGAGATTTGAGATCCCGCCTTGGACCGCCCTTGTCCCACCCCTGCCTCCATGCTTTCCGTGGCCGTTTCCGTCATTGTGAATAACTCCGCATGGCGGGCAGGTGCGGGAACGCGTAAGTTCACCCGTTGGGCGAGGCATGAATCACCGGATTTTACATGTGGATGGCGACAGTTTTTTTGCGAGCTGCGAAATTGCGCTTGATCAAAAACTGACCGGCCGGCCCGTGTGGGTCGGCGGTGGCCGGCGGGGCGACGGCATCGTCATTGCCTCCAACCGTAACGCCAAGAAATTCGGCGTCAAGACTGGCATGGCCTGCTTCGAAGCCCGCCAGCTCTGTCCCACCGGCGTGCTTTGCCGCCCACACTACGACGAATACCGCCGCCTTTCCCAGGAGATGTTCCGTGTGCTGGAGCAATATGCCCCCATGCTCGTGCCCGTGTCCATTGACGAGGGGTTTCTCGATCTTTCCACCATGGACAGCGTGGTCTGGCGCAACACCACCCCGGAGAAGTACGTCCAAGGCATCTGCGAGCACATCACCCGGGAGGTGAAGATTCCCGTCTCCGCCGGTCTGGGCAATTCCTCCCGCCTAGCCAAGCTCGCCACCGATGCCGCCAAACCCGGCTTTATGGAAGTGAAACCCGGGGAGGAAAAGGAATTTCTCCGCGACCGCTCCGTGCGCGAACTTTCCGGCATTGGCAAGAACCGTCAACGTTCCCTGGCCGCCCTTGGGGCTCTGACCTTCGGCCACGTGGCCGAACTGCCATCCCACCTGCTGAAAAAGAAATTCGGCATCTGGGGCCAGCAGCTCTGGCTCTTTGCCAACGGCCGCTGGAATGAGCCGCTGCTGCTGGAGGTCAAGGACCGCACCACCATCTCCAGCAATACGACCCTGCCGTACGACGAGCCCGATTACGGGGCCGCCCAGACCTTTGCGCTCAGCGAAACCACCCGGCTCATCGGCCAGCTCCGGCGCGAACAGTTGCAGGCCCGTGAGCTTTCCCTCACCATCCGGTTTGCCGACTTCACCGAGGCCGGCGCGAGCCATCGCTTCAAGCATCCCCAGTACCAGAACTCCGTGATCAATGCCGTAGTTCAGGGGATCTTCCAGGACATCATGAACGGGCAGGTGAAACCCGTCCGGCAGATCCGCATTGCCTTCTGGAACCTCTCACGTCTCGATACGCAGCCAACTCTATGGGGCCGCACCGGCGAAGAACGATGGGGTGCCTTGGATGACGCCACGCACGAGCTAACCACCCGGTTCGGTCCGGCGGCGCTGATGACCGGCGCGCAGCTGGCCCTGCGCCAGCTCGATGACGCCCATAAAAAGCCCAAGGCCAAATGCCCGTTCGTGCCCCAGCGGGAGATGGTCAAAAAGCTGTGGGGCACGGATGCCGACCCGCTGGCGCACAAGGGGGAATGGGAACAGCGGCTGTCCGGGGGGGGCAAACCAGCTCCGTTTTCACTTGATCATTCAGATTAACAAGCCCCTCGATGGGGAATGGGAATAAAAAGCACCAGCAGAATGGGAGTTACTGATCTTGGGCGGCACCGGCTTCGACCCGGGGCAGATCAACCGTGGAACTGTCCGAAAAATCACCGTTGCCGCCCAGCGGCTGGGGAGTGGCAATGTTTTGATTGGCCGCGATCACCGTTCCGCGCCACTTATAATACTCGGTATGGCCGTCCAGAAAGGACCAATTGGCGCCACTGTTATGACGGTTGGCCGGCAAATTCCACCAAATTGGGGTTACGCGGTTCTGCGTCAACGGATACATGGCAAATTCCCCGTCGTCGAGGGATGATTCGGACTCTTCGGCAAACACGAACTTGTCGGCTGGCCGCCTGACTTGACCGGCTTTCGCATACGAACTAAACGTGATGGAACGCGTAATGGTCCACGGTCCGTTGGCATTTGCCGCGCTATTCCCACCCATGGAGTATTCAATGGAACAAGTTCTTACCTGGGGCACCTTCTGGGAAGCGTTCACAGTCACCGTCTTCGTGTTCGCCGGGCAGGCGTAAATGGCAGCTTGCCGGTTATATTGATAAAGCACACCCAGTTCAATGTTCGCCGTCGTCGTATCATTCTGCGCACTGCCCAAAATCCAGTTTTGAGGGGGATTATTGACAAAATTGAGCGGCAGATAATCCCGGTTATCCCCGATATACATTTGATAGCACAGTTGCAATTGCTTATAGTTGCTCATGCACTGAATGCCTTGGGCCTTGCTCTTGGCCTTGGCCAGCGCCGGCAGCAGCATGGCCGCCAGGATGGCAATGATGGCAATGACCACCAGCAGTTCTATCAACGTGAAAGCACGACGTTGCATCCGCGTACTCTCAGGCGATGCGCCGGGAAGAATGGCTGACCAACTTGCGATCCCTCGGTCCGAAGTTGTCTTGGAAATTCTTTTCATGATTTAGGTTTATGGCATCACACTCGTCTTCTCAGGCATGCCGATAGATCATTGTATGGAGCTAAAAGACCATACTCCAAGGGATAAATGAGGGGCATCACGAGTTTTCGGGGGGAAGGACCATGGCAAGGCGGTTAATTCACGGTGCCAATCGTAGCGGGTGATACCCCATTTTCGGTATTTGATCCCGGGGTATTCTGTGGCATGATAGACCTGCTAATGACGACGACTCAAACAACTCCGCGTCCCCGGTTACCTGAATGGCTGCGCATCAAGCTGCCCACCTCGGACAGTTTTGCCCGCACACGCAACCTGCTCTCCGAGCTGAAGCTGCATACTGTGTGCGAAAGCGCCCAGTGCCCGAATCATTGGGAATGCTGGGAAAAGGGCACGGCCACGTTTATGATCGCGGGCGATCGCTGCACCCGGGCGTGCGGTTTTTGCGCCGTGGCGACGGCCAAGCCGCTGGCGCTGGAAACGGACGAACCGATGCGTGTGGCGGAGGCCACTCGCCGGATGAAGCTCAAGCACGTGGTCATTACCGCCGTGGCCCGCGATGACCTGAAGGACGGCGGGGCCGAGCATTTCCGCCAAACCATTAACGAAGTGCGGCGCCTGAATCCCACTACGGTCATTGAAATTCTGGTGCCGGATTTTCAGGATAGCGACCAATGCATTGATGCCGTGCTTTCCGCCAAACCGCAGATTTTCAATCACAACTTGGAAACCGTTCGCCGGTTGACGCCGTCCGTGCGGCATCGCGCCACTTATGACCGTTCGTTGAGCGTGTTGAAAAAGGCGAAGCAGCAGGGCGAATCCGGCCTGTTCACCAAGTCCGGCATGATGCTGGGTTTGGGCGAAGAAGACGCGGAAGTATTGACGGCCATGCAGGATTTGCGCGCCGCCGGTTGCGACATTCTCACGCTGGGCCAGTATTTGCAGCCTTCGCTGAAGTTGCTGCCGGTAAAGGAATTTGTTTCCCCGGAAAAGTTTGCCTGGTTCAAGCAGCGCGCCGAGGAAATGGGCTTTGTGCACGTGGCGAGCGGGCCGATGGTGCGCAGCTCGTACCATGCGGACGAGTTTAACGCGGGCGCATCTTGACACTTCCGCCGAAGTGCGACCTTAAGGTTTTGTCATTACGCATATTTTTTGCTGGGTAGCTATCACACTTGGCAGCGGAGGACATTGGGAATGTGTGTTTTGACGCCCGCCCTCACCCCGGCCCTCTCCCCCAGGAGAGGGAGAAACGGTTGCAGCCAATTTCGCGAATCAAGCCGCTGGGTTGGCCGGAC
>CAIJGS010000296.1 GCA_903820285.1 uncultured Verrucomicrobia subdivision 3 bacterium | reverse complement strand
AGTAGTGGTCCAACATATTATACAACGAGATTGTGGCGCGCATCGACGAGTTCGGCTGCTCCATGATTGCGCATCCCAAGTTGCTCCACGCATTCACCCAGGTTTTCAGCGAAGTCAAGCGGCCGAATGCGTCCATTATCGAAGTCATGGGGCCGACTGGCGTCGGCAAAACTACGCTGCTCAACAAGCTTTACCGGCAAACCTTGAGTTTTTTTGAGCCAGAAATGGCGAAAAATCATGGGGTTATCCCGGTCATCAAGGTGGAGGCGGCGGCACCGGAAAACGGCATGTTCCAATGGGTGGATCTGTTTCAGCGGATCTTGCGGGAGCACCGCGAGCCTATGCTTGACAGCAAGACATTGCCGCCGGCGCCGGTTCCCAGAATTGAAACTCAGCAAAAAAAGCCGACGATCAATGCCATGCGCTGGGCTGCGGAACAAGCCATACGGTTTCGCGGAACCCGTGTCATCATCATTGACGAAGCCCAGCACCTGACCAAGACCCCGAATGCGCGCCGCCTGGCTGATCAGATGGATGTCATCAAATCGCTGGCTGACCAGACGAAGGCTCAATTCGTCCTGGTCGGCACATATGAACTGCGCCTGCTCTTGAACCAGAACGGCCAGTTGGCCCGCCGGATCCGCTCCGTTCATTTTGGCCGTTACGATTATTTTCAAGAGCAGGACCGCCAGGAATTTATCAACATTCTTGGCACGTTTGAAAGCCGCTTGCCACTGGCAGGCAACAACCTACTCACGGGGCAGCCGGAATATTTCTACAAAAACTGTCTCGGCTGCGTCGGTATTTTGAAAGACTGGCTGCGTGCGGCGGTGGAGTACGCCGCCCAAGCGGGCCGCAATCAGTTGTTGAAGGGCGATCTGGCGGCAACCGCGCTGCCGGCTGCGTCGCTGGCGAAAATTTTCGAGGAAATCCAGGAAGGTGAACAAGCCGTCGCCAACCAGACGCACGAAGCCAGCGACTGGACCTTGAAGCTGGGCTTGCCCACAACTGTAACCGCCACGCCCAATCCGGCCAAACCTGTTAATCGACAGGTGGGGCAACGCAAACCGCAACGCGATCCCGTAGGAGTTAACCATGGCATTCATGCCGTCACATAATCCCGCTGAGTTCGGTGTTGAAGCGGCGGCGGAGCCGGTGCTGCCACCGCGCTCCCGCCTATATTCGCTCTCGCTAATTGGTGTCGGCTCGGCAGCGGTGGAATCAATCACGAGTTTCATCGCCCGACTGGCGCGGGCGCACGCGGTCAGTACTTGGATGCTGCTAAAACACGAGCTCGCGCCCAAGGTTCTGAACCCGGAGGCAAACTTGCGCAACCGCCTTTCTGAGTTGACCGCAGAGATGGGCGCGGCCTTTAATGGCGAGAACGAGACGAGCCGGAAATTAATCACCGTCCTGTCCGACTTGACGAAACGGCCGGACTTGGCCCAGGGCACTATGAGTTTCTGCGCGGGCTTGGTCAGTCCGCGGAAGCTGGTGTCCGTGAAGCAACGCTGGTGCCCTCATTGTCTCAATGAAATGAAGAGCGCCGGGCATGAATTATATTATCACCTCCTCTGGCATGTTTTCAGCGTGAAGGCATGTCCCAAGCATCACCAGCAGCTGTCGTCACACTGTCCGCATTGCCGGAAAGATTTCAGTCCGCTGCGCGCCAACACGCATCCCGGTTATTGCCCGAAGTGCCATGGATGGCTCGGCAGTACGAATAACGCCGGGCCAGCAACTGAATGGGACCAGCTAATGGCTGCAGCGGTTGCCAGTCTATTGAAAGACTGCCGTGTTCACCGAGTTTCCACAGCCTCGCATTTTCCTGCCAACATCCGGCAGTTGCTGGATGGACATTTCGGCGGCAACGTTGCGGCGCTCGCTCGGTTCCTCATGATTAATCGTTACACCGTCATCGCCTGGATGGGCGCGCGGGAACGCCCATCCATGGAATACCTGACCGCCGTTAGTTTGAAAGTCAATGTGCCGATGGCGTCGTTGTTGAGCCAGCCGTTGACGGCTGCGGACTTTCAGCCCCAACCGGACCACAGCGCCCAGCCCGGCCGCCGCCTCTACTCTGCTCCGGCTAAAGTCGCATTGGCCGCGATGCGGCAGGAAATGGAGCATGTGGTTAATGCGGATCAGTCGACAGGCATGTCGCTCGCCGCCATCGCCAAAAAACTGGGCTGCAATCAAACAACGCTAAAGCGCCGGTTCCCAGAATTGGCCGAAGCGGTGAAGCAACGCTACTTGACACACCGCAAAGCTCAGATGGACGCGCGCATTCAGGAAGTGCGGTCCCAAGTAAGATCCGTCATGTTGGCTCTCCAAAGTACAGGAATTTATCCAAGTCAGGCCAGACTGCGGGCAAAGTTAAGGGGTCAAATAGACATGCGCGAACCTTCAGCACAGCAAGCGTGGAAAGAAGTTCTCTCTGAACTGTATCCGGCTCAATCTTGAGCTGGATTAGAAGTTTTCCAAGCCTTTGGTTATAGGTATATTGCGTCAGAACAAGGCTTAAGTTTTCCAACGATTATTTGCCGCGTCATTTTTTCCAGTAATTCGTTGCCAAACCGGCAATTAATCAATGGATGTCACAAACGGGTAAGTCGTTGATGAACATGGTGCCGACGGAGGGGGTCGAACCCACACATCCTCACGGATACTAGATTTTGAGTCTAGCGCGTCTGCCAATTCCGCCACATCGGCACTGTTCATGCCCGATTTATCCCGCAAACGTTATCTTGCAAAAACGCCCACGGCATATCGTCAGGGAGGGTGAGGATGTCAGAAGGGCCGCGTGGCGGCAAGTTGATTTGTGCGACATTCTTTTGCTTGTGCGTATCTTGAAACTGTCCCCTATCCCGAGCCGTGGGCTCGTCGCAAACCGGTCGAACAACCGATTTTCTCCCTTTCCTCTTGGGCGTTTCCCGACCGGTCAAAACCGGTATTGAATTGACGCCCATCCGGCCAGCCGTTAACAATCGCCCGCATGATTCTCGGCCGTCGGCAAATCCAAAAGTTCGCGGCGTTTTTCCTGACCGTTGCCGCTGTCCTGTGCACGTCGTGCCTCGCCGTCCAGGATTTTTCCACCGCCGCCCGCCGCGCGGATTTCACCAATTTCATCGCCCAGTTCAAGGACAACTATGCTTATCTCGATCGCACGGAAAAACCCTGGGAATCCTGGGACACCCGCTTTGCCGCCGCCGTGGACCGGGCGACTTCGCCCGCGGACTACGCGGCCGTGATTGAATCCGCCCTCGCTGAACTTCACGATTTTCACGCTGAAGTTCGCTCCCGCAATCCGCATCGCTGGCTGCCTGTGCCCACCTTTGCCGATGTGTGGGCGGAATTTCAGGGCACCAACGCCGTCATTATCGCCGTCCGCCCTGGCAGCGATGCCGCCCGCGCCGGCCTGACTCCGGGCGACCGCCTCCTCCAAATCGGCACGCAGCCGCTTGATCAAGCCATCGCCGACCGCCTGACGCCCGCCGTGGATCAGCGCGATCCCCATGCCTGCGCCTGGGCGCTGCTCTCCCTCCTCGCCGGCCGCGCCGACGAGGCCCGCACTTTCACCATCATGGACTCCGCTGACCAACGCCGCTCCGTAACCCTGCCTTTGGAACGCCGGTTCGATCGCGAACCCGGCCCGCTCTCCGCCAGGCTGATTACCCCTCACTTTGGTCTCATCCGCCTCCACAATTCCCTCGGCGAACAATCCACCGTAGCCGCCTTTGACGCCGCCCTCGCGCAACTCCGTTCCACGCGCGGCCTGATCCTGGATTTGCGCGATGTCCCCAGCGGTGGCGACAGCTCCGTGGCGCTTGGCCTCATGGGCCGGTTCGTTACCAACATGCTGCCCTACCAGCACCATCGCATTCCGAATTACGGCCAGGCCGATATCGAAAGAAACTGGATCGAACAGGTCGCGCCCCGGGGACCGTTCACCTATGCCGCCCCCGTCGTTGTTCTCGTCAACCACTGGACCGGCAGCATGGGCGAAGGCATCGCCATCGGCTTCGACGCCATGCACCGTGCGCGGGTGATCGGCACCCCCATGGCCCATCTCGCCGGTGCCGTCTCCGACTTTCAACTCCCGCAGACCAGCCTCAAACTCGCCTTCGCCACCGAACAACTCTACCACGTCAACGGCACCCCCCGGCAGGACTGGCTCCCGCCCGTCCTGCTCGCCGACCCCGCCACGGCGGATAATGATTCGATCCTCGCGCGCGGGCTGTCCGAATTGGCAAGGATGGCGGATTCAATTCCGGCTGCCGGGACCAAATAAACCGGAATAGAGCTTGTTGCGCGAAAGTCAATGGGAAGGGACGCAAGGGGACGATAATGGTGCGCTGTTTTTCAATCTTCGCCCGGTTTTCGTATGGCTTTCGCCGCAATGGCCACAAAAAGAAGGACGAAAGAAGAATAAAGGCGCATCCGCTCTGCCGGGGTGTTGATTTGGCAGAGCTATCGCTTGGTCTTTGGTTGGCACATATTACGGCGCCCGTAGGTGCAATGATTCCACGCGCAGTTCGCCAGGGGATTGCAGGGTAAGCGTCACGGTATATTTCCCGGCGTTGAAGCTGAGGCCACCTTCTGGGCCGGAATATTTCCATTTACCGCGGTTGAAGGGGGCGAGGTTCCAGGTCTTGGTGTCCACGCCGGTACTGTCGGACGCGATGACTTTTAACTCCACGGGCAGCGGGTTAGAACCGGTGTATTTGTAACGGACTTGCAGGTCATGCGCGCCGCCGAGGCCGGCTTCGATGGTCCAGGTGAGGGCGTCCTTGGCGTTGGAAAGAATCGCGTATTCGGGTTGCATGGTGCCGCCCGTAAGCGTGGCCTTGGTGGCGGGATAGGCTTCGTCGGCCGGGGCAGCGGTGGCAACGGCGGTGTTGGTGTTTACGGTGGGCGGTGGTGCGATATAAGTCGGCACCGGGGCCTTGGCCAGCGGGTCAGTGGTGGCGATGGCGATGGCGGAGATCACGGCTTCGTAGGCAGCGACGTGGGGGAAAGAGATTTCCAGCCAGCCGTCGCGGGCGGTGGCCGTAACGGTTTTTTTGAGGGCGTGGTCGTAGCCGCCTTCGGCCCAGAGGTCGAGGTTGTGCAGCTTGGTTTCACCATTCACGGCCACATCGAACAGCCGCCAGCCGGTGCAGTCGCCACCGCCCCGGCCATACCAAGGTTCGATGAAATACAGTTCGACGCGATATTCGCCCGGCGGCACGGCGAAGCGATAGCGCAATTGCTCGCGGCCGTAGCGGAAGGTTTGGAACAACAACGGGTCGCGGGTGCCGGTGATGATATCGCTGGTCTCCCGCTGGCTGCCGAAGCGCGGGGAAACATTGGCATACCGCCCGGCCCAGGAGAGGGAACCGTAGTTCTCGCCGGTCACGAAATCCTGGTCGCCGAGCCATGACTGGCCGAGCGAATCCAGATAGTTGGTGCCGCCGCAATGGACGCGGTAGAGATAATTATAACCGGGCATGCCGGCGGTGATTTCGGTGTCGGGACCGCGCAGTTCGGCTGCATGCGGCGCGGGCGGCAGGTTGTCCAGCGCGATGATATCGTTGGCGACAACTTTGCCGTTCACGCGGCCTTCGGCGTAGAGCAAGTTGTAGCGGATATCCGCGCCGTCCCATTGAAAGTGCGTGCCGCGTCCGCCGTTGCGGTGCCGGCCGAGCGACACATGCTGGTAGTCGTTGAACAGTTCCACTTCCTCGCAGTTGGAATAGATGACGATACCATCTTTACGGCCGGGACCGTTCCAACGATCGGGCCAGGTATGCGAGACGATGACGACCATGGGATCGTTTGAGGCGGACACGTAATTGGCGCGGTAGAGATAGTAGGCGTCGGTGGGTTCGCCCCAGATGGTGAGCAGGCCCTTGTTGTTGACGGGACCGAGGCCGTTGAGGTCGCCCCAGCCATCGCCGCCCTGGGTCGAGAGTTTGCCGATGAGTCGGCCGGGATTTTCGTGGCTGGCGAGGAGCCAATGAAACTGGCCGCAGACCTGGTCGCGGACGGATTCGGCGAGCCGGATTTTCAATTCCATGAGCCCGGCGAAACGGTCTTCGCTGAGGGTGCCGCTGCGCACAAAGCCGCCTTCGGTATGCAGGCCCAGGCTGCGCCAGGCGCCGTACTCGCCTACAAGGTGCATGCGGCGGAGGTCATCGGCATAATTCGTCGGGTTGCCGCCGTAGGTGCCGGTCCAGTTTTGCGGGACATTCCAATCCACGCCGCGGCCCCCGTTGCAGGTGGTGACCGGTCGCTGCGTGGAGGCGGTGGGATCCATTTCGCGGATGAGGGCGGTGCATTCGGCGGCGAAATCGGCGGGCAAACGGCTTTCGTTTTGCAGGCCCCAGAGGATAAGCGAGGGACTGTTGCGGCGTTCGCGAATCCAGTCGCGCAGAAGGCTCTTGAAGTTGGCGCGGAACTCGGGGGTGTCGTTCCAGACGTGCGCGGAAAACTGCGGCCACCAGAGGATGCCGTCGTGATCCCAATATTCCTGATAGCGGAGATTGTGGGGCTGATGGGCATCACGCAGGGCGTTGAAGCCGGCGGCTTCGAGCTGGTGGACGCGCGCGCGAATCTGTTCCTCGCCAAAGGCGTGGCTGCCGCCGAGGACGTGCTCGTACTCACAGGTGCCATTGATGAACACAGGCTGGCCGTTTACCAAGAACGGCCCGCCATTGGTGTCGTCGGGCGCGGGCCAGTGGAGGACGCGGATGCCGAACGGTGTGGTGACGTGATCGAGTACCTGCCGGCCATCAAGCACGGTAATTTCGGCGGTGTAAAGATTGGGCGCGGCCGGCGACCACAGCCGGATATTGTGCAGCTCGGGTGAATCCTGTTCCCAGATCAGGGTTTGACCGGCGAGCACCGATGGATCGTAGCTAAACTTGGCGATCGGTTTGCCTTGCGAATTATTGATCGTGGTTTCCACGGTCAAGGCATGGGGCGTGCGATCGTAATTATGGAGTTCCGTTTCCACGTGCACCACGGCAGAGGTGGCACTGGCGGTGGCATCATTCCACACGTGGATGCCGAAGGGTTCGACGCGCACAATGCCGGTGGTGACGAGATGGACCGGCCGGAAAATGCCGAGCGGCTGGCTGCCTTCGGAAAAGCCGGGGTCGGTGGAGTCGGCACCGCAGACCCAGGGGAGATCCCGGATATTGGCGGGTTCATCGGCGCGGACCGCAACGACGTTGGTGGTGCCATAATGGACGAAGTCAGTGACATCGAGGGTGAAGGTGGTGCGGCCGCCGGCGTGTTGGCCGGCGGGCTGGCCATTCACCCAGACAGTGGCGTAGGAACCTACCCCTTCGAAATACAGAAACACGCGGCGGCCACGTTCGGCGGCATCCACAGTAAACGAGTGACGATACCAGGCGCTGCCGTGGAAGTTGCCGTGGAGGAGGCGATGCACGCCGCCGTAGTTGTCCCAATTGTGGGGGACGGAGACGGTTTGCCAGGTGTGGTCATCAAAGGCGGGCGCTACGAAGCCGGCGTATTGATCCGCATTGGTCTCGGCCGCGATGGTGCGCCAGTCGTCGTCCAGCAGGGTGTCGTGCCGGGGATCGGTGGCGGCATGGGCGAGTGGGGTGGTGAAGAGTAACGCACAGATAATGGCCCAAAAGCAACGGGAGGTTCGGGCGGGAAGAAATCGTTGGGTTTGCGCGTGGCAAAGCGCCGTCGCCGCTGCGCTCTGCCGGCGCAGTCCAAAATGGGCCGTCATCGCCACGACGGCTTGCAGGAGCCGAAGCCGTTGGGCGGTATGCACCATGGAACGCGGGCGCGGGTTCATGCCGGCATCAAATCTTCGAGCTGGTAGCGGGCGAGGACATCCTTGATTTTCACCGGGCGGCCTTGCGCGCAGGATTCTTCCATGGCCTGCATTAGGGCGACAGTGACGATGCCTTCCGAGACATCGGGCTTGGGCGT
>CAIJGS010000295.1 GCA_903820285.1 uncultured Verrucomicrobia subdivision 3 bacterium | reverse complement strand
TCACCAAAATCTGTAACTTGAAATGAGCCCCGAGAAAAAACCACGCCACAAGCCGACCAAATCAGCGCATCAAAAGCAGTTGCGGTTTTTTCTGATTTTTGGCGTCTGTTTGATGGTCAGTGTTATGGTGCTGTTGCTCTGGTTGTTAAACAGCAATTCCTTGCATCGCTAAATTAGTCCCCGTTTTCGCAGTACGGCTTCCATTGCCTTGTCCATCAGAAATTCCGCCAGAGGACGGGTAGTTTCATCCAGGGCCGCCACGGCTGCCTGCAATTGTTTCAAATCACCAGAACCGCTTGAATGTTCGGTGGCCAGGGCATTTTCGACTGCCAGCACAGCGGCATTGATTTCACCGCGATAATCCTTTTCAAGTTCATCCGCACTTCCGGCCAGGGCCTTGCGGGTGGCGGCGAGCGTGTCATTGGCCTTGAGTTTGGCCTCAATCCAGCGGCGGGCAGCGAGGTCATCGAACGCGTGTTCCACGGATTCCTCCACCATCTGCTGGACGGCGGCATCTTCCACATCCACAGCGGATTTCATCTCCACCACGGTTTCGCGTCCGGTGCGGGTATCCCGGGCGAGCACGCGCAGAATGCCATTGGCATCGATCTCAAACTGCACGCCCACACGGGGCACGCCGCGTGGAGCGGGCTCGAAATCAATCGTGAATTTGCCAAGGCTCCAGTTGTCTTTCGCACGCTCGCGTTCGCCCTGCAACACGTGGATTAACATGTTACGCTGGAAATCCATGGCGGTGGTGAACAACTCGCCCGCTTTCACCGGAATGGTGGAATTGCGGGGGATGATGACATTCATCAGGCCGCCGAAGGTTTCCAATCCCAGCGACAGGGGGGTGACATCCAGCAGCAGGATGTTTTTGAAACCGCCGCTTAAAATCTCCGCCTGGATGGCCGCGCCGAGGGCAACGGCTTCATCGGGATTTTGCGACGTGTTCAGTTGCGGGCCCTCGGGCCGGTGATATTCGGCGCCCAAACGGATGCCGCCGCGTGTTTCTTCAAAGTCGGCGCAACCGAAGAGTTCACCCACAAATTTTCGCACCAGGGGCATGCGGGTCTGGCCACCCACGAGAATCACCTGGTCGAGCGCCTTCGCCTCCAGCTTGGCATCGGCGAGGGCGCGCAGGCAATGCGACCGCGTAAGCGCGATGATATCGCGCACGAGATTTTCCAGTTCCGCGCGGGTGAGGGTGCGCTGAAATGAGAATTCCGGCGTGAGAAACGGCAGCGCAATTTCCACTTCGATTTCCGTGGAGAGCTTGATTTTGGCCGCTTCGGCGGCTTCGCGCAGGCGGGAAATCAGGGCGGCGGAATTCAGCGTTTCCGGAGTCAGCGCCAGCCCGGCCGCCAGACTGGCAGTCTTCACTTCGGCCAGCAAAAATTCCACGATGCGTTTATCCAGATCATCGCCGCCGAGGCGGGTGTTGCCGTTGGTGGCGAGCACCTGAAAGACGCCGGCGTTCAATTCGAGGATGGAAAGGTCAAACGTGCCGCCGCCAAGATCATAGACGGCAATGCGGGATTTTTCCTTGAGCTTGTCCAGCCCATAGGCCAGCGCGGCTGCCGTGGGTTCGTTGACGATGCGTTCGACGGTGAAGCCGGCCAGTTCGCCGGCGCGTTTGGTGGCGTTGCGCTGGGCGTCGTTGAAATAGGCGGGCACCGTGATGACCACGCGCGTGACGGGTTCGCCGAAATACAGCTCGGCATCCGTTTTCATTTTCTTCAGCACCTCGGCGGAAACCTCCTCGGGCAGCCAGTTCCGGCCATGGGCAGGAATGGTGAGGGTGCCGTCACTGGCAGGGCTGAGCGGATAGGTGACATCACGCTCCTCCGGCAAAATTTCGGCGCTGCGACGGCCCATGAACCGCTTGACGGAATAAACCGTCTCCGCCGGTTTCAGGACGCGCAGGCGGCTGGCTTCCGCGCCAACCACGGCGTCACCCGTGGCGGACGGGAAATGCACCACCGAGGGCGTGAGGCGCCGGCCCTGGGCATCGGCGATGACCAGGGGAATCCCTGAATCCACCGTGGCGACCAGTGAATTGGTGGTACCGAGATCTATGCCGACGATTCTGCTCATATCCCCCTATTTTGGACTGGAAGCACCCTCGATTGCACCCGAAAAATTTGACTGAAAAATTTGACTGTTTCAGGCACCGACCTCGCTTTAGAATCCGGGCCATGACATCCGAACAGGTTCTCTCGATTTTCCGGAAGAGCGGCGCGCTGCTCGAAGGCCACTTCATCCTCCGCAGCGGCCTGCACAGCCGTCAGTTCTTTCAATGCGCCCTTGCGCTCCAGCACATGCCCGACGTGGAACTGCTCGGCGCGGCGCTCGCCGCCAAGCTGAAGCCGCTGGGTGCGGTGACCGTGGTGGCCCCCGCCATGGGCGGACTGGTGATCGGCCAGGAAGTGGCCCGGCAACTGGGCCTGCGGTTCATCTTCGTGGAAAAAGAGGAAGGCAAACTGGTGCTGCGGCGCGGTTTCAAAATCGCCCCCGGCGAAAAGATTCTCATCGTGGAAGACGTGGTCACCAAAGGCGGCCGCGTGCAGGAAACCATGGACATCGTCCGGGCGCATGGCGGCGAAGTGACGGCCGTGGCCATGGTGGTGGACCGTTCCAACGGCACCACCCAACTGGGCGTGCCGCAATTCAGCCTGCTCGCCTTGCAGGTGGAGGCGTTTGACCCCAATCAACTGCCTCCTGATCTCGCTGGGACGCCGGCGGTGAAGCCGGGGAGCAAGTAATTGCTTGTGATGTAGCAACCGACGTGAGGAGGCTCAAATATCTTCGGGAACGTTTATTTGTTTAGAGCCTCCTCATCCGCCGTCGCTATCAAGCTATGGCGGGACTGGCGTCGGCTGCTACTTCTTTAACGGGCTTTCGCAGCCGCAATACCTGAAGCAGGCGAAGTTCACTTTTGGAGAATGGCAGTGGCGCGGCCACGGATCAAACTCCTTTGCAAACGTTCTAATGGCGGCTCTTCCAGTAAAATCAGGGTATGACGGACGTTATCAGGATCGGCATTGGGATGCGCCGCCATGATTTCTGTGACACGGGTCGTCAGTCGCCGCGCCCAGCGCTGGGCTTGTGCGACATTACCTGATTGAATACGCCGTTTCATGCGAACGAGTTAGTTTAAACTTTCTGCAAAAGTTTGTCACCGGCCATTTCCAAACAGCAAATCCATCTTCCGCTGTACCGCCTCATCCATCTTGATCAGCGGCGGCCAGGCGCGTTTGAAACCTTCGCCGGGAATTTTCTTGGTCGCGTCAAAACCCATTTTGCTGCCCATGGCAATCTCACTGGTGGCGTGGTCCAGCACGTCGGACGGGCCTTTGGTGAAGATGCTGTCGCGCTGCGGATCGGTGTTCGCGGTGAGATGGAACAGCACTTCGCTGGTGTTGTGGACATCGACCTCGGCATCCACGATCACGAGGTATTTGGTGAACATCATCTGCCCCATGCCCCAGAGGCCATGCATGATTTTGTACGCCTGCATCGGATAGGTTTTCTTGATGCTGACAAACACGAGGTTGTGAAACACGCCTTCCGCCGGCAGGGCGATGTCCACGATCTCGGGAAAGTTCATCTTGAAGATGGGCAGGAACAGTTTCACGCTCGCGCCGCCAATGTAAAAATCCTCCATCGGCGGAATGCCGACAATGGTCGCGGGATACACGGCATCCTTGCGGTGCGTGATGGCGGTGACGTGAAACACGGGGTATGGCTCGGGCAAGGTGTAATAGCCGGTGTGATCGCCAAACGGTCCCTCTTCGCGCAAGGGCTCGGTGGGATCCACATAGCCTTCAATCACGAAGTCGGCATTGGCGGGCACTTCCAGATCGTTGGTCTCGCACTTGACGAGTTCCACGGATTTCTTGCGGAGATAACCGGCGAGCAAAAATTCATCCAAGCCGTCCGGCAGCGGCGCGGTAGCGGCGAAGGGATACATGGGGTCGCCGCCCACAAAAATGGCGACGGGCATGCGCGTGCCGGTTTCATAATAACGGCGGCCGTGGCGCGCCCCGACCTTTTGCAACTGCCAGTGCATGCCGGTGGTGTGGTCGTCGTACACCTGAATGCGGTACATGCCGAGGTTGCGCTCGCCGGTATCGGGGTCCTTGGTCACCACGCAGGGCAGCGTGATGAAACGTCCGCCATCGAGCGGCCAGCATTT
>CAIJGS010000294.1 GCA_903820285.1 uncultured Verrucomicrobia subdivision 3 bacterium | reverse complement strand
CAAAAACGCAACTCCTGGCCGGGCGCGGTTTTTATTGAGTTACCGCACCAATGCGGTCAAAATAAACCTATTATGCCAAAGTACCTGAAGTTTGCTGTTCCGCTGTTGCTGGCCTGCTGCCTGCGCGTTGCCGCCCAAGGCACCGCGTTTACCTATCAGGGACAGCTGGCAACCGGCGGCAGCCCGGCCACGGGGCTTTATGATTTCCAGTTCTCGGTGTATGACAGCGGCACGAATGGCAATCAGGTGGGCCTGCTGGTGACCAACGCCCCCGTGGGGGTCACGAACGGACTGTTCACGACCTCGGTGGATTTCAATAATGGCGTGTTTACCGGCCCCGCCCGCTGGCTGAACATCGGGGTGCGCACAAATGGCGCCACCACCAATGCGTATACATACTTGCTGCCGCGCCAAAAGCTCACGGCGGTGCCCTACGCCATTCTCTCCGGCAGCGCGAGCAACCTGCTGGGCTCGCTGCAGGCGGGGCAACTTTCCGGCACGGTTTCGGCGGCGCAGATCAGCGGCTCGTACACCGGCGCGGTCGCTTTTACCAGCAGCAGCAATACGTTTACAGGCGGCTTCAACGGCACGTTTGCCGGCAATGGCAGCGGACTGACAAATCTGAACGGCTCCATGATTAGCACCGGCACCGTGGCGGATGCGCGCCTGACCGCGAACGTGGCGCTGCTGAATGCCAACCAGACGTATTCCGGCGCAAACACGATGTCCAATTGGAATAACAGTTTCACCGGCAGCTTTTACGGGAACGGCCTCGTGGGCTGGAACACGGTGGCCGGCACCACGCTGGCGGCGGTGATTGATCACGGCTATGTGCTCACCAATTCGCAACTCGTATCGGTGACGCTGCCGGCGGCCAGCACCGGGGATATCATCCGGATCTCGGATCCTGGTGCAGGTGGGTGGCAGATTTCTTTGACGAACACTAGCCAATCAGTGCTGGGCGGCTTATTGACGTACAACAATGTGAATTGGAACCAGTCGAGCGCCGCGAGCGCCAATTGGGAGGCGATTGCCTCGTCGGCTGATGGCAGCCGGCTGGTGGCAGCCGTGCTGGGCGGCGGCGTGTGGACTTCGCATGATTATGGCTCCACGTGGACGGCCGCCAGCACCCTGACCGGAGCCCAGTGGCGCACGGTAGCGTCTTCAGCCGATGGCACGCATCTGGTGGCGGCTGTGTATGGTGGGGGCATTTATACCTATAACGGCAGTACTTGGGCGGTGAGCAGCGGCACCTCGCCGTACAATTGGATTTCACTGGCCAGCTCCGCCGACGGCTCAAAACTGGTCGCCAGCATTTACGGTGGCGGGGTCTATGTCTCCGTCAATTACGGTTCCACTTGGTATACTTATTCGCCATCGGCCAACTGGCAGTGCGTTGCCAGCTCGGCGGACGGTAGCAAGTTGGTGGCCGGCATCAATGGTGGCGTCATTTATTATTCCACGAACGGAGGGACCAACTGGACGGCTTCCAGCTCCGCGAGCGCGGCGTGGTATTCGCTGGCCGCCTCGGCGGATGGCAGCCGGGTGGTGGCGGCCGTTTATGGCGGAGGCGTCTATCAGTCCTTGAATTACGGGGCCACCTGGACGCAGCTGACCAACGCTCCGTCTGGGGTCGAAACCGTCGCCTGCTCGGCGGATGGCAGCAAGGTGGCGACTGCAGTTACCGGCGGCAGAATATACCTTTCCGGAAATCTGGGGAGTTCGTGGGTTGCTCAGACCGGCGCACCGAGCACCAATTGGTTTGCGGCCACCATGTCCAGTGATGGCAGTCACGTGGCCATGGCTGTCGGCAGCTCCAGCTCAACGGGCTCCATCTATGTTTCCCAAAGCACGCCGCAAGTGACCACGGCGACCTATACCAATGGCATTTACGGCAGCCAAGGTTCCGCAGTGGAATTGCAATGCATCGGTACCGGCAAGTTCATGCCGGTGAGTTCGGCAGGGCAGATTTGGGGATTCTAAGGGGATAATTTAACCGTAAGGAACGCAGAGATCACAGAGACGGTAAAAGACGGACCACCTGTTCGCCTGAATACTCCCAATAGTTATTCGAGTTTAAAATTCGGCGACTGACTGAGAAATTTCTTCGGATTACCAAACACCACGCCATCCACGAAGTCAGCAGCATGGCCGCGGCGTTTCATCTCACGGGCGGCTTTCGGCACGGCCAGGGGATCGCTCACGCCCCAGTCGCAGGCGCTGTTCAACCAGAGGCGTTCGCGACCGAAATTTTCCAGCATGTCCACAGCGCGCGCCGGGGTGCATTTGGTTTCGGGATAGAGCGTCATGCCGGCCCAGAAGCCGGCGTCCAGTACCATCCCGACCGTATGTTCCTCCACGTGGTCAATAATGACGCGTTCGGGCCGGATGCGCGGGTGGTTCTTCAGGACATCTAGAATCAGGCGGGTACCCTTGAGTTTATCCTCCAAATGCGGGGTATGGACGAGCACGAGCTGGTCGAAGCGCGCCGCGAGGTCCACGTGCATTTCGAGCACTTCCATTTCGTTGCGGGAATTTTTGTTCAACCCGATCTCGCCAATGCCCAGGACATTCGGCTGTTGGATGAACTGGGGAATCAGCGCGATGACTTCTTTCGCGAAACCAACATCCTCGGCTTCCTTGGGGTTGATGCAAAGCCAGCAGAAATGTTTCAGGCCAAACTTCGCGGCGCGCGCCGGCTCATGCTCGGTAAGTTGGCGGAAATAATCGTAAAAACCGGCGGGTGAACTGCGGTCGAACCCGGCCCAGAAGGCGGGTTCGCAGACGGCGCAGCAGCCGGCAAGCGCAAGCCGCTCGTAATCGTCGGTGGTGCGGCTGACCATGTGGGCATGAGGCTCGATATATCGCATGAGTGAAAAAGGGATGGTGGTTGCCCGTTCGCCTATTTTTTGCCGGGCCAGGCACCGGTGGCGCCTTTGCCGGGAGCCTCGGGAATGGGTTCCGTCGTGGGGTCGCTGAGCGCGAGCAGCACGGCTTCGGCATGGCTCTTGGCGGGGCCGCTCAATTCGGACAGTGCCTCCCGCAAAGCCTGCAGCCGGTAGTCATCCTCGCCAGGAGCGCGTTCCACGCGATCGAGAAAGGCCGCCAGATCAATGAGCTTGCTACGCGCCTCGAGAAAATAAAGGTCCAATACTTGCCGCCGGTTCATGAACCGAATATAAACGGCCCCGGCCAACAATCAACCCCGGCGCGCCGGGAATTGGGCGACGGAGCGCGCTGCTGCTGAAAGCCAGCCACAGCAACGATCTCCATTCAACCGATTCAGGCAACTCACCGGAGCTATTGACCAACCATCTTGCTGCGACTGGTGTCCGACACTGTCGCGCTCCGTCAGAAGGGTTACGCCCTGCCTTTATGTCTGCTCCTTCTTTCGATCATCCAGAAAAAATACTCCCTGTCCCCAGTTATGGTGACATGCGCAAAATCCGGGGTGATCTATAGTAATCATGTCGCTGGCGGTAACCAGCAACCAAGATTTAAAGCGCTTGTTCTCAAGAAAGGCCGGAGTAGTGTCCGGCCTTTTTTATTTCCCCCGGCCCCTCCCCTTCCCCCATCATGGCCACGGATTACCAACCATTTGAAACCGCCAATGACATTTTCAACCCTGCTCCGCTGGCTGCTGCCGTTGATGCTGGCCTTGGGCTGCACCGGCTGCGGCACCGTGGCGGCGCATTTGCTGGCACGCGCCCCGAACCGCTACCCGGACTGGTTCGATGCGGAGGCACCGGTGACCCTGGCATTCAGCCCCAAGCTGCTCACGAATTTCACCGCCCACGTGGTAGCGGTGGGCCCGCCGGCGGCACAGCTCAGCTATCGCGTGGTGGAACCGGCAGATTATGGACTGAAGATCACCTCCACGAACTGGCTGGATCACGGGCGGAAAGAATTCCAGTTTGATTTCCGGGCGACGGTGCCGGGGCGTTCGAACGTCTGGACCACCGCGCCCCGGGGCACGGTGGTATTGCTGCACGGTTACGGGCTCGCGCAATTCTCAATGATGCCCTGGGCCTTGCGCCTGGGCGAAGCGGGCTGGCGCTGTGTGCTGGTGGATTTGCGCGGGCACGGCCGGTCCACGGGCAAACAGATTTATTTCGGCAAATATGAAACCCGCGACCTGAGCCAGTTGTTGGATGCTCTGGCCCGGGATGGCCAACTCCAGACTCCGGTGGCAGCGATGGGCGAATCATACGGCGCGGCGCTGGCATTGCGCTGGCAGGCGGTTGACCCGCGGATTCAAGCGGTGGTGGCGGTGGCGCCTTACGCCAGCCTCTCGAACGCGGTGCTTAACATCCGGCGCGACTATGCCGCCTGGATGCCGGCCTGGATTATTAGGTCCGGTTTGATCCAGTTGCCCAAGGTGCTGGACCAGCCGGCGAGTGAACTGGATACGACCACTGCGCTGCGGCGGCAGCCGGTGCGGGCCCTGCTGGTGGCAGGGGCGGAGGACCAGATCGCCCCGGTGTCGGAGGTGGAACGATTGCAGGCCCTGATGCTGCCGGGCAGCCGGTTGCTGGTGGTACCAGAGGCAACGCATGAGTCGCTGACCTACTATTTTTCCGATTTGCTGGGCCCGGTGCTGTCGTGGCTGGAACGGGCGAATTGACAGGCTTTCCATCGACACCCCACCCCAATTCGGCATAAACATCTGACTTTAAACAACTTTAGAAAAACGTCTTCTGTCCCCAGTTATGGTGACATGCGGAAAATCCGGGGTGGTCTATAGTAATCTTGTTGCTGGCGGTAACTGGCAACCAAGATTTAAAGCGCTTGTTCTCAAGAAAGGCCGGAGTAGTGTCCGGCCTCTTTCTTTTTGCCTACGAGGGGATTATCGCACGATTTCATTGGGGTTTCCACGGTTTTCTGAAAATAACTTGGGGTAACTAGGGGTAACAAAGCCTCACTCATCCACCCCGTTTACTGGCAGTTTTACTGGCAGTTTTACTGGCAGTCCATGCCAATCCAAAAGTGCGGGCGCGGCGGGCGCCATTAAAAATGTGGGATGCCAAAAAAGCATCCCGAAAAGAAATGCGCCCACTGTGACCAGTGGTTCGCGCCCAATCCAAAAGCCGCCTTTCACCAGCGCTTTTGCTCCCGGAAACGATGCCAGAAAGCGCGTAAACGCGCCAGTTACCAGCGCTGGCTGGACCAGCCGGGAAATTGCGAATACTGGCGCGGCGCGGCCAATGTGGTGCGCGTCCAAGAATGGCGGAAGAAAAATCCCTTCTACTGGCGGCGTAACCGATAGGCAAAACCGGTGCGTTACAAATCCAGATAGGGGTAATAGCCGGCAGTCGGTAGCATGTTCTTGGGTTGCAAAATTGAACCACCAAGTCATGAAAAAAAGAACGCAGCGAGCCGCCGTTTATCGGCGCAAGGCCAGCAGTCTCCCGGATGATTCCGTCGAGGCGCAACTAAAAGTGATTCGACGGTATGTCCGCTGCCGTGGTTGGAAACTCGTGGGAGGGGCAACCGATGGCGTCGCATGAACAGAGGGGATGAACAACTTTTAGCCAGCCGGGCGGCGCTGTATGTGCGCATGTCCACGGAGCACCAGCAGTATTCGACGAGCAACCAGCGGGACGTCATCATCGCTTATGCCATCAGTCGCGGGCTGGAGATTGTGAAGGAGTATTCCGACGGTGGGAAAAGCGGCCTGAACATCGAGGGCCGGGAAGCGCTGGCGCAGATGATCCGCGATGTCGAGGAGGGCAAGGCCGATTATTCCAAAATCCTCGTTTATGACGTGAGCCGGTGGGGACGGTTCCAAGACGCTGACGAGAGCGCGCATTACGAATTCATGTGCCGCTGGGCCGGGGTGGCCGTGCATTACTGCGCGGAACAAGTCGAGAACGACGGCAGCCCGGTGAGCACCATCGTCAAGGGGGTGAAACGGATGATGGCGGGCGAATACAGTCGCGAGCTATCCACAAAAGTGTTCCAAGGCGCCTGCCGGCTGGTGACGCTGGGCTTCCGGCAGGGCGGGACGGCCGGTTTTGGTCTGCGGCGGGTATTGATTGACCAGAGTGGCACGATTAAGGGCGAGCTCAAGATGGGTGAACACAAGAGCATCCAGACCGACCGCGT
>CAIJGS010000293.1 GCA_903820285.1 uncultured Verrucomicrobia subdivision 3 bacterium | reverse complement strand
GCCCATTTTACAGGCGCTTACTCAACAACCACCCACTCCTACGCCATCAGATATCACCGATCATCAATGTTTACTGGAGTTTTAAACCGGACAGTAGTGTTCTGGTGTATTGTTCACGGCGGTGTTGTTGGTGCCAATCTTGATGATGATCACCTTGGGATGGATGTCATCCACCTCGCCATTATCGATGCGCCAGAGCACATTCTCCGTGCGATCCCAGCCGAAGCCCAGATTGGAAACCTTCAGCCCGGCAAAGCAATCCGTCCACGCCTGCGGTGCCCAGGCTTTCGGCGCCTTGGGTTCGCCACCCCAGTAATGAATGATCGAATCGCCGATGATGACGACGTCCGGCTTGAAGGTCTGGTGCCATGCAAGCACGGCCGCGTGGCGGGTGGCCCAATCGTACGTGGCGTGGTCGCGATTCTGCGTCACGGGCGTGGTGGTGGGCAGACCCGCTTGACGCACCGGTTCGGCGGCGAAAGCGCCGAAGGTGATCAGACAGCAGAGACAGAATAGCGTGCGCATAAGCAGAGGATAAACGTGTCCCAGGCTAAAATTCAATGAAACAGCGCCGCCAGATCAAAATTGAAGATCAGTTGCAGCCCGGTGATCAGCAGGATCACGTAAATGGTCTTGAGAAAACCGGTTTCTGAAAACCGGCGGTTCAGCCAGATGCCCAGCCAGACCCCGAGCGGTACCAGCGGGAAAAACTTGGCGCTGGTCAGCAGCGTGGCCGGAGTGATCAAGGCCTGCGGCGCGAACACCGGCCAGTTTACCATGGATCGGTCGATGCAGAAAAACGGCATCTTGATCCAGTTCACGCAGGTGAAGATCAAAACATTGGTGCCCACGAACAGTTCTTTCGGCAGCCGCTGCGGCAGCAGAAACATGGCGCCCAGCGGTCCGGCTCCATGGGCAAATGTGGAGGTGATGCCCATGCCGATGCCGCACGGCCAGCCAACGCGATAATTGGGCACGAACGCCTTTTGATTCCGAAACAGGCGATCCTTGGAAAACTGGAAGCTGGCGAACAGCACCGCAATGATGCCAATGGCCAGGTTGAGTTCCCGGGGCGAGAACCGGCCAATGAACTGGATGCCGGTGATCACCCCCACCACCACGCCGGGCAGCAGGTATTTCAAATTGCCCGCCTGCCAGCGCCGCCAGTAGTGGTACACCGAAAAGGCATCGCCCGCGCACAGCAGTGGCAGCAGGATGCCAATGGCCGTTTTGGGGCCAAAGGCCAGCACGCATAGCGGGGTGACCAGCATGCCCAGGCCGCCGCCGAACCCCGCCTTGGCCACGCCGATAAACATCACCGCAAATCCGGCGAGCAGCAGCATTGGCCAGTCCATGGCATGGGCGGGCTCAGGCAAGGCGCTGGGCCTTTCCTTGCGATCCGCTCAATTTCATCAACATTACGTCATTCTTTCGTATCGTACCCGCCGGGCTCAAGAAAAACCGTAACCATCACCACGGATTCCCGGTCTGGTTCAACAGACATTCGCCAATCCATTACCATACATGAATTCACTTCGTTCGTTTAACCGCCGCCATTTTATCAAGGCGGCGGCCATTGCCGGCGCGGCCCCGTTCATTTTGCCCTCCCGCTTATGGGCGGCGGACAGCACGCCCAGCAAACAGATCACCCTCGGCTTCATCGGCATCGGCAAGCAGGGCAACGGTCTGATGCATGCCTGCCTCCCGCGCAAGGATGTCCGCGTGCTCGCCGTCAGCGATGTGGACGGCACCCGGCTGGATCTGGCGAAAAAGGCCGTCGAATCCGCCTACGCCAAAAATACCGATTCCGGCACCTACAAAGGCTGCGACACCTATCAGGATTTCCGCGATTTGCTGGCGCGCAAGGATATTGACGCAGTCGTCATCGCCACGCCGGATCACTGGCACGCGCTCGTGGCCATCGCCGCCGCCCGGGCTGGCAAGGATATTTACTGCGAGAAACCCATGGCCCATACCGTGCTCGAAGGCCGGGCGATGGTCCAAGCCACTCGCGCAAATAATCGGATTTTCCAAGTCGGCAGCATGCAACGTTCCATGGGCGAATTTCGCGCCGCCTGCGAACTGGTGCGCAACGGCGTCATCGGCACCGTGGCGCATACCGAGGTCTCGGTTAGTGGTCCGCCGATTCCCTGCAATCTTCCCGAAGAACCCGCCGAGCCCGGCTTGAATTGGGATCTTTGGCTGGGACCGGCTCCCACGCGCCCCTACAACTCCATTCTCAGCCCGCGCGGCATGCCCAAGGGTTATCCCGAATGGCGGCACTACCGCGAATACGGCGGCGGCGGCGTGTGCGACTGGGGCGCGCATCACTTCGACATTGTCCAATGGGCCTTTGGCTACGACGACGGCGGTCCCGTGGAATTTTTCCCCGCCGACACCGCCGATGCCCAGTTCGGCGTCCATTGGCGCTACGCCACCGGTCAGGAGGTCACGCATAAGAAAGGCAATGGCATCACCTTCTTCGGCGACAAAGGCAAAATCAATGTGAACCGCGGCAAGTTCCAGCTCTGGCTCGGCGACCAGCTCAAGTCCGACGTCATGGATGATTATTCGCCCTTGCTGAAGGAATTGCTGCCGCCCAATGCCGTGCGCCTCTACCGCAGCACCAATCATATCAGCGATTGGGTCAAGGCCATGCAATCGCGCAAACTCCCCTGCTGCGACGTGGAAACCGGCCACCGTTCCGCCACCGTCTGCAACTTGGTGAACCAGGTTTATTTCAACCAAAAGGGCCTCAAGTGGAATCCGCAGACCGAACAGTTCGTGGATGGCACCGGCGATGCGTCCTGGCTCACCCGTGAATACCGGGCCCCGTGGAAGCTAGCCTGAACGGCCGGCGGCGAAGATGGAATAAAAAGAGCGGCGACATTACTGTCGCCGTTCTTGTGTTTTGGGAATGCTAATTATTGCGTCGGAGGCTGGGTCGGAGGCTGGGTCGGAGGCTGATTGTCGCCGCCGCCGCCGGGACCACCGGGTCCGCCCATGCCGCCGGGACCGCCTTGATCACCACCAGGTCCGCCGGGACCGCCGCCAGGTCCACCCTGACCACCACGGCCGCCGCGTCCACCCTGGCCACCGCGTTGCGGCGGGCGCATTTGTTTAAGCTTGGTCATCTGTTCGGGCGTCAGGATTTTTTCCAGCTTGGCCTTCGTCTCCGCCTCCAACGCAGCCAGGTCTTTTTCCTGATCTGCCGTCAGGTTCAACGCTTCCTTCGCGCGCGGAGGCAGCAGATGGAAGCCGCCCTGGCCGCGTTCACCGCCGGGTCCGCCCATGCGCCCTCCTGGACCACCTTGACCGCCATCCGCACCCGGGGGCCGGTCCCCGGTCGGCGGGGTGCCGCCCTGATCCTGAGCCATTACCGTCATCGCGGACACGCCAAGTGCCAGCGCCAATAGGATTGCCGATTTTTTCATAATGTTATCTTTCGTGGTTGTTATTGCTCCCGCCGCCACCGTCCGCCATCCGGCGGGACTTTGGTTCACTTGGTTGCTGCGGTTAATAATCATGCCGTCACCATACACGACCCAACATTAAGCCAACGTGAAGATTGCGGCCGGGCAGAAAAATGATTCAAAATGTTTGCGCTGATCACCCGAATACCGAATTGGGACCGCGCATGCTCTGTAGCGCAGGCTTTCCAGCCTGCGGGTTCGGGCGACTTTCCAGTCGCCGGGCAGTGGCAACACGGGACTGGAAAGTCCCGTGAACCCGCAGACAAGAATGTCTGCGCCACATCGCTGGCGGCGATCCACCCGGCCGTGCCAACTTCACTTTTCAGGTTTAAACCAGCCGGTGAATCTGGATCAGCGTCAGGTCATCGTTGAGATGAATCTGATTGCTGTATTGAAGCAGTTTTTCCGCCAGGGCTTTGAGGTCAAGGGCGCCATCCGGAGCGGTGGCCATCTGTTCGCACGCCAGGCGGGCCAGTCCTGCCGGATCGAGCAATTCATCCTGGGCATCAAAAATTTCCGTGGCCCCATCCGTATACAGCAGCACCCGGTCGCCCGGTGCCAGCTGCGTCTGGTACTCGGTGTAGGCGCTGTCTGGTTTCATGCCCAGCACGCTTTGCGACTGGCCGAGCGTTTCTATCTGACCATCTGCGCCGCGAAGAATCAGCGGCGAAGGATGTCCGGCGCGCACACAGCGAATCCAACCTTCGGCCGAGTCGTAAATCAGATATGCGGCGGTGCAAAAAAAACCCGCTTCATGCACCAAGCCATGCAACTGCCGGTTGATGGTACGCAAAAAACGCGCCGGCTGATCCAGCAGATCGTGATGATCTGCCCAAAGCATGCGCAATTGCATGGTGTAAAGCGCCGCTGCTACCCCGTGCCCGATGGCATCCGCAATCAATATACCGTACCTGTGTTCATTCAGTTGCTCGATTTGATAAAAGTCCCCGCCCACCACATCGCGCGGCTGATAAAGCACCTGAAATTCCACGCGGAAGTCGGGCGGCAGCCGGCAGGCGATCGATTGATCCTGAATCGTTTTCGCGCGGAGCAGATCCTGCAGACTGTTGCGCTCGTCTCGGAAAATTTCAATGCCGCCCACGACTTCCCCCGCCGCATTGGTGATCGGCGCCACGGAAACCTCCACCGGCAGCCGGCGGTCAGATTTGCATTTGGCAAAGACGAGCAGCGGTTCCTCGCTCGGCTGGTTTGTGACGATACTGCGGTGCAGCGGACAGGTGTCGTGGCCGCACAGGCAATTCCCGTCCTTGTCCACATGGGCCAGCAGGCTGTCCTGGCAGGAGCGCCCGACTACCTCGCTGGCGCGCCAGCCGGTGATGCGTTCGGCGGCGTGATTCCAAAACAGGATTTTCCGGTCCACATCCGTGATATAGGCGCCATCCGGCAGCGCGTTTAACAATTCGGATTCACCGATGGTCCCCAGTGGAGAATTGGCGGCAAAGAGACTGGCAGTTTTCATAAGTTGAGACGGTAGGGATGGCTAAATCAATCTTGCGCCTCTAATGAACTATTTCAACTGGAAAAGACAATTATCTTTCCGCCCGTTTGCCTTCCCAACCAGGTGTGCTATGGTTTGACTGACCACATTGCCGCAGGTTTCAGTCCGCTTCCCGGTGGACGGCCGCTTCGCTGGCGACGTGGCAATGAAACGGCGCAGGTGTGATGCCTGCGCCTTTTTTGTTACCCTCCCGCAGTCTTGCCGCGCGGATTGTTCATTGGCTGGCTTGCTGCAATGTCTGTTCCAGGCTGTCGAAATTCCCGTCATCCGTGCGCAAGGTCTGGACGCTGCCATCAGCCAGCAAGTATATCCGCTCCCACCGCCCCTCCGGGGTGCGACGCGGTGCCCGCTCGCGTAAGGCGATCAAATGTGGCGTCTGGCGATTCGCCACGCCGGTGTTGAGCAATTCAAATGTATCCAGGCTCAGGTTACCCGAACTATTGGTATAATCCGCATTCAGGCAACTCAGAATGCCATCGAAATTCGTGGGGTATTGCTCATTATGATCAGCCGAATAGATAGCCATGGCCAGCCCGATGTATTTCGCGGCATCCACGGTTTGCCGGCTGATGAGCTTGAAGGCGGAGGGATCGGCTCCCGCTGCCGCCGCCGGCCGGGTGGCTTCCGCCAGGTGCCGGCGGATGGTTTGGTTTTCGGTCCGTAATTGTTCCAGTTCACCGGCCTGTCGCCGGAGCGCCCCGACTTCGCCGCGCAATTTCAAAAGCTCATTAAACTCCTTGGCCGACAGCCCGGAGACATCCGGTACCGGCGTGGCCAGTCGGTTGGAGAGACTTTGATTGTCCGTCTGAAGCTGGACCAGTTGTTGCTGCAGAGTGGTATTTTCACTTTGCCAGCGGGCGCTCTGGTGGGCGGCGAAAACGCCCGTTCCAACGGCGGTGGCCAAGGCGGCGGCAATGATGGCTTTTTGCAGGGTGGTCATGGCAAGGGTATGGGTGGTGGTTATGATGGCGGAGGTGGTGATGGTACCGGCGAGGGCGAAAGTGGAAACCGTAGCCAGCAGTCCGGCCGGCGCGGATTGCACGGCATTGGCGGAAATTAAAACAACCAGGCCGCCGGATCCAACCGTGATACCGCGTTTCACCAACCCTTCGCGCAGCCGTTCGGTGGCGCGGGTGACCCGTTTTTGTGCGGCTTCATCGCTGATGCCCAGCAGGCCGGCCATGTCGCGGGCGGATTTGCGCTCAAAATAGCGGAGCAGCAGGGCATCGCGGTCCGGTTCGCCCAGTTCGCCCAGCGCTTCATCCAGATGGGGGGCGATGGTTTTCCAGGCGGCAGGATCGGGATGGGCTAGCAGTTCATTCATGGCGGCGGCTTCCTGTTCATGGGTCTGCCGGCGGACATCGGAGCGCACGGCCTTGGCTGCCAGATTCCGGGCGGTGCGGTGTAGCCAACCGCTCAGCACCGGGTGGCGGGACAGCGGGCGGGCATTTTGGGCCAGGGCCAGAAACACCCCTTGCGTGACATCTTGGGCTTGGTGCGGATTGTTCACCATGCGCAACGCTGCCGAATACACGAGATCCAGGTGGCGTTGGACCAGCGCCGTAAACGCCGGCTCCGATCCGGACTCGGTATATGCCGCCAGCAACTGTTGGTCAGTCAAATCGTTCACTCATGAGATAATACCCGGCGACGCAAAAATCGGACAGGGAAAGGCGGCCGGTTTTGCGAATGCCCGACTGAATCCGGAAACCAATCCGCCCGGCCCGGCGTCTTGGACTGCATGAAGTCCCTTACTGTTATCTTATTTTGCCTGTTTTTGACGGTGGCCGCCCAGGCCCGGGTGCTACTGGCCAGTCCGTTCACCAGTCATATGGTGTTGCAACGGAATGTTTCCGTGCCGGTCTGGGGCACTGCCGCCGCCGGGGAAGTGGTTACGGTCGAATTTGCCGGCCAGAAAGAAACCGCCACCGCCGATGCCACCGGCCAATGGCAGCTCAAACTTTCGCCCCTGACCGCTTCCGCCGAGAGCCGGAAATTCACCGTTACCGGCTCGCAATCCACGCAACCGATCGTGTTGGAGGATGTGCTCGTCGGCGAAGTCTGGCTGGCCTCAGGACAATCAAACATGGATTTCTCCGTCTCCAAGAAAGTAAAATATTTCGCCGGCGCGATGAATGAGGAATCGGAGATTGCCGCCGCCAATCATCCGCTGGTCCGCATGTTTACCGGCAATGCAGCCAAGGCTTACACCCCGCAGACGAATGTCGCCGGGGAATGGCAGGTGTGCAGTCCGGAAACGGTGCCGGCTTTTTCCGCCGTGGGCTATTTCTTTGCGCGTGATCTGCAAGCCGAGATTCACGTGCCGGTCGGCATCATCACGCTGGCCTTCGGCGCGAGCACGGCGGAAGCGTGGATTCAGCGCGAAGCCCTGGCGGCCGATCCGCAGTTGCAACCCATGCTTACCCGGTTTGATGCCGCCGTAGAATTCTTCCGCACCAACCCGCCGCCGGTGGTGGCTCCGCCCCGCTCGGAAGATGTCTCAGCCCCGAACGGCCCGACCACCGATTCAACGACCAAGGCGACCGCCAAAAAAAGTCGCAAGCGCAGCCCCGGTCCGCGCGACCCCATCCAAGACCAGCATAACCCCACCGTGCTGTTCAACGGCATGATCCACCCGGTCATTCCTTTCGCGATTCGCGGAGCCATCTGGTATCAGGGCGAATCCATCGTGGGCGGCACGGCGGGACGCGCTTTGTATCCCCGGGTGCAGGCCACGCTGGTGCACAACTGGCGCGCGCTCTGGGGTGAAGGTGATTTTCCGTTTTATATCGTGCAGCTCGCCGGCCAGCAGGCGGATAGCAATAACCCCTGGGTGCGGGAGGCACAGGCGACAATTCTGTCACGGCCGAATACCGGCATGGCCGTGGCGATGGATATTGGCGAAGCGAAAAACGTTCATCCGCATAACAAACAGGATGTCGGCGACCGCCTTGCGCGCATTGCCCGGGCCAACGTCTATGGGCAATCCATCGAATACTCCGGGCCCGTCTATCAATCCATGAAAGTCGAAGGCGGCACCATTCGCGTCACTTTTTCCCACCTCGGCGGCGGTCTGGTGGCCAAGGATGGTCCGCTCAAATGGTTCACCATCGCCGGCACGGATATGAAGTTCGTTCCCGCTGATGCCAAAATCGATGGCGATACCGTGGTGGTCAGCTGTCCGATTGTGACAGCACCCGTTGCCGTTCGCTATGCCTGGGTGAATTTCCCGGAGGGTTGTAATCTTTTCAACGCCGCCGGCCTCCCGGCACCGCAGTTCCGCACGGATGCCCCGGAATCCCAACCGACGGAATAATTTCAGTCCTGCCCAGCCGCTGCGACGGAGGTATTCGGAATCACAAACGTGGTCACCGATCCGGCGGGCAGGCTGGCGGTGAATCCTTTGCCTTCCAAGGCGATGTCAGCCAGCGACACGCCTGGTTCCGTTTTTGATGTTCGCGTGACGCTTACCGCCGTTCCCGTCTGCGCAAAAGCCGCCAGGTGATACACCACCTTCAGCGCATTGGTGCCGTCATTGACCGCCACCACCGTCAGCTTCTGCCCGGCCGGATCATACGCCGCCAGCGAATGGGCTTCATTCACACCGATAAGCTGGCAGCCGGGCCGGATGAAATGGCTGAACTGCCACAGCACATAAAATTTTTCGCTCGGCTCATGCCGGGCATCGCCGTTCTCGCGGTTCTTGATCATCGTCCAGCCGCCCGTGCCATCCACCACCTGCCAGTAAACCCACGCCCGGGCGCGCATCACTGTCAGATCGCTCTGAATCCGCCGTGCCATCGTCAGGCCGGAGGCATCGGCATCGCCGTATTCGGAAACCCACAGGGGCTTGTACCGAATTTGGGCGAACCGCCGCAATTCCTCCGGCGCGTTGACCGTGTAGGTGTGGGTGGCAAAGAGTGAGACCAGATTCAAATCCGCCGACCGGTAGGCATGCAACGAATTGTACGTTTCCAGTTCGCTGTTGTCTTCCGAGGCAATGATGCCGTTCGTCATGCCCGCCGCGACCAGATGCTGGTGAATCAACCGCACCAGCCGCGCCTGCTGGGCCGGTCCAATGTGGCAGCCTTCCTGATGCCCGCCATATTTCCACCATCCCGAGGTCGGTTCATTCACCGGCGTCAGATAGTCAAATGTCACGCGATCCAGTACGGTCAGGTTGCTGACCGTGTTCACGAGATATGAGGCAAAGGCATCCTCAAAGCGCGGTAGCAGATTGTCTGTCGTCCCATTGGTGGAACCCGTCACACTGCCGCTGGCGGTCATCCACCACGGCGGGGAATTGGCGAAGGCCTCCACGCGATTCGCGCCCAGGTCCACCGCCCGGCGCAACATCCAGCGCTGGTTCGCATCCGTGCTCCAATCCCACACGCCCGGCGAAGACTCAAACCCCGGCACCCGGGCGCGCGGCTGCATGGAATCCGGCAGCGCGGGATTTTCGCCGCCGCCAATATTGTAGCGCACAATGTTCAGCCCCAGTTTTACGAAGGCCAGTTGTGCAAATTCCTCGCGGTTGGAATAGCCGCCCACCACATGCGCCCACCAGCACAGCGAAGTGCCCCAGCCATCGAACGAGTTCACCAGCACCACATGCGGATTCACCGCGCCCGCCGCTTCTTGGCTATACGTGGTCGATCCGCCTGCCACGCAGGCAGCCACCAGCGCCAGCAGCCGGCATGGCGATAAAAAAATGTTCAGGTGAACGTTCATTCCCAGTCAGCCAGACTTGATCATCCGTCGCCAAGTTACAACTTCTCTTTCGGGTGACGGAATTTCTCGCGGGGTGCGCCTGCGTGGAAAACGTTTTGAATCCGGCGGGAACCGGTGTTACGCTGTCAACCATAAGACCTGAAGGCGCCTGACGCCAACCGATGTCCATGAACACGTTTCAAATCATTTTCACGCCCGCGAGCGCCGCCGAACTGGCCCGCATGCCGAAGGAACTGCAATTGCAGATACTGGGCGAATTTCGCGGCCTGCCGCAGCACGTCCTCGGCGCGGAACTCGACGACTTCGGCAAGCTCCAGCGCGACAACCATATTCTCCACCGCTTTCGCGTCGGAGATTACCGGGTCTATTTTGAACGCCATGAACTGGGCGTGCTCGTGCACCGCATTCTCAGCCGCCACACCCTCAAGGACTTCTTTTACCGCTCCGGCCTCAAGACCGGCGAAGACGAGACCCTCCAGGAAAACCCCAAATTCTGGGAGCTCATCTCCAACGCCCGCGTCACCACGCCACGCTAAATCTTGAGTGCAGTTTTTCCCGCGAATCAACCCGCTGGATGAGACGGATCAGTTTTCAAATTCACCAAACGTGTGCCAAGTCAAAGTCCTCGCCTTGGGGAGAGGGTTGGGTGAGCGTTCCTCTTCGCGGCGGAGGTCTTCTTCGGTGTGGGCATATAATGCCAAGTGAGCGGCTTCATCGAAGCTGCCGTCAGAGCGTTCGTCCCAGCGGACGACGGGGATGTTCACTTTGGGGAACGTGCCTTTGGCGACGCCGAATTCGCCGCCGTCGGCGGCTTCTTCTCCTGCTGCTTTCTCTTCCTCGCCGTCGTCGTCCTCTTCGACTTCTTCGTATGCGGGCTTCTTTTTGGGTTCCTGGCCGGCGGGGGTGATGTCGTCGGGGTTGGGACGGATCGTCTTCATGAAGAGCTGGAAGTGGTGCTGACGCTCTTTGTCGTCTTCGTACTCATCAAACAGGGCGGCGCGGACTTCGGGGCGGGCGGCCCAGGTCTTGAACTCTTCAATCAATTCATCGTTGGTCTTCTGGCGTTTGCGCTCCTGTTCGGCGGCGAGGATGGCGTTCTTTTGGGCGATGAGGTCGCTGCGGCGATCCTGGATGAGGGCCTGATGGACGCGGAGGACGGCGTCGAGTTGGGTCCGGATATGTTTGGGCGTTTCACCATCGAGGGGCATTTTGGACAGCAGTGCCCCGTAACGGGCGTGGATGGCGGTGGTGAGGGGATTCAGGAGGGAGCCGCCGGCTGCGGCGGTGAGGTGCGGAGCCTCGGCGGCGAAGTCTTTGGAGGATTCGCGCATTTCCTGGCGGGTGAGCCATTCGCGGTAGCCGCCGAGGTTCCAGTCGGAGAGATTTGGGGGGAGATAAGATTGCCGCCGTAATGTTCTTCGATAAGGCGAGGACTTCGGGGAGCTTGTTGAGCCAAGGGAGGATGATGTGGGCGGGTTCGCCGTTGCGGAGGCGCTGGTTGAGTTCTTCGCGGAGGGTTTTGGGCAGACGGGTGATTTTGCTGGTGCGGTTCATAGGTTTGTTTGGTTATGGGACAAAGAAAGGGGATTTAACCGCGAAATACGCAAAATACGGGAAAAGCGGGGATAGTTGCGCCGGTGATGGATGGGTATTTGCTCATATGCTTTTAGCTGAGTATGGCATGTCCTCCGGAAAAATAATACGCGCTCACAGCGCACTCGGGTGGGAGGGCCGTGGTTATTGGGGAAAAACGAGGTCGAATTTTGAAAATTGGGTGAAATCAAGAAAACTGATGTTAGG
>CAIJGS010000292.1 GCA_903820285.1 uncultured Verrucomicrobia subdivision 3 bacterium | reverse complement strand
TGCCAGTTTCTCTGCCGCCGTGCGAGTGACCAGCCATGTCCGGAAAAAAACCGTCCAAGCCAGGGCCAGCAAAATGGTGATGTTCAGCGCCAGGCCGGTGACCAGCAAAATGGCACCCGTCAGCACCCGGCCGGTGGGCACCGGCACCGTCGCCGTCCGGGCCAGGATGGCCCGTCCGCCGCCGAGCAGAAAAAACAGGGGCAGCGCCGCAAACAACGGCAGGGCCTCCTCCGGCGCCGACAGCCAGGAGCGGTCGCGCAACCAGATCAGGACGGCCAGTACAAGCAATCCGGCCAGCCAGCCATAATCTTTGCGATTCATTTTTTGACAGCGGACTCGGCCTTGTCAATTTCCGCCATATCCGCCCGGAACTGGAGCGCATCCGGCGCCTGGCGGATCAGCTGGGCCGTCAATTCCCGGGCCAGCTTCCAGTCTTTTTGATCAAACGCCTTCCGGGCAAAGTAGGTTTTCGCCTGCAGGGAGGAGCCTTCAATCGAGCGGTAAATCGTTTCCGCCTGGGCGGTCTGGCCGGCGCGCAGGGCGATGTCCGCCAGCAATTCCTGACCGGACAGCTCATTGGCCAGCAGCGGGTTTTGCCGCACCCATTTGCCGGCGGTGTCATACTGTTTCGCATCCACGGAGGCGAGGGCCAGCAGATAGCTGGCGCGGTAACCCACCGGGGTGTTCAGCCGGGCCAGTTCCGGCAGATGGTTCAAGCCGTCCTGGGTCTTGCCATCCGCAATGAGCATTTCGGCGGTCAATAATTTCAGCGCGGGATCCGGTTGCTGGCGGGCGATGAATTTTTCCGCGGCGGCGTTGTCTTGATTCATGCGCAAAGCCTCGGCCATGCCATACGCGAACCAGCTCGGTTCATTGGTGGGCGTGGTGTCCACGGCACACAGGTTCAGCGCGGCCTCACGCCAGCCGGCGGCGATGAAGGCGGAGGCAAAGGCGTCCGGCCCGCGCAGCAGCGCATCCAGGTCGGCCGGCACGGTCACGCGGCCATCCGCCCGTTCCTGGGCGGCCAGGGATTGCAGCGCGGCGAAAAACTGGTGTTGGTTGGTGGAAGGCGTGGCGCTGGCGTAAAAGTAGCCTTCCGGATTCAGGGATTTCTTGTAACGATAGTGCAGGATCCGGACCAGGGCGGATTCAAGATCCGGCTGCCAGGAGCGGGCATGAAAGCTGTTAAATTGCAGCAGCTGCGCCGCTTCCCGTTCCCGGTGGTGCTGCAGGGCATCGGCCACACGCAGCCAGAAGACTTCCTGACGCTGGCCCGAATAATTCCGGGCCAGCGGGAGCTGGGCAAAGGTGTTGGTGTCACCAAACTGGCCGGCCGGCAATTCGATCACCCAGCGAACCAGCGGTTGCAGGTCGCCCTCGGAAACCTTGGCTGCATCCAGTTCCACCGGATGAATCATGCGGCCCCAAAACGCCGTTTTCAGCCACACATAATCAAACGTGGGATCCGGGAGGCAGGCCTGCCACAATTTCAGGGCATAATCATAATTGCCCTGCCGGAAGAAAAATTCGGCCAGCTGGTCGCGCAGCAGCGGGTTCTTCTGATCCGCCGCCAGCGCCGCCGTGTATTCCACCCGGGCCGCCTCCGGCTTGCCGGCCGTTTCCAAAATCTGGGCGCGGAAGGAACGCAGCTCCGGATTCTTTGGGTCGAGCGCCGTGGCATCCGCCAGCAGCTGCCAGGCCTGGGGCAGATCCCGATTCGCCACCAGCAGCGACAATCGCTCCAGCCGGGAAGCCTCCGCTTTGCCGGTCAGGGTTTGTGACCGCAGTAATTTTTCCGCATCCTTCGGCTTGCCCGCCACCAGCAGCAAATCACTGTCCAGCGCCAGCCAGTCGTCCTTGCGGGTTTCGTGCCCCTTCCAGACCGGCCGGATTTTATTATATTGGGTGGGATTGCGACCGCTCATGTACGCGCGGGCCAGCACCAGCGACGCTTCCTCATTGCGCAGCACCCGCGCCGGCGCCGTTTCAAACACGTGGGCGAGCCGCGCGGCATCGCGCATGCCGGCATAGGCTTCCACTTCCACCGAGCCCCAGTCCAGCTTGGACTTCGGCCGCTGCTGGGTGCGCACCAGCTGATACGCCTGATCCGGCTGGCCGCTGTGGATCAATTCCTCCGCCCGGGTAAAGGCCCGCTGTTCCTGTTTGATGGCCACACTGTTGCGCCACGCTTTGAGGCCAAAAAAAGCCGCCGTGCCCAGAATGGCGAGCACGACGACGGCGATGAGGATTTTTATTTTCATACCGGAGATTCCGGTGGGGTTGGTTGGTGATGAGTTGCCCGGGGATTAAACCGTGGCCTTTTTGTTTTTGCGCACCGCGATGAGCGCCAGGCCCAGGCAGGCCGCGAAGGTCAGCGGCATCGCCGGTTCCGGCGTGGCCAGCAGGGAATTTACCGTGGCCACCCCGACATCCAAGGCAATGATCGTGTCATTGATGTCATGGTCGCCACCGCCCCACTGGTCTTCAAACGTGAGGAAGAGGTACGGGCTATTCAGCTGCGGCACCGCGAAAAGGTGCGTCGTAAAGACGCCCACATGCTGGCTGAAACCGTCGTTGTTCAACGTCGCGTCCGTCGAATAGATCGGCGACCAGGACTGGTCCGCGCCATTGGCCATTAGAAAGAAATCCAGCTTGGTGCCGGCGGCATATTTGCCCAGATTCACAAAGTCGCCCGGCAGCACCGGATCGGTCGGGGTGCGGGTGCCATAGGGGCTGGAGGAAAAGCCGCCTTCGCTGCTGGACGTATCGGCAAACACCGTCTTGGCCGTCGGACTCGTCACCTCATCCCACGAACTCTGCGGGCCAGCCTGCCCGGGTGCCACGGCATCCACGCCCAAGGCATTGTGAAACGAGGCACCTTCCGAGACAAAATACGCGCGCACCGCCGTGTTGTTGGCCAGCACGATATTGTTGGGGTCCACTTCAAAGGCTGCGCTCTTGGTATTATCGACCGATTCCGGCAACGTGGTCTTGATGAAGGAAGTCAGGCTGGGGAGCACCGTGGTGTCAAAGCTCTTGGCTGCCGCATCTGAGCCGGCAAGCATCACGGGATCCGGCGTCGCCAAATTGTAAGAGTCCGCCTTCGACTGCACCGGGGAGACCACGCCGCCGCTGGCGTTCGCCGTATCCGCATGCAAGGCGGGAGCGGCGGCCAGGATGGTGAAAACGATCGCGGCGATGGTGCGCTGCAAGGAATTGATTTTGTTTGGCTTCATAATTTGCTGTTTGGGTTTAGGTTGTTGGTTGTCTCAACTGACACCACTATTTAAGCAACTGACATGCCAAGCTAAAAAATTAGCTTAATACGGGCTAAATCTGATTTTTTCAACGTTAACAACCCACAACTTCAAGTCAAGCCTACTTCGCCGCCCCGTCAAAACCAATATGCATTGCACATGCAATGCGGTCTTGCCGTGCGAAGACGTTGCGTAAATAACTCAATATTGCCTTCTGGTTGACAAAATATGGGGGATAGGTGTTTATCCACAGTTTTTACGCTATGCTTCTTCCGCCAGCCCGGATTGGGGGCTCTCCTTCGCCATGACGGCCACGAGGCTGGGCGCGGACCGCTTGGGCGGCAAGCTGCTGTTACCGTACCGGCTAAACTTATAAGGCTGGTTTTGCCGTGGTCCCGGTTCTATTCCTCAAGCGGCCCGGTTACAGGTACGGTATCACCGCTTTGTCCCGGACGGTCAGGTGCAGGCTGTGTGGGCGGGTATTGTGTCCCCACATGCAGTCGTCCTCGTCATCGGTGATGGTCTTGATCGGCCGCACGGCCTCTATGTGACCATCCCAAAACGCATAGTTCGACCGCCGCGAGTGCCAGAAGCCCAGCCAGCCCTTGCTATCGTCCAAAAAGTTGGAGGTAATGCCCGGACCGCCCCAGAAGGTGTCGCCCAGCAAAATGGTCTGCGTGGGTTTGGGCACAGCGGTCACACCAAAATTGCGAACGCCAATGGGGCCGTAGGTGCTCCATAAAGAGTCTTCCGCCAGGCCATAGCTGGATTTCACGTCATCATCCACTTCGAGCACGGAGAAATCCCAATCCGGCGGTTTGGTGGGGCAGACCCACAATCCGGTGGCATCGTTTGTATTGGCGCGCGGGGCATACGGCAGCAGGGCAAAACGCCAGGTCTGGACGTGACCGGAATTTGGCTTGGGGGGTGGGAGACCTTCCGGACCCAGACCGGTACCCGAACGTTCCTCGCACATGCGATCGTTGTTATCGTTGGCATACAGCATGGTGCCCAATGATATTTGCCGCAGATTGCTGCGGCAGGCGATTTCATGGGCCCTGGCTTTTGCGAGCGACAGCGCGGGCAGGAGCAGCGCCGCCAGAATGGCGATAATGGCGATGACCACGAGCAGTTCAATCAAGGTGAACGCGCGTCCGTGCGGGTGCCGGAACACGCTGATATCACGGGTTTTCATAAACTGATTCATGGACACTTTAAAAGCGTGGATTGTTCAATCCGCGACCGTTTTGCACGTTGCCCCATGGCAAAAGCTAAGGCAGGCAACCGGGCCAGGAATTGGGGGTTAACATTTTCAGCAGATGCCTTGATGAGGCTTGATCATGCACGATTGCTAGGGAAATGGGGAAACATCCAACAACCAACATCGAACTTCCTACATCCAAGAAGTGGCGCGTGGAGATCATCACGGTTGCAGGCTTGGTCATATTGGTGCGGGTCGCCGACCCGCGCTCCGTGGATGGGGCGGAATGGGAAGGGACATATCTTTTAAGCGTTTGCCTTGATGAGGCACGATTATGCACGATTACAGGGGTTTTTGCCTTGATTGGTCCTGGCGGACGGCCACCATTTGGCAAATGGCTACCGGCCCCAGCATCCAAAATCGTGGGGACGGTGACGTCTTCACCCCGCGCCGGGCGGGGGGCGGGCGGGGGTAAAAGGAAGGGGTGCCGGACGGACGCGCCAAGGGGTGGCGGGTCAACCGGGCGCACGTTTGGCCGTGACGGTGAGTTTACCATGTAAACCTCCAACCGGGTAATATAGCACGGGTTTTGAAATGTCAAATGCGGGGCGGGATTTTTGACAGAAGGGTGGGGGAAAACTTCAGTCTAAATAACCGCATAGAACGCATAGGGCACAGAGATTGGGGACGTCCGGCTTCGCCCCTCCCGGCCTTGGCCTCCGCCAGCGCCAACGGCGCGCACCATACCAGCCTGGGGCACCCGCCCCAGGAACCGGCCCGCAAACCTCATCAGGGCTGAAAGCTCGCCCAATCGCCACCCTCGCCTCAAACCAAAAAACAAAATCGTGGTTCCGTCCTTCCGCCATATGCTTTACCTTGATTCCGAAGGTGCGGTCGGCAAAATATCATCCGCCCACAACCCAAAAAGTTTCGCCGCATGAGCGATCTGATTCTCTATACCACCGAAGATGGCAAAACCCGTCTGGATCTCCGGATTGATGGCGGGGCGGTCTGGCTCACCCAGCTTGAGATCGCGGAGCTGTTTGCCACCAGCAAACAAAACGTCAGCCTGCACATTCGCAACATTCTAACCGATAAAGAGTTGCCAGAGGAATCAGTTGTCAAGGATTCCTTGACAACTGCCGCCGATGGCAAGAGTTACCGCACCAAACTCTATCGTTTGGAGATGATTCTGGCGGTGGGCTACCGGGTGAAAAGCGCCCGTGGCACCCAGTTCCGCCAGTGGGCGACGGTCAACTTGAGCGAATATCTGGTAAAAGGCTTCGTCATGAACGACGAGCGGTTGAAGAATCCCAGCGGCTGGGATTACTTCGACGAACTGCTGGCCCGCATCCGCGAAATCCGGGCCTCGGAAAAGCGGTTTTACCAAAAGGTACGCGATCTGTTTGCCCTGAGTTCGGATTGCCGTCTGCTGCTGCGGGTGGAGAAGGCGGAATAGCCGAAAGGGAGCTGCGCCTGGAGGCAACTATTCGATATTATCGAATAGTTTGAACCGAAGGGGCGCGGCAGATTACCCGCCAGATCGAGCACTACAACCTGGAGGCCGTGCTAGCGGCCTCCCCGAAAAAGATTGCATTGAACACCTTCGGCTTTCCACAATCAAAGGCTACCATGAAGCTAAACCGTTATTTTGTACTGCCGGTCCTGCTGCTGGGATATTCCCTCGCCGCCTCGGCGGACTTGGCGTCCATTTTCACCAACCTGCCGCCCGGCCAGAACCCGGTGCTGCCGCGTCGTCCCAGCATGATCCTGATCGTGTGCCACGGGATTGGCTATGGCGACCTGAGCTGCTACGGCCAGACCAATTATCAAACCCCGAATCTGGACCGCCTGGCGGCGGAGGGCATCCGCTTCACCAGCTATTATGCCGGCAACGGGGATGGCACCGCCGGTCGGGCGGTGCTGCTGACCGGCCAGAAGGATATCGCCCCGCCGGCCACCCCGGAGGGCGACCTGACTCTGACGGCGAAAGAACTGACCGTGGCCAACCGGTTGCATGACGTGGGCTATCACACCGGCTTTATCGGTGAATGGGGTCTGGGCGACCGGCCGTGGGAAGGCGGGTTCGATGAATTCGCCGGGTGCCTCGGCAGTGCCGAAGGCCGGGATTACTTTCCGCCCGCGCTCCGCCGCTATGCCGCCGGTCTCATCTACGACCACACCAACAATGTGCACCGGGATTTCAACAGCCAGACGGTGCTCTATCCCAATCGGACGGGTTTGAAGGGTGAGTTTTTGCCGGACCTGCAGGTAAAGATGATGCTGAATTTCATCAAAAACAACACGCCGGACCAGTTCAACCATTACAAGCCGTTCTTCCTGGTCATGGACTTTTCCATGCCCCGGTCCGCGAGCGCCGTCGCCGATGAATATCCCGTCCCCACGGATGCCCCCTACTCCGATGAACCCTGGCCGCAAGCCGCGAAAAATCGCGTGGCCCTCATCAGCCGCCTCGATACGGGCATCGGTCAGTTGCTGGACAAGCTCGCCCAACCCTTTTACAGCAACACCGTGGCGGTCTTTTTCACCAGCGATGCCGGCCCGGAAAAATTTACCGATCCCAAGCTGAACCTGCTCCAACCCACCGGCGCCTTCAGCGGTCACCGGGGTGAACTGAGCGAAGGGGGTTTGCGGGTGCCGATGATTGCCCGCTGGCCCGGTCATATTCCCGCCGGCCAGACGAGTGATCTGCCCTGGGCGGCCTGGGATTTTGCGCCGACCGCGCTGGAAATCGGTTTTGTGCTGCCGCCGGCCGGGCTTGCCGGAACGTCGGTGCTGCCGGTGCTGAGTGGCGAAACTGTCACCAACCGGGAGGAAACACTGTCGTGGTCATTGCCGGGAACGGTGCCGGCCCGCGCCGCCCGCTTCGGGAATTGGAAAGTGATTCAGACCGGCACCAATGCCCCGGAATTCTACAACCTGACGGTTGACCCGCAGGAAAAGACGAACACGCCGAACGCCGAGCTGACCGCGAAATTCGCCGCTTTGCCGCAATAGGGCGGCGGGGGGTAAACGCAAAGTAGCAAAGACGCTGAGGCGCAAAGAGGAAAAGGCAAGATTCTGTATTCACTCTGCGCCTTTGCTACTCTGCGTTAATTATTGGTGCAAGGATCAGGCCGTATACACACCGCTGGCGCGAATGGCACCAGCCACGCCGGGTGGCACGAGGTGCTCCACCGGCAACCCGGCTTTGACGCGGGCACGGATCTGGGAAGAGGAGACGCCCAAGGGAAAACCGGTCAGCATCCGGCCTTGGAACGGCGACGGGAATTGCACGGGCGGTTCGCCGGGACGCGGAATGACCACGAACTCGGCCAAGCGCGCCAGCTCCGCCGGTTCGCGCCAGCCATTCAGTTTGGCCACGTGGTCGGCCCCGATGAGGTAAAAGAAGCTGGCCGTCGGAAACTGTTGGGCATACTCGCGCAAGGTATCCACGGTGTAGGAGATGCCGCCGCGCCGGAGTTCCCGTTCATCCACTTCGCAGCGGGTTTCCCCGGCGAGGGCGAGGCGGAGCAGTTGCAGGCGCAGGGTGTCCGGGGCGGGCCTGCTTTCGGGCTTGAACGGCGATTGCGCCGCCGGGATGAAGAACAGGCGGTCCAGGCCCAGTTCCTCCAGCGCCGCCCGCGCCACCAGCAGATGGCCGAGATGCACCGGATCAAAGGACCCGCCGTAGATGCCGATTTTGAGTTCAGTTTTCACCGTGCGCGCTCAGAGTTGCAAAAGCGGACGCTGATTCCAATCCTGAACTGGGGTGTGGCGGGTTAGCAGCACCGCCGCACGCCGTTGAAACGTGCTTCGGTGACCTGGGCGAACACCTGTTTGTCCGAATGGGTTTCGCAGGTGCAGACCTGTTGGCGCGCCCGTTCGAAATGGGTCTCGCCGGAGAGCTCCCGGGCCAGTCCCAACGCCAGCGCGGCGGCGCCGGCGGCCGTCTTGAGATTCGGTCCCGTTTCTTTGAGCGCGTAGTCCGGCAGCCAGACGGGGTCGGTCTCGTGCATGACCGCCACTTTGCGTCGCGACAGGAGCAGCAGCCATTCGCGCACGCTCAGGCAGACAATGACGCCGACCAGGGCGAGGAAGGAACCGGCGACGACGGCGTCCAGCCGGTTGTTGAATTGCAAGGTGGTTTGCTTGGCGATTTCTGCGGTGGCGGTGTCCAACTTGGTTTTGGCGGCGACCGTTTCTGCCGCGTCGGCTCCCGCCTTGGCATTGGCGGCGGCAAAGGCGTCCTGCGCCAGCAACTGGTCTTTTCTCAGGCCCTGCACTTTCTGCTCCAGAGTTTGGGCCTGCGTCAGGAAACCAATGCGCGGGTCGGCGCTCCAGATTTTCTCCGCCCCGGCGGTAAACGTTACCGCCAGCAGCCACGCGAGCGGAATCAATGTAATGCAGGCCAAGGCCGGCTGGCGGGGGAAGGCGGCCGTGGTGCCGGAGGGTTTCCCGGCCACCAGTTGCATCTTGAGGATAATGGTGGTACCGAGGCACAAAGCGATGGCGGCGAGCATCTGGTTGGCGATGCCAAAGAGCGGCCAGAGGGAGTTGATGCCGCCGAGCGGATCGCGCACGCCTTGGATGAGGAAGTAACCCCAAGCCCCCACCATGAGGGCGGCGGCGACGGGCGCGGCGGCGTAGGACTTGGGATCGCCGAGCGGTTTCCAGAGCTTGCCGAGGACGCCTTGCAGCAGATATCGCCCCACCCGCGTGCCAGCATCCAGGGTGGTGAGAATGAATAACGCCTCAAACATCACGGCGAAGTGGTACCAGAGGTCGAGCCAGCGTCCGGAGACGGCCTTGGAAAAGATATGCGCCATGCCCACGGCTAGCGTGGCCGCGCCGCCGGTGCGACCGAACAGCGTTTTTTCGCCAAGCTGTGAGGCGAGGGCGTTCATCTGGTCCACGGTCACCGGGTAGTTCAGGGCATTGATCTTGGCCACGGTGGCGGCCGGATCGCCTTTCACGTTCATGCTCAGGTACACTCCCGGGTCCAGCGTGCAGGCGGCGATGAGGGCCATGATGGCCACGAAAGATTCAAAGCACATGGCGCCGTAGCCGATGGGGCGCGCGTAGTTTTCGCGCGTGATCAGCTTGGGCGTGGTGCCGCTGGCAATCAGCGAATGGAACCCGGAAATGGCCCCGCAGGCGATGGTGATGAAGCAGAACGGAAAGATTTTTCCGGCCACCACGAGGCCGCTGCCGTCGATGAACTGGGTCAGCGCGGGCATCTGCAATTGCGGCAGGGTGCAAAGAATCCCCAACGCCAGCGCCACAATGGTGCCGAGCTTCATGAAGGTGCTCAGGTAGTCGCGCGGTGCGAGCATGAGCCATACCGGCAGGCTGCTGGAAATAACGCCGTACCCGATGATGACCCACGCCAGCGTGATGTCATGGATGCCAAACACCTGCGACCAGTGCGGGCTTTGGTACACCAGCTTGCCGCCCCAGACGGCGAGCAGCAGCAGGGTGACGCCCAGCGCGGTAGCCTCCAGCACCTTGCCTACCCGCAAAAACCGCATGTAGCCGCCCATAAACAGGGCAATGGGAACGGTGGCACCCACGGTGAACACGCCCCAGGGGCTTTCCGCCAGCGCCCGCACGACCACCAGCGCCAGCACGGCGAGGAGGATGGTCAGAATCGCCAGAATGGCCAGCACGGCGATGGCTCCGGCGGTGGAGTTGAGCTCTTCCTTGACCATTTCACCCAACGACTTGCCCCGCCGGCGCATCGAACAGAAGAGAATCACGAAATCCTGCACGGCCCCGCCGAGCACCACGCCGATCAGAATCCACAGGGCTCCGGGGAGGTAACCGAATTGCGCGGCGAGCACGGGGCCGACGAGCGGTCCCGGCCCGGCGATGGCGGCAAAATGGTGGCCGAAGAGGATCCATTTATTCGTCCGCACGAAATCCCGGCCATCGTCATGCACCTCGCAAGGCGTGGCACGGCGGTTATCCAGTCCCAGCACGCGAAAGGAAATCCAGCGGGAATAGAAGCGGTAGCCGATGGCGTAGGTACACAACGCGGCCACGATAAGGTAGGCGGAATTGACGGGTTCGCCGCGTTTAAACGCGAGCGTGGCATAGGCGCCGGCGCCCAGCAGGGCGAGCAGCAGCCAGATAACCGGGGCAATAATCCTTTTCATGTCTGGAGTGAGCAATTCTTTTACTCCACAAATGGCTCCAAGGAAACTAAAATAGCCGCATGACGAGACACTGTCATCAATGTGGCGAGCCCTGGGTGATCTCCGGCAACCCGGGACGCGGCGAAGTTTGCATGAAATGCCGCGCGGACCTGCGCGTGTGCCTGAACTGCACCAGCTATGATCCGCGCGTGGCCCAGCAATGCCGCGAACGCCGGGCCGAGCCGGTGCTGGAAAAGAACGTCGGCAACTTCTGCGAATATTTCGAGTTCGCCCGCCGCGCTTGGTCGGCCAAGAACGAAACCAACCCCCGGGAGGCGGCGGCCCGCGAACAGTTGAAAAAACTGTTCGGCGACTGACCGGCATCACCCGGCAAAAAATGTTTGGCGGCAACGGCATGGCGCAGGGTAGCATTTATCAATGAAAGTCAGCGGATTCACCTTTTTACGGAACGGGCAGAAGCTCGGTTATCCGTTTGTCGCGTCCATCCGCTCCCTGCTGCCCATCGTGGACGAATTCGTGATCGCCCTGGGGCCGTGCGATGATGACACGGAGGCGATGTTGCAGGAGATTGGCGACCCAAAAATCCGCATCATCCACACGCAGTGGAATGAAAACATCCAGCCGGGTTACAGCGTGAAGGGGTTTGTTTTTGGGCAGCAAAAAAGCATCGCCTTGTTCAATTGCACGGGCGACTGGGCGTTTTATCTGGAAGCGGACGAGGTGTTGCACGAGGATGACCTGCCGAAAATCCGGGCGGCGATGGAGAAGCATCTGCCGGACCCGCGCGTCGAGGCTTTGGCCTTTGACTATCTGCACTTTTACGGCAATAAGAACACGATCGCCTGGTCGCCGGGCTGGTATCGGAGCGAGGTGCGGATCATCCGCAACACGATCCCGTGCTGGTCGAGCGAATCACTGTTTTTCAACGTGGTGGTGGATCATAAGACATCGCGGTATCCGCGCGCTGCGCATGCGGGAGTGACCATTCATCACTATGGCTGGGTGCGCAGTGAAGCTCAGATGAACTTGAAGGCCAAGGCCAGCTTCAAATATTGGGAAAGCCAGCCGGTGGCGAAGGTGGATTACTCCCGGGTTGATGCCCAGTTGCTAAAACTGTTCACCGGCAAACATCCCCGGGTGATCCAAGACTGGCTGCCGGCAGCGGAGGGAATCTTCCAGGCGGCACCGGATTATCAGCCCAATTCGCGGGAGAAAAAGCATCGCTGGATGCTGAAGGTGGAGCAATGGTTTGGCTTCCGGTTTGATAAAATCCATTACCGGCGCATTCGGTGAATTTTAACCCGGCACGAGCTGGCGCTGGAATGCCTCGGCATCCATGTTCCCATGTGGCACAGCGGCCCGGGCGAGTTTGTAGCGGAAGCGCCGCCAGCCCTGCAACGGTTCATCAAAAACACTCAGGGCCACCAGTTTGGTCATGCGCCGGTAAGCTTCGACTTTTTGCGCCCGAAAGGGTAACGATGCCTCCGGCGAGGTAAAATATTGCGCCCAGGCAATGGAGCCCGAGAGGCCAAAGGGTCCAAAATGGGGGGAAAGCAGAATGTCTTCCGAAAAAACGCGCACCGGGCCGTCATGGGAGTGCAACACATCATGCATAGCCACGATTGCACCGTTGGCCAGGAACGGCCGGAAGCAGTCCAGATCACGTTTGGCGCCGGCGTAGGTGTGGTCGCCATCAATCCACAGAAAACGGATTTTACGGCCGGCATCCCATTTGGCGGCCAGATCCTGGGAGAATTCCTGATGAAATTCCACCGCCGCGGTCACGCCGGCATTTTTCAGGTTGGCCTGAAAATCGCACCAGCCGCTGGTCTGACCGCACAGATCCGGACAGGTTTTGGAGGGCGAGGTCAAGGGATCCACGGCCACGATTTTAGTTTCCCCGGCAAGCGCCGCGCTTTTGGCGAGCACAATGGTGGAGCGGCCTTTGAAACTGCCAATTTCCAGAACGGTTCCCTTGGCGGATGGTACGGCGGCCAGCAGGGTGAGACAGCGAATCTCGCGATCGGTCAGGTGGCCTTCGACCTGACGGACGGAGACAATGGAATTCACCACGGCCTGTTCGAAGGTCTGGTTGTTCATGGGATGCCATAATCATTGCCAAATACCCGGTAAATTCAAGCAAGATTGCGGAGGTTTGGCGGGAAAATCCCGCTCCCGATCAGGGCGTAATGATCAGGCCGGATTTGAAAGGTCGGCCAGTAACGGTTCCAGGATGGGAGCAATGGCCGCATTGACTTCCGCCAGAGTGATTTCGGTGATGGCCACCGGTCGCGGGGCTTTGACCACCCAGTCCGGGTGTTGAAACGGGATCGGGCTGCCGGGGATGACTTCATGCATGAGCATGATGACGCGCCGGTTCGTGGCCACCGCCAGGTGCAAAGCCCCGGTATCGCCGCCCAGCACGAGGGTGGACAGGAACATCAACCCGCCGGTCACCAGCAATGGTACGCCGGCGGAACTGACGAAGCCTTCCGCTTGCGCGGGTGCCAGCGCGGCGCGAT
>CAIJGS010000291.1 GCA_903820285.1 uncultured Verrucomicrobia subdivision 3 bacterium | reverse complement strand
TACCATCGTGGAAATCCGCGCCGGCGCGGGTGGCAGCGAATCCGCCCTTTTTGCCGCCGACCTCTACCGCATGTACTGTCGCTATGCCGAAACCCAGGGCTGGAAGGTGGAGTCGATGGATTCCAATTCTTCCGATCTGGGCGGTTTCCGGGAAATAATATTTCTCGTGACGGGTGCCGATGTGTACAAGCGCCTGAAATACGAGAGCGGCGTCCATCGCGTCCAACGCGTGCCCGCCACCGAGGCGCAAGGCCGTATCCACACCAGCACCGCCACCGTGGCCGTATTGCCGGAAGCCGAGGAAGTGGACGTACAAATCAATCCGGACGACCTGGAAATCAGCGTCTGCCGCGCCTCCGGCAAAGGCGGCCAAGGCGTGAATACCACCGACTCCGCCGTGCAAATCCAGCACATTCCCTCCGGCCTGACCGTGCGCTGTGCGGATGAACGTTCACAGTTGAAGAACAAGGCGAAGGCTTTGACCGTCCTCCGCTCCCGCCTGCTGGAACTCAAGATCGCCGAAGAAAACGCCAAGTACGCCGCGCACCGCAAACAGCAGGTCGGTACCGGCGAGCGGAACGAAAAAATCCGCACCTACAATTTCCCGCAGAATCGCGTGACGGATCATCGCATCGAACTCACGCTCTATAATCTTTCCATCTTCATCGACGGCGACATCGACGGACTCGTGGTGCCGCTGATGACCAATGACATGGAGATGAAGCTCGCGGATCTCAAAATCTGAGGGGAACATGAGTTCCGCCGCCAACAATCAGGGATCCAGGTGGCAGCGTCTCCGGAAAAACTTTCTGGTAGGCGGATTATCCTGCTTGCTGCTGGGACTGCTCGCCGCGTGGATTGCCGGCGGCATCCTGTGTCTGCCCACCAATCATCCCGTCACCGCCCCCAAAGATTTGCCCTTGGAATCCGTCACCTTTCCGAGCACGAGCGGCACCACCATTCACGGTTGGTTACTATCCGCCGCCACCAATCACGGGGTGATTGTGCTGCAACACGGCGTGCGCGCCGACCGCGCCACTTTGGTGGACCGCGCCAAACTGTTTGCCTCAGCCGGCTATGCGGTGCTGCTGTTTGATTTTCAGGCGCACGGCGAAAGCCGGGGCAATGTGATCACCTTCGGCTATCTCGAAAGCCGCGATGCCCAGGCGGCGGTGAAATATGCGAAGGTGCGCTTTCCCGGCCAACCCGTGGCCGTAGTGGGCGTTTCGCTCGGCGCGGCGGCGGCAGCGCTGGCGGATCCCGCTTTGGACGTGCAGGCGCTAGTATTGGAGATGATGTATCCGGACATCGTGACCGCCACCAAAGACCGCATCGAGATGCGCCTGGGCCGGGCCGGCCGCTTGCTCTCGCCGTTGCTAACCTGCCAGATCAAACTGCGTACCGGTTGCAGCCCGGATGAGTTGCGTCCGATTGACCGGGTTGGTAAAATCATCGTGCCGAAACTGTTTCTGGCGGGCACGGAGGATCACGACACCAAATTTGCCGAGGCGCAGGAAATATTTGCGCACGCCGCCGAGCCGAAGCAATTTGTCCCGTTTACCGGCGCACGGCATGTGGATCTGTATGCCTTCGCCCCGGACCAATACCAAAAATTGGTGCTGGAATTTTTAGCGAATCATTTGAAATGAAAAACGAATTATTTGAACCGCAAGGACTGGTATTTGACTGTGATGGCACGCTGGCCGACACCATGCCGCTGCACTGGCGTGCGTGGCAGATCGTGACCAAGAAGCACGGCCTGCTGTTTCCCGAGGACCGCTTTTACTCCCTCGGCGGCGTGCCCTCACGCGACATCCTGAAGATGCTCGCCGAAGAACAGGGCGTGACACTCGACCACTTGGCCGTGGCCCATGAAAAGGAAAACGCCTACTTGCCGCTCCTGGCGCAGGTGGAACCCATCCACGCCGTGGTGGAAATCGCCAAGGCGAACTTCGGCAAAATTCCGATGGCCGTCGCCTCCGGCGGCACTCAGCCCATCATCATTCAGGTGCTGGAGCATTTAAAAATCCGCCATCTGTTCGGAGCCGTGGTAACGAGTGAAATGGTGAAGAACCAGAAGCCCGCCCCCGACATTTTCCTGGAAGCCGCCCGTCGCATTGGCGTGGATCCGAAACGCTGCCGCGGCTTCGAAGACACTGACCTCGGCATGACCGCCATCCGCTCCGCCGGCATGGACGCCGTGGACGTGCGGACGTTGCTGGTTTGATTTTTTTCGGTTAAAGAAAAAGAGCGCAGAGATAAATTGTATCTCTGCGCTCTTTGCGTTCTATGCGGTTAAATCAGTTCAGTGCCGGAAATGCCGCGCCCCGGTAAACGCCATGGCCATCCCGCGCGCATCAGCGGCGGCGATGACATCGGCATCCTTCACTGAACCACCGGGCTGGATGGCGGCGGTGGCCCCGGCATCGGCGGCGGCCAGCAGGCCGTCCGGGAACGGGAAAAAGGCATCGCTGCAAACCACGCTGCCGGCCAGCGGCAGTTTCGCCTCGCCCGCCTTCCACACGGCGATGCGGCTGGAATCCACGCGGCTCATCTGGCCCGCACCCGTGCCGAGCGTGCGATCGGAACCGCAGTACAGAATGGCGTTCGACTTCAAATGCTTCACCACGCGCCAGCCGAACAGCATGGCCTTCAGCTCGGCCTCGGTTGGCTGCCGTTTGGTGACGATCTTCAGGTCGGCCACGCCGGTGGTTTTCAAATCGCGCTGCTGGAGCAGATAGGAATCCGCGCCCACGCTGCGGACATCCCACGGCTGGGCGGCAAGCACGTCCTTGGTCACCTTGAGCAGGCGCAGGTTTTTCTTCTTTTGCAAGATGGCCAGCGCCTCCGGCGAGAACTCCGGGGCCACGATTACTTCGCTGAAAATTTCCGAGATGGCCTCGGCCACGGCGGCATCGAGCGGCTGGTTCACGGCAATGATGCCGCCGAACGGCGCCTGCTTGTCGGTGGCAAACGCCTTGTCCCACGCCTCGCGCAGACTCGCACCCTGCCCTACCCCGCACGGATTCGTGTGCTTCAGGATCGCCAATGTCGGGAGATCGCCCCGGAATTCGCCGATGAGCGCGGCGGCGGCAGTGAGATCCAAAATGTTGTTATAGGACAGTTCCTTGCCGTGGAGTTGGTGGAAATAGTCGTGGAACTTGCCGTAAAGCGCGGCCGTCTGGTGCGGGTTTTCGCCATAGCGCAACGGTTGCGCCAGCGGGGCGGAGATGGTGAGCACCGACGGCAGGGCGTTTTTATCGGCAGAAAATTCCTTCTGCAAATGCGCGGCGATGGCGGCATCGTAGGCGGCGGTGCGGGCATAGACCTTGGCGGCCAGTTTGCGGCGCACTTCCAGCGTGGTGTTGCCGGTCTGGGCGACCAGTGAGGACACCTCGGCGTAATCCGCCGGATCCACAATCACCGTGACACTGTCATGATTCTTGGCCGCGCTGCGGAGCATGGAAGGGCCGCCGATGTCGATGTTCTCAATCGCGTCGTGCAGGCTCACGTTGGGCTTGGCGACCGTGGCTTCAAAGGGATAGAGGTTCACCACCACCAGATCAATGGGCGTGATACCGTGCTCTTTCACGGCGCTTTCGTGAGTGGCGTTGCCGCGGATGTAGAGCAGGCCCCCGTGAACGAGGGGATGCAGCGTCTTCACGCGGCCGTCGAGCATCTCGGGAAAGCCGGTGTGATCGCTGATGTCCTTGACCGTCAGCCCGGCCTCCCGGAGGGCCTTGGCGGTGCCGCCGGTGGAGATCAATTCCACCCCGTTGGCGGCCAGCACCTGGGCAAAGGCAACGAGGCCGGTTTTATCGGAAACAGAGAGCAAAGCGCGTTGGATTTTCACGCCCGTAAAAATCTACGCCGGGAGCGATTCCGTCAATTCTCAAATGCTGGTTAACTTGCAGAAGGGAGAAGAAAAGCCAAGATTTGGCAGGCAGCAACTGCGTGGGAACATTGATAGCAAGTTATGCCCAGAGTAGTCATATCAGCCAAGCGCTGGTAGGGCGCGTCACTCCGTGCGCGCCGTCGTGGCGAACCAAAACGCCTCCGTTAGCAAGCACCGCCTTCGTGAACTAGGGAACGCCTGTTAGCAGGCGGCGGCGGGCAGAGGACTGCCCGCCCTACCTTGGCGCTTTATTTCGCCATACGTTTTATTACCGTAGTCACGTGGATTTGCCTGTCCGCAAAAAACTTCCGCACACCGTCCCCCACTGGGTGCCGGAAGGCAGTTCGTTTTTTATCACCATCAAATGCGTGCCGCGAGGTGAAAACCAGCTTTGTAGCGCCGGCATCGGTGCCGATGTGCTGGCCGCAATGGCGTTTAACCATGAAAAGCATCTCTGGCATTGCCGTCTCTGCCTGTTAATGCCGGATCATCTGCATGCCATCATTGCCTTCCCCCGTGAACCGGGCATGAAGACACTGGTTAAGAACTGGAAGAAATATGTGGCGGGCAAGTTCAGGGTGAAATGGCAGCGAGATTTTTTCGATCATCGTTTGCGTGACCATCATCAGTTGCAGGAAAAGACCGAATACATCCTCATGAATCCGGTTCGTAAAGGTTTGTGCGAACGCATTGAAGATTGGATTTGGATCTACCGACCTAACGACCGGCCACCGCCTTTGCTGGACGGCCGGTAGGGCGCGTCACTCCGTGCGCGCCGTCATGGCGAACCAAAACGCCTCCGTTAGCAAGCATCGCCTTCGTCAACTAGGGAACTCCTGTTGGCAGGCGGCGGCGGGCAGAGGACTGCCCGCCCTACCTTGGGGTGCCGCAAATCTCACCGCCACGGCGCCAGATCCTGACCAATGGCCCGTTTCAGGCGGGCGCGGGCGGCCACGTAATCATGTTCCGCCTGGATCTGCGTGGTGCGCGACTGGGTCAGCGACGTCTCGGCATCCAGCACATCCAATTGCGTACCGGTACCGGCTTCGGCGCGGGCACGGGCTTCGCGCAGGGCCTCGTCGGCCTGCTCTTGCACCTTGATTTGCGAATCCAGCGTTTCGCGAGCTTCGATGAAATCGGAATAGGCGGTGCGCACGGCCAGTTCGATCTGGCGGGACTGATCGATCAGATCGGTTTTGGCATGTTCATATTGCGCGTCGGCTTGAATCACTTTGCCGTGCGTCAGCGCACCGTCGAAAATGTTCCAGCTCAGTTGCGCGCCGGCATTCCAGCCGTCGAACTTGTTGCCCAGATCGGTGCTGAAGGAGGAATTCACCCAGTCATAACCGGCAAACACGGACACGGTGGGCTTGTAGCCAGACTTGGCGTTCACGATGTTGAGATTCGACAATTCGACCTGCTTGCGCAGGGCGAGCAGTTCTGTCCGGCGGCTCAGCGCCTGCTGGATGGCGTCCGGCAACACCACGTTCCAAGGAGCGGTGTCAAAGATGTCGGTGAGGTTCAGCGGAATGTTTTCCCAGATATCCCGCGGCAGGTTGTAGCCGAGCAGATTGGAGAGATTGTTTTTGGCAATGCGATACTGGTTGCGCGCATGAATCAGATTCGGGCGTTCGTTGGCCACGGAAACCTCGGCGCGCAGCACGTTGAAATGCGGCACGGTGCCGGCATCAAAACGGCGTTGCTGATCTTCCAATTCCTTTTGCAGCAGGTTTACCGAGGCTTCATGTACGGTGATCTGCTGCGCGGCCAGCAGCACATCGTAGTATGCCAGACGCACGCTCAGCAGCGTGTCGGCCACCGTGCTGTTGTATTGGGCGACGGACTGTTCCTTCGTTGCCTTGGCGGCGCGGAAGGCGGCCTTCAGCCTGCCACCTTCATAGATGGCCTGGACGATTTGAATCCCGCCATCCCAGCTCTGATGCGGCGCCTGCGTGCCGGGATAATTCTGGACGAACGTGATTTCGTTGTCCTGATACTTGGCGCTGGCCTGCACCTGGGGCAACGCCACGGCGCGCGTTTGCACCACCACACCGTATGAGGCTTCGAGATCGTTCTTCGCCTTCAGGATGGTCGCGTTTTGCGCGAGCGCAATGTTCAGCGTATCGGCCACCGAGAGCGGACGCGACAGCCACGCGGCGGTATTGGTATCCGTGCCTGCGGCCCACACGGAGCCGGACGCGGCCAAACCGGCCAGGGCCAGGCCCAGAATGATATTCAATGTTTTCATGCTTTTTAAATCAACCTTTCACAGCCGGCAGATGTTTCATGGCTGCCAGCGAAAAACTCGTTATATGTTCGGCGAGCCGTTCAATGCCCGCCGCGTCCAGCGGCAAGTGCTTCGGATTCAACCGCGTGACCACCGGACGGCAATGATGATAAAACACACACTGACTCACAACGCTGAAAGCGCACTGCCGCACCTGCTCGTCATTCACGGGCCGGGCCAGGATCTCTGCCACAATCTGCCAGAGCACGATGGACATTGGCCGGATCCGTTCCTCCACCAGCGCATCCATCGCCGCCGTCGGCTCGATCATTTCGCGCGACATCAGCTTGCCATGCCACGAAGACGACCCTTTGTCAAAAACGCGCCGCAAAAAAGAATGCACAAACGCGCGGAGCTTTTTCTCCGGCGGCGTGCCGGGTTCCACGCCGGGCAGCAACGGATGCGCCTCAAACGCCTTGACGTGCGCGTAGCGCAGCACCTCGGTGTACAGCCCCTCCTTGTCGCCAAAATGATAATTCACCGCCGCCACATTCGCCTGCGCGCGCCGGCAGATTTCCCGCACTGTCGCATCGCGGAACCCCACTTCCGCAAACACCTCGCCGCCCGCCTCCAGCAACTGGGTGCGCGTCGCCGCGTGATGCCCTGCGGCGGGTTCGGCTGCCGACTTTATTCTCATGTTTGAAACAAATGATTCAAACAAACGTTTGACATGTCAAACATTTTTTGTTTTGGTAAGTGCAAGTTCGCCGTCCGAAATCCATCCATGAATACACGCCACCTCTTTGCCCTCGGGGCCCTGCTCGCCGTTGTCGCCGCGCTGACGGGCTGCTCGCCGGCTCCCACCGGCACCTGGCAGGGTTACATCGAAGGCGAGTATGTCTATGTGGCCCCGCCGCTCGGCGGCGCCCTCACCCATCTGACCGTGACCCGCGGCGACACCGTGAAAGCCGGGCAACCCTTGTTTGACCTGGAACGTAAGTCCGAAGCCGCTGCCGTGGCCCAGGCGGAAAAGGATCTCGCCCAGTCCCAGGCCCAACTTGCGGATCTCCAGAAAGGCAAACGCCCCACCGAGCTTGCCTCCCTCAGCGCCCAATTGGACCGCGCCAAGGCCAGCCTGAAACTCTCCACCGCGGAACTCGCACGCCGCGAACAGTTGGTCAGCACCCAGGTGATTTCCAAAGAGGAACTGGATCAGGCGCACGCCCAACAGAATGCCGACCAGGCCCAGGTGGACCAGCTTACCGCCGATCTCGCCACCGGCAATCTCGGCGGCCGCGACGATGCCATTACCGCCGCCCAAGCCGCCGTGGAGGCCAAACGCGCCGCGCTGACCAAAGCCCGCTGGTCGTTCGATCAAAAGCAACAGTTTGCCCCCGCCGACGCGACCGTTCACGACACCCTGTATCGCGCCGGCGAATATGTGGCCGCCGGCAATCCGGTGGTCGTCCTGCTCCCGCCCACGAATATCAAAGCCCGGTTTTTTGTGCCCGAAGAAAAACTCGCGCAGATCAAAACCGGCGCCACGGTCACCGTGTCGGTGGATGGCGCCGCGCATCCCTTCACCGCCACCGTGAATTACCTTTCCACCCAGGCGGAATACACGCCGCCCGTGATTTACAGCCGCGAGAACCGGGCCAGCCTCGTCTACATGATCGAAGCCACCTTCGCCCCCGCCGACGCCGCCGACCTCCGCCCCGGCCAGCCCGTGGATGTGTCTTTGAAGTAAATAACCGGCGAAAACCAAGTATGTACCAACGCTCGCCCTCATCCCGGCCTTCTCCCCCAAGGAGAAGGAGAAACGGTTGCCGCGTTTGGGGAAAATCGAGCGATTGGATTGGTCGGACCGGTGAACAAATGGTCAAAAAGTGTGCCAAGGAAAAATCCTCTCCTGGGGGAGAGAACACAGGTGAGGGCGAGCGTTTAAACCAATTAAGTCCGGCGGAATTCTGTTTTGCTTTTGGCGAAACCACCCCCGCATGAACTCCGCCTACGCCATTGATGTGCAGGGGGTCACGAAGAAATTCGGGCCCCGCACCGTCGTCAATGCCATCGCCATGCAGGTGAAGTACGGCGAAATCTATGGTTTTCTGGGCCCCAACGGCAGCGGCAAGACCACCTTTCTCCGCATGCTCTGCGGCCTGCTTACGCCCGATGGTGGCAGCGGCCAGTGTCTGGGCCTCGACTTCCGCCGCGACTCCGCGCTGATCAAGGAACGCGTTGGCTACATGACGCAGAAATTCAGTTTCTACGAAGACCTGACCATCGAGGAAAATCTCGACTTCATCGCCCGCCTCTATGGCATGCCGCAGCGTAAAACCGCCGTGGAAAAAAGTCTCGCCCGCCTCGGCATGATTGAGCGCCGCCGCCAGCTCGCCGGCACCCTTTCCGGAGGCTGGAAACAACGCCTCGCCCTCGCCGCCTGCCTGATTCACGAGCCCAAACTGCTGTTGCTCGATGAGCCCACCGCCGGTGTGGACCCCAAGGCCCGCCGCGATTTCTGGGAGGAAATCCACCGGCTCGCCGCCGAGGGTCTCACCTTTCTCATCACCACGCATTACATGGATGAAGCCTCCCGCTGCCACCGGCTGGGTTACATCGCCTATGGCAACCTCCTCGCCCACGGCACGGTGGACGACGTCGTGAAAGCCGGCGGCCTCACCACCTGGGAAGTGACCGGCACCAACCTCTCCGCACTCGCCGATAAACTGCGCGGCCTGCCTGGCGTGGAACAGGTCGTCGTGTTCGGTCTCGCCCTGCACGTGAGCGGGCGCGACGCGGAAAAACTGCACGCCAGCACGGCTCCGTTCATGACCGCACCGTGGCATTGGATACGGATTGATTCCGGCCTGGAAGACGTCTTCATCAGCCTCATGGAAACCTCCAAGGACAATTTCGCATGAGCCGCCGCGCCTTCAGCTTCAGCCGTTTCCTGGCCATCACGCTCAAGGAATTCATCCAGATGCGGCGCGACCGCGTGACCTTTGGCATGATGGTCGGCATCCCGATGATCCAGCTCATCCTCTTCGGGTACGCCATCAACACGAACCCCAAGCATCTGCCCACCGCCGTGTATGCGGCGGATAACAGCACCTTTTCCCGCACTATCGTCTGGGGCCTGCGCAACAGCGGCTATTTCGATGTCAGCCGCGAAGCGCACAGCGCGGCGGAAATCCAGAACTGGCTCGCCGAAGGCAAAGTCCAGTTCGCCATCACCGTGCCCGTGGATTTTTCACGCAAACTGCTGCGCGGAGAAAAGCCGGACCTCCTGCTCGAGGCAGATGCCACCGATCCCTCCGCCGTCGGTTTTGCCGTGGGCGCCGTCAATCAGCTCGTCAACACCGTCATCAACCGGGACCTGAAAGGTCCCATCGCAAAGTTGCAGTCCACCACCCCGCCGTTCGATCTCGTCATCCACCAGCAATACAATCCGGAGAACATCAGCCAGTATAACATCGTGCCCGGCCTCACCGGCGTCATGCTCACCATGACCATGATCATCATCACCGGTCTCGCCATCACCCGCGAACGCGAGCGCGGCACCATGGAGAACCTGCTCTCCACCCCCGTGCATCCCGCCGAAGTCATCATCGGCAAAATCGTGCCCTACATCATGGTCGGCTATGTGCAGGTCACCTTGGTGCTGCTCGCCGCGAAATTCCTTTTCGATGTCCCCATGCTCGGGAGCGTCCCGCTACTGGTGGTGCTGACCTTCCTGTTCATTGTGGCGAACCTCGCCGTCGGCATCACCTTTTCCACCATCGCCAAGAACCAGTTGCAGGCCGTGCAAATGGCCTTCTTTTTCTTCCTGCCCTCGCTGCTGCTCTCCGGCTACATGTTCCCCTTTCGCGGCATGCCCGGCTGGGCCCAGGACATCGGCGAATGCCTGCCGCTGACGCATTTTCTGCGCATTGTTCGGGGAATTCTGCTTAAAGGCAACGGCCTGGCCGAAACCGCGCCAGACCTCTGGCCCATCGCCCTTTTTGTGCTCGTAATGCTCACCATCGGCATCAAACGCTACCGCCAGACGCTGGATTAAGGGCGCCCCCTGCCCCGTAGTAGAAGAGGTGACGAGACGAACTCTATCTTTAAGGCAAATTCACCAAGGGGAATTCCGGCGGGATGCCGAAACATCCAACATCCAATGCCGGAGGAAGAGGCGCGCGGTCATGCAGGGAGGCTTTCATTTTCAACGGATGCCTTGATATGCCTTGATGATGCACGATTACAGGGGTTTTCTGCCTTGATTGAGCCTTGATCGTGACTTGATGCCGGGGTTTTAACGCAAAGGCGCGGAGGCGCAAAGGCGCAAAGGGGTTGGGGCGGGTAAGCTCCAAATTCCAAGCTCCAGAGAAACTCCAAGCACCAAGCGTCCAAGGGGACGCGTGTTTTTTGGCGTTTGCTTTGATGAAGCACGATGAGCCTTGATTGCTGGGGGTTTTGCCTTGATTGGGGGCTTGGTTGGCGGGATGGGCCGCCCCTTCAGGGCTGGGGACATCGGGGGTGCAAACCCAGGGCGTTGCCCTGGGCTGGTATGGGGCCGCGCCGTTGGCGCTCGGCGGGGTATTGTTTGAATATTTCATCGTATGCCTTGATAAAGCTTGATGAGGCACGATTACAGGGGTTTTGAGGCAAAATGCCAAGTACTGAAGGCTAAAGGCTAAATTTATAATGGGCGGCGACAGGGGTATTAGAAATTTCAGCGGGTGCCTTGATGAAGCACGATTAGCCTTGATTGCTGGGGTTTTTGCCTTGATTGGCAGTGGTAACGACAAGGCGCTATGGTGCAATGAGGGAGTATTTGCCGCCGGTGAGTATGAACTTATCCTGGCAGGCCATGCGATTGCAATGCGGGTGCGGGTGGCGGCACGAGACATGGCGGGGGCCTCCGGGTCCGGGATGGCGGTGGCCGGCGGGCGGGGCGCGTGGATGTTGGTGAACATATATAGATTACTTTGTTACCTCCACGGGACCAATATAGCCATGGTTGGGAAAATGGCAAGAGGCGGCATTTGGAAAAACGAAGGTGGAGGATGGCAGCTGGAGGGTGGCAGCCAACGGGCCGGGCGGGAAGCGGGTGAAGGAACTGAAAAAGAAAACGGGCGGCAGGGGGTAAACCGATTGCCCCGTGCCGCCCGGTTAAGAATTCTATTTTCAGGCTTGCCGGCGGCGGGCCAGCAGCAGCGAGAGGCCGCCCAATCCGGCCAGCGCGAGGGTGCCGGGTTCCGGCGTGCCTAAGATGGCAATGCCTTCGGTGCCAGGCAGTCCGGTGATCAATGAGGAATTGATCAACGCACCCGAGGTTGCGTCGAATTTGGACAACGTGCCTTGCAAAACATAGAGATCATTGCCCGCGACCGCAATTTCCAGTTCGGATCCTCCCAGCCCGGTGACGAGGTTCGCATTGACCGCTGCTCCGGTCGTGGCGTCATATTCACCCACCTTGCCATGGTTTCCCGTCCCAAAGCTGGAAACATAGAGATCGCCGTTTGCCACCGCGAGATCGGAGGGTTGAGTCAAACCGGTGATCAGCGCAGTGTTGACGACGGAGCCATCCAGGTTGAATTCGCCCACGGTGCCGTTGCCCGCATTGGCAACATAGATGTGGCCGCCCGAAACCACGGGGCCATAGGGTTGATTCAAACCGGAGGAGATCAGCGAGGCGTTGATCGTCGCTCCGCTGGTGGCGTTATAAGAACCAACGGTATTGGCGATGTAGCCCGCAACATAGAGGTTGCCGCCATTCACCGTCGCGCCGCTGGCCCATCCGACATTGCCGGTGAAGTTGGCGTTGACGGTTGCGCCGGAAGTGGAGTATTCGGAATAATATCCGGTGCTGCCGGGGTTATAGACATACAAAGCGGTGCCGGAAACCGCCAGGTTGTTAATAATGTAAGGATTAAAGGTCAACCCCGTGATCAGCGAGGAGTTGATCGCCGAGCCATCGAAATTGTATGAGCCGACGGTGCCAAAACTGCTACTTGGTCCGGATTGTGAATATAGGAAGATCTGGGCGCGGGCGGATCCGGGCAGGGCAAACAGCGCGGCGCAGCAGGTCAGACCGGCAACGACTTGGGGTAGAGGTAACGTTTTCATGGTTGGTCGGGTATCTAGGTTGACTGATCTTGGTCAGTATTTTCCCGTTGACCCATTGTCGCAAGGTATTTTGTATTTTTCAGGGTGACAAATGCAGAGTTTTTAGCGGGGGTAATGCCGGCTGATTCATGGAGTTAATTGCTTTATGCTGGCGGGCTGGAGGGGGATCAAAAATGACGAATTTGCGATTTGAGATAAAAATGCCACTTGCCAGATTGGGGAACATTTGAGCCTCGTTAACTCTTCTCCTGCAAGCGACGAATGGGAGGCAGCCAGTTTAAATAATTCTTGCGGTCGCCCATTTCGGGATTATAGTTAACCACATGGTTAAATATAAGCCAGGATGGTTGAACCGCACGATTGCCGAACAGGCTGATCTGGCGCGGCGGCGCAATGGATCGGGGAATGCCGCCGCTTGGGGAAGCAAGTTTTGACCGGCTGGGCGAGTAGCTGATACAACTGCAAACCAAGGATAAAAAAATGAACACTAATAAAACGACGGTGGAAAACAGCCTGAAACTGGAACTGTCCCGCGTATTCAATGCCCCGCGCGAACTGGTCTTCGGGGCGTGGACGGATGCGGCCCAATTCAAGCAATGGTTCGGCGCGGCGGCGTGCGAGGGGGCGACTGTGGAGAACGTCACGGTGGACGCGCGGGTCGGCGGCAAGTATCGCCTGCAGGTCCGGCAGGCCGACGGGGAATATTTCACGACGGTGGGCGTGTACCGGGAAGTGACACCGCCGGAGCGGCTGGTCTTCACCTGGCAATTTGAAAAGGACGGCAGCGGGGCTGAATTTGGCGAAGTGGAGCCGCCCGAAATGCTCGTGACCCTGGAATTCAAAGCGCGCGGCCCTCAGACGGAACTGACATTGACGCACGAACATTTTGCCTCCGTCGAAAGCCGAGACCGTCATGCGCAGGGCTGGGGTCGGTGCCTGGATTCGTTGGGGAAATTCACGGAAAAATAAAGACCGGGCCGGATTTTTAACAGAAGCTCGCGAAGGGAACGAAGAATTTTTTTGTTCTCTTCGTTTCGAGCGTCACGAGGTGAGGGTTTCGCTCTTGCGTCCCGACAGGGACAACCGGAAATTAGCCAGCCACGAAGTGGCTGGACAATTCGGCAATAATTCACGGCGTCCCGCAAGGGACGAGAGGAGTTTTACCACAAGTACTTTTCATCATAGGCGACCTCGTGCTTTTGCAGGAAGGTCACATACTCCTCCCGAAAGGTTTTGGTTTGGTGATGTTCCACTTGGCGGGCGATATATTCCCGAACTGCCGGGCAGTTGGAAACGCTCACCGTGAAAGCACCGTAGCCGGGTTGCCATGCGAAATTTTTCACGAGGATTGTCTCGTGAATCCAGCGGGAGGATGATTGTTTAATATCCTGCACGAAGGTGGCCAGCGTGTGGGTTGAACGCAAGCCCACGAGTGCATGGATATGATCGTCGGTGCCGCCAATGGCCTCGGGTATCCCGTCCGCTTCACGAATCAAACCACCCAGATATTCATGCAATCGCAACCGCCAGGATTCGACAATAAAGGGATGCCGATCCTTGGTGCTGAAAATGACGTGGTAATGCAGACTTAAATGCGTCGCTGGCATGGCGCGAAATATTTCCATTATGCAAAGTGTTGTCAATAATGCATATGGAAGATTTCCGCCGTCCCTTCAGGACGGATGATAATGGGGGCGGTTTACCAGCCACCTTGTGGCCGGCTAATTTCCGGTGTCGCTCCGCGACGCAAGCCATGCGCTCACCACGGTTTCTGATTCTCCGTGGTATCCGGCCAGTGGTCGGTGCGGAAGGGTGACGCCGGGAGCCCAGCGCCGTTGAAGAGGGTGGCGGCGGGGTTGGCTTGCCAGGCGTAGCGGACGGCTTCGGGGGCGGGCACGGCGAGGGAGGAGACGATGACGGTGTCGCCCTCGATATGAGCCTCGGCCCAGTGCCATTGGCGGTCGGGGCCGGCGAGGGAGAATTCTTTCAATTCGGGGCCGTGGACGACGAGACCGCCGTCGGTGTGGCTGAAGTGGAGTTTCAGCGTGGAGCCGGTGCGTTCAGTGGAGTCGAGGACGGGGCCGGAGGCGGGGGCGTTCCGGCCATAGGTGCCGGCGAGGGCGCAGAGGGCGAGGCGTTCACCGACGGGTTGCTTGGTTTTGGGATGAATGTTGTCGGGGTCGCCGGTATCCACGGTGACGGCGAGGCCGGTGTTGGGGACGGTCCGGGCGGTCTGGGCCTGGGCATCGCGGAGTTCGGCCCAGCCGTCGGCAACGGGCTGGTCGTGGCGGTGCATGAAGGCGGGGAGGCTGACGATGTAGAAAGGGAAATCGCCCTGGCCGAAGGCGCGGCGCCAGTCGCCGATGAGGGCGGGCAGGAGGGTGCGGTATTGGTGGGCGCGGGTGAAATTGGCTTCGCCCTGGTACCAGATGGCACCGCGCAGGGCGAGCGGGGCGAGCGGCTGGATCATGCCATTGAACAGGACGCCGGGCATGGTGGGATAATTTTCAAAGGTGAGCGGCAGTTTGATGGGCGGCAGAACATCCACACTCAAAGCGCCGGACCATTCGCCGGCGAGGGGAATGACGGTGTGATCGCCGAGCACGAGGCGCAGGCCGTCGGGCGGGGCGAGGAAGCCGCCGGGTGATTTGGTGCGGAATACGCGGAGGGCGAGGACGTTTTTGCCGGGGTGCAACACGCCGTCCTCGACGGTGTAGGCGCGCGGATTTTCCACCCAGGAGCTGGCACCGATGAAATGGCCGTTCAGGTAGGTGGTGTCCATTTTTTCGACGACGCCGAGCAGCACGGTGGCGTGACCGGGTGGGAGGGGATCGGGCAGCGTAAGGGTTTTGCGGAACCAGCAGACGCAGGGTTCGGCACCGACGCCGAGTTCATGGAAATCGCCGGGGAGGGTCACGGGTTTCCACTTGGAATCATCGTAGCCGGGCGCGGACCAGAGATTGTTGCCGACGTCGTATTCATCCAGCCAGTGCATGAGAAAGCTGCCGTACTCGGGTCCGCCCCGGGCATGGAGCCGGGCAATTTCAGCGAGCGGGGCATCAAAATCTTTCAACTGCTGGAGGGTGGCGGGATTCATCCAGCTTTCAGCGGGGGTGCCACCCATGCAATCCTGAATGAGGCCGATGGGCACGTGGAGTTCGGTCTGAAGTTTGCGGCCGAAGAAGTAGGCAACGGCGGAGAAGCCGCCATTGGCGGCAACCGTTTTGGGGGAGCAAGGTTGCCAGTTTCTCGATGGCGTGGCAGCAGCGGTGTAGGCGACGTGCTTTGGGACGGTGAAGAGGCGGATTTCCGGGTGATTGGCGGCGGCGACTTCATCGGCCCCGTGTTCGGCGCGGCCAAGGCCGAATTCCATGTTGGATTGCCCGCCGCACAGCCAGACTTCGCCAACGAGGACATCCTGACAGTCAACGGTATTGGTACCGGCGGTGATTTTCAATTCGTAAGGGCCGCCGGCGGGAGGCGGCTGGATCTCGGCCTGCCAGTGGCCGTCGGGTCCAGTCCTGGCCGTGGCGGTCTGGGTGCCGATAGTAACCTGCACGACTTGGCCAGGCGTGGACCAACCCCAGACGGGATTGGGTTTGCCCTGCTGGAGGACCATGCGGTCGCCGAAAATGGGGCTGACGAGCGGCAGCGGCGCAGCGTGGAGGGAGAAACCGAGCACGGCCAGAAGGCAGAGGAGCCTGGCGGGGAATTGGGTGTGCATGCCTCATCCTTGAATTTTGGCGGGGATTGGGCAAGGGTTTTTCGGAGAGAGGTGATGAAAAGGCGGATTCCGCGCCGGAGCGGATCTTCAGGGTGCGAAGGGTGTAGGCGACGCGATTGGCCAGTGGGCGTTCGTAGGTTGAAGCGGCGTGAACGCCGCGCGCCGGCCGAGTTGGGTTC
>CAIJGS010000290.1 GCA_903820285.1 uncultured Verrucomicrobia subdivision 3 bacterium | reverse complement strand
GGTCAGCGACCAGTCCGCCCAGATCAGCAGCCTGAACCAGCTCGCGACCGCCTTACAGGCTTCCACCAATCAGTTGCAACAAACCGTTCTGGCGTTGCAGGCCACCAACCGGCTGGTAAACCTGCGGATCGCCATGCTGAACTCGCAACTCGCAGATGCGCCCAAGGCGGTTGCCGTGACCCTGTGGGATAGCAACAAGCAGGAGGGCGTTTTTGTAGTACAGAACCTGAAGCCGCTGTCGTTCGGCCGGGATTATCAGCTATGGGTGATCGATCCCAAGTACCAAACACCAGTCAGTGCCGGAGTCTTCCAGGTGGATGACCAAGGCACGGTGCGCGTGGATTTCAAGGCCAACAAGACCATTCAGACGGCCAGCAAATTCGCGGTCACCGAAGAGCCCAAAGGCGGCCTGCCGGTGCCCACCCTCAAGAATCTGGTACTGATTGGCGGGTAAGCTTGGTGGATGGCATTTTGGGGCAACTAGAGCAATAGCGCAGGCCCGTCCCACCGATCGAATGCTGATCAGCAACCATTCATCCTAATCAGTTTTTGGTTTTCTGTGCATTCCCATGTTAAAGCAACACCTCAGGAAGGGCACCGCTGTTGACAATTTCGAGTATTGAATGATAAAAGACTGTTAATGGATGACTTGAATCAGACCGCACAACGATTGCCGGCGAATTCCCGCAAATTGTTTCTAATCGCGGCATGGTACAGTTGGATCATTCCTTTTGTTTTGTTGGGTGCACTTATCCTGAAATTTTTTTATGGACCGTTCTATGGGAGTGCTGACGATGGCACGAAATTTACCGACTGGGATGCCGACGGCGACTTTTATTTCATTGTTGAATGTGTCCTTTTCAGCTGTTTGGTTTCAGGAATTGTGAGCCTCTTTGGAATTTGGAAGCACACGGAGCCGCAGATTCGGCCCATAGCTATCATTGGAATTGTCCTTAGTCTTGGCATCGGTTTTCTGGCTAAAGCAGTCCAGTTGCTTAGTCATATGGTAGTCGGATGAAAAGATTCAAAGCCTTGGAAAAGCTCTCAATATCGGTCCACAAGCAGATCGCTGTCGTTGCGCGATGGCCGTGATCTTCAGGTGACGGAATAAACACTTGGGTGTGTTTCTCGGCCCACCCTCAAGAATCTGGTGCTGATTGGCGGCTGAAACAGTCCGTGGATTTCCCGGTAACTTGCCCGCCCAGTTCAGCGTTTGGGCCGCTGGGCAACCAGAAAATTCGCCAGCCAGGTTGACCCCATGATGCCGATGACAAAAAATCCCAGCAGATCTTTGCCCGTGTCGGGCGTCAGCGTTTCCGGGAAGACCAATCCGGCCACCGCCGTCAATCCGGCCAGCAGAATGAGGCCGGTAACCGTTGCCATGATGATGCGCGGCCAGCCCGGAGAGCACCGGAAAACCGATGTCAGCGGCAGCAGCAGCAGACCGAATACCAGGGCAATCAACAACCACGGCCCATTCAGTCCATAAATGGCGCAGCCGGCCAGTCCTGCCAGGGCCAGCAGCAGGCAGGCCCCAAACCAGTTGCTGGCGGTGAGCTGTTCCGGGAGCAGGGCCAGGCGTCCGAAACGGTTCGTCCGCAGCAGCAGATTAAACAGGGGATAGGCCAGCCAGGTGAGCAGCGCAAAAATGATGTAGAGAATCCGTACCGGGAGAATCCACGGTGCCAGGGTCGGGTTGTTATGAGCCACCGCTCCAAGCATCTGATTGCCAAAATAACCCGCCAGCATGATGCCCCATTGGGCGCGGCGGCTTAACCGGGCCATCCACAAAAAATATTTTAGCATCACCGCATAGATAAAATGGCGTGCCTTGAGTGCCTCGATGATTCCCCGCCGTGCCCATTCGTTTTGCGGATCCAGGCGCAGCGCTTCGCGAAAATGTTCCAGTGCCTTTTTGGGGTCGCCTTTTTCCAGCAGTGTCCAGCCTTGGTTGGCGTGGGTGAAGGCATTTTCGGGTTGCTTGGCCAGGGCGGCATCAATGGTTTTTCCGGCCTCAGCCCGGCGCCCCAGTTTGACCATGGCCATGGCCCGCAGATTGGTGCAGGCAACGTGTTCGGAATCAAATTGCAACCCCTGTTCGGCCGCGGCCAGACAATCCTGCCACCGGCGTTCCTGCAGATGAATGTTGGCCAGCAGCGCAAAGTACGTTGCGTTCTCCGGGTCCAGGCGGATGCCTTCGTTCAACGCACTCAAAGCCTCGGAAAACCGGTTGCGATCATAAAATACCTGGGCGTGGACATAATGCGCAAAGGCATAATCCGGCTGCAGATGGATGGCTTGCTCCGCCTCGGTGGTGGCTTCGGCGAACTGCTCCCGTTCGGCCAGGCACAGGGCCAGCAGGGCGTGCGCCTCGGCATCATCGGGGGCGGCGCCCAGCGCCTGACGCAATTCGGTTTCGGCGAGTTCGTGGCGCGATTGCTGGAGAAGCAGCCGGGCCCGTTCAACGTGCGGATTCATGCTCAAAGGTGGCTAAAATCAGTGTCCGGTGAGGTGTTCTGCGTTCCTGACCCGGCGTCACAGTTTCAGGTAGTGCAAAATATCGTCATAAATGCCGCCCTGATTGGAATAGAGCGCGTAATTGCGGGCGGTCGCAAACCACTCCTTGGTGGTCGGTTTCAGGGTGCCGGCGGCGGCGGTCAGATCCTTGGTGGACAATGGCTTTGGCACGCCGCTTTTCATTGCCTCCTGAAGTTTGCGCTCAATCGCCACATCCACCACGGCCTTCAGATCCGCCCCGGAAAAACCCTCGGTCTTCCGCCCAAGCTGGTCAAAGTCAATTTCCTCGGCCGGTTTGCCCTGGCACAATAATCGGATGATCGAAGCCCGTGCGGCCGCATCGGGCGGCGGAACAAACAGGACGCGATCAAACCGGCCTGGGCGGCGGAAGGCGGAATCCAAATGCCACGGAGCATTGGTGGCCGCCAGTATCAGCACGCCATCGTTGGAAGACTTCACCCCGTCCATCTCGGCCAGAAACTGGTTGATGAGCTGGCGTCCGGCATGGTGGCGCATGTCCGTGCGGCTGGCGCCAAGGGCATCCACTTCATCGAAGAACAGCACGCACGGTTTGTGGCTGCGGGCCTCCTCAAACAGGCCGTGGAGATTGCGCTCACTGTTGCCGATCCACATGTCCAGCACGTCGTTGATGCCTACCGAAATGAAGCCGGCCTTGATTTCTCCCGCCGTGGCCCGGGCCAGATGGGTTTTGCCGCAGCCGGGCGGCCCATACATGAGGATGCCGCCGCCGATCGGCTTCCCATAGGCTTGGTAGAGCTCCGCATGATTGAGCGGGTGAATGATTTTCAGCCGGATTTCCTCCTTCACCTTCTCCATGCCACCAACGTGGCCGAAATTGATTTTGGGCCGCTCGATCTGCCGGGACGCGGGTGCCGGGGCATCCTCTTGGGCAGCCCGCACCCGGCCATCCACCACTTCGCTGTCCGACTCCTGGGCTCCGATCCCCAGGCGGCTCGCGAATTCCGTATCCGCCAAAGAATGATCCAGCTCAACCGCGCGCTGGTATTCGGTCACCGCCTGGCCAATTTCACCAATGCCAGCCAGAATCCGGGCATGCAGTAAAAAAGCCCGGGCCGGAGCCTTGGGATCCTTGAGCAGGTCTTCAAGTATAACGAGCGCATGGCTGGGTTTATTTTGCTGGTAGAAGGCACGGGCCAGACCCATTTTCATTGGCAGGCTGGCGGGTGCCTGAATCAGACCGGTGCGAAATTCCTTCTCCGCCAGTTCGCCGAAGCCATGTTTCAACAGGGTGTCAGCCAGCAACTGTCGCAAGGCCAGATTTTCCGGTGAGGCGTTCAAGGCCTCGCGCAAGGCTTGGATGGCCTCATTGTCGGGGGTGGAATGTTCGCTCATGTCGGAGGCAGATGAAATCTGCAAAAGCGGTTCAAGGCAAGCCGATATCAAGGTTTATTGGCAGCCGCTAGTTGGTCAAACAGGAAGGCATCGCCATCCGCTTCCTGTGCGATGCGTTCGCCCAACCCCGTGCCAATCCCATGTCCCGCCGCGGCCGTGGTGCGGAGCAGAATGGGATATTCCGAACGGTTGGCTGCTTGCAGCCTGGCCATCATCTTGCGCGAATGATACGGATTTACCCGGCCGTCATGATCGCCAGTCATCAGCAGAATGGCGGGATAATGGGTGCCATCCACGACATGATGATAGGGTGAGTAAGCGTCGAGCGCCTGGAACTGGTCCGGGTCTTTCACGGTGCCAAATTCGGTGATATTGAAAGCGCCGTTCGGTTCCAATTCGGAACGGAGGGAATCATAAATGCCCACGTGTGACACCACGGCGCGGAAGAGGTCCGGTCGCTGGGTGAGCACGGCGCCCATGAGAAGACCGCCATTGCTGCCGCCTTCAATCGCCAGTTTTTTGGGGTTAGTATATCCATGTTTGATCAGCCATTCGGCGCCGGCGATGAAGTCATCGAACACATGCTGTTTGCGGGTCAGATTGCCGGCCTGATGCCACGCTTCGCCATATTCGCCGCCGCCCCGGAGGTTGGCAACGACATAGACGCCGCCGCGATCAAACCACAGCCGCCGCGTTGGATTGAAGCCGGGTTGCTGGCTGATGCTGTAGCCGCCGTAGGCATAGAGCAGGGTGGGGTTATTGCCGTCGAGCTTGATGTCTTTGCGATGAATGATATTGAGCGGCACCTGGGTGCCGTCCTTGGAGGTGGCGAATTCGCGCACCACTTCCAGGTCGCTGAAATCGGCGGGGGACGTGCCGGCCACTTTCGTGGGGTGAACCGTCTGCGTTGCCGGATCATAGGTGGACCAGGCATAGGGATCAATATACGTGATGGTGCGGAACAGCAGTTGATCGCCCTTTGGACACAGCATTTGTTGGACCGCAGAAACGGGTTTGAGCGGGATGATTTGCGGCGTGCTATTGGTCCGGCCAAAGAAACGGATTTGCGAAGGACCGCCAATCAGATCCTGCACATAGAGGCCGCTGTCAGCGGGGCAGATGCCAGAAATCACGGCGTCGCTTTCGGGAACCACAAGGGTGGCCCGGGCGAGTTCCGGCTGATCCAGTGGCACGCGCAGGATTTTGCCCCGGGGTGCGCCGGCGCGGGAGAGCAGATAGAGTTCGTGGTCGCGGCCAAAGCCGGCCATGCGGATTTGATCCTTGAACCCGGTCACCTGTTTCCAAGCGCCATCCGGCCCGAGCAGAAAATGCGCGTACTCGCCGCCGTCGCCATTGGCGACGGCCGCGATCAGCCAGCGGCCGTCTTCGCTGGCCCCGAGTTCAATTTCCGCAATGCGCGGCAGGCCGCGGCCGAGTTGGTAGGTGTCCTGTTCCAAGGGCGTACCCAAGCGGTGAAAATACACCTGCTGATAAAAATTCAAATCCTCCGCCGGACGTTCCCCGGCATGCGGATAACGCGTATAATAAATTCCGCTGTCGTCGCTATTCCACGCCACGCTGCCGCCACCGGTGGGATATTGCACGCGCGGAATCCGATCGGCCAGCCGCTGGCCCGTGGCAACGTCGTAAATGTACACGGTGCCGTCTTCGCTGCCGTTTTGGGAGAGCGATACCGCCAGCTTTTTGCCGTCATGCGAGGGGACCACAAAATCCATGGCAACGGTGCCATTGGTGCTGAGGCGGTTCGGGTCCAGCACGGTGCGCTCGGAGGCGAGGTCATCGAGGGAGTTCAGGGCCACCACCCACGGTTGCTGGGCGGGTGGCTGAAATTTCATGGCAAAGAGCACGCCCGGCCGGGGCATCAGCCCGGAATAATTGGCGGAAGTGGCGGCATACAATTCCTTGAGCCGGGCGGCAATGACGGGGCGATCCGGCAGTTGATCCAGATAGGCGCGGCTGACGCGGTTCTGCGCGGCATTCCAGGCTTTGACCGCCGGGTCTTCAAAGTTTTCCAGCCACTGATAGTTGTCCACCACGGCCGTGCCAAAATACGTGTTGGTGACGGGTTGTTGGGCGGTGGGTGGGTAATCAAACGCGGTCGCGTTGACGGTGGCCATGGCCACCAGGGTGATGGCTAGGGAGCTGACGGACAAATGCCTTTTAATCATAGGGTGCAACAATTCCTTGATGTCGGATGAATGATCCAACCTCTGCGGGCCAGCTTAGCGATTTGCGGATGCGTGTAAAATGCTTTTGCAACGCCGGTGACCAATTCCGTTATTTGCCACCCAATTGTCACTTCGGCTTTCGCGGGCAGATGGTTATTGTTTGACGGTATGAAACGTTACCCGCTGGCCTTGCTATTGTTGGGAATGTTGCTGCCCTGGTTGCCGGTACCGGCGCGGGCGGGCGGGACGGTTTTGTTTGCCCCGGATTTTTCGCCGGGCCTGCCTGCCGGGTGGGAGAACATCGCCTTCTTTACCAAAAAGACCGATTACACGGTGCGGCGCGAGGGCACGAATGTTTATCTGCACGCCGTGGCGGATTCGGCGTGTTCGGCCTTGAGCATGAAACTGGACCTCGCCCCCGGAGCCCGCCTGAAGCTCCGCTGGCGCTGGCGGATTGACGGGGTGAACACCAACGGTTCGGAGCGTGAGCTGGCCGCGTTTGACCACGCGGCCCGGGTCTTTGTCGCCTTCGATACGTTCATCGGACCGCCGCGGACGGTAAACTATGTCTGGGCGAATGTGGCACCGCGGGGAACGCTGCTGCCCCATCCCAAGTCCGGGCGGGCGCAGTTGTTCGTGGTGGAGTCCGGCAATGACCGGGCCGGGCAATGGGTGACCGAGGAGCGGGATGTGTCCGCCGACTGGGCCCGGGCCTTTCCGAGCAAGGCGATGCCGCGCATTGTGGGCTTCGGGTTGATGACCGACAGCGACAGCCTGGGTGGCCGGCTGGCAGGGGACTACGCCGACCTCCGGCTTACGGGGGAATAAGGGAAATAAAAAAGGGCGTCCCGTTACCGGGACGCCCCTGAAAGCCAGGCCGATTACTTGGCACCAAGGATCGCATCCTTCGCCGCCTTGGCGACGCGGAACTTCACGACCTTCTTGGCCTTGATCTGGATCTGTTCGCCGGTCTTCGGATTGCGGCCGATGCGGGCGGCGCGATTCTTCAGGACCAGCTTGCCGATGCCCGGCAGGGTGAAGGTGTCTTTGGCATGCTTGTAGGCAAGCGCGGCGATCTGGTCGAGGATTTCGACCGCCTGTTTTTTGGTGATTTGCGCCTTGTCGGCGACCAAGGTGGCTATCTGGGCTTTGGAGAGGGCTTTGGCCATATTTTTTCTCTTTTGTTGGTTGTTGTTTGTTTAGTTACGTAAAGTCATCAGACTTGAATCGAATTAAAATCCTTCCAGCCCGGCGTGCAAGCGAAAAAAACGTTTTTTTTCGGTGAAATCCTTGCACAGGACTTGACTTCGCCAGTCGTTTTAACACTATCGCCATATGCCGTTGTTCGTCATCGAGAGTGATTTTCGATATGAAATCGTCCGCAAAATATTTGAGGGCGGGATGGGCATTGTGTATGAAGCGGAGCAGAAGGGGACGCGCAATTTCGTAAAACGGGTGGCCATCAAGGTCATCCGCCCGGCCTATGCCAAACAGAAGACGTTCATTGAGAACTTCATTGGCGAGGCCCGCCTCGTGGCGGATCTCATCCATACCAACATTGTCCAGACCTACCATTTGGGGGATGCGGACGGCTCATGCTTCATCGCCATGGAGCTGATCCGGGGCGTGAATCTGGAGCAATTTGTCCAGCAATTGACGGAAAAGAAACGCACCCTGCCCGTGCAGCTGGCCGTATTCATTACGAGCCGGGTGGCGCGCGGGCTGGCTTACGCCCATGCCAAGTGCGATCGCGATGGCAAGTCGCTGGGCATTGTGCACCGGGACGTGAGTTTCAAAAACATTCTGGTGGCGTTTGAAGGAGATGTGAAGCTGACGGACTTTGGCATCGCCAAGGCCCGGGGCTTTTTGACGGATCAGGAGGGTGAAATTGTGGCCGGCAAGCCGGACTACATGAGCCCGGAGCAGGCGGATTTCCAGATCACGGACAAGCGGTCGGATGTTTTTTCCGCCGGCGTGGTGCTGGCCCACCTGTTGCTCGGCCGGAATATTTTCAAGGGTTCGTCGGCCGAGGAATCGCGTCAGCGCGTGATGACCCAGCCCATCCCGGATTTCCGGTCGCTGGATCCGCGCATTGATGAAAAGCTGAATGACATCCTGCATCACTGCCTCGCGCGCGACACCGCCCGCCGGTATGCCAATGCCGATGACCTGATGTACGATCTCGAATATTACATCTATCACGAGGGCTATGGACCCACGAACGAAACGCTGGGCAAATTCATCCGTGAACTGTTTGGCCAGGTGCCCGTGGCCACCATTGCCCCCGATCCGAACGACAAGACGCTGATTCTGGCGGAAACTTCCCGCTATCGGCGCAAGACCTGATTTTTTCGCATCATGAAAAAAAGTGCTTCCAGTGCCGTCACCCTCGGACTGATCCAGACGGATGTGTCGGCGGATCCCGACGTCAATCTCAAGCAAACCCTCGCCCTCGTCGAAAAGGCCGCGAAGGGCGGGGCCAACATCATCTGTACGCAGGAGCTGTTCCGCTCCCAGTATTTCTGTCAGAGCGAGGACCACGAATATTTCAAGCTCGCCGAGCGCATCCCCGGCCCTAGCACGGATGCCTTCTGCAAGCTGGCGAAGAAACACCAGGCGGTCATTATCGCCTCCCTGTTCGAAAAGCGCGCCTCCGGCCTCTACCACAACACCGCCGCCATCATTGATGCGGATGGTTCGTTGCTGGGCATCTACCGCAAGATGCACATTCCCGATGATCCGCTGTATTACGAGAAGTTTTATTTCACGCCCGGCGACCTCGGCTTCAAGGCTTGGCAGACCAAGTATGCCAAGATCGGCGTGCTCGTCTGCTGGGATCAATGGTATCCCGAAGCCGCGCGGCTGACGGCCATGCAGGGCGCGGAAATTCTGTTTTATCCCACCGCCATCGGCTGGCATCCCGGCGAAAAGGCGAAATACGGCACCAAGCAGCACGGTGCCTGGGAAACCATCCAGCGCGCCCATGCCGTGGCCAACGGCTGCTACGTCGCCACCACCAACCGCATCGGCCATGAAGTCCTCGACCGCGTTGGCGGCGACGGTATTGAATTCTGGGGCCAGAGCTTTGTGGCCGGCACCTCCGGCGAACTCATCGCCAAGGCCAGCTCCGACAGGGAAGAAATCCTGACCGTGCCTCTGGACCTCGCCAATGTGGACACCACCCGCACCCACTGGCCGTTCCTCCGGGACCGCCGGATTGATGCGTACGGGGATTTGACGAAGCGGTTTAGTGATTAGTCTGCATTTGGATGAGCTCATCCAATCTTTCATTTCCGCTCGCCTGGGTCACCGGCGCGAATGGCCTCATCGGCAGCTATCTGCTCGCCATCGCCTCCCGTTACGCCCCCGGCTGGCGGGTGCGGGGCATCACGCGCGCCGACTTTGATCTGCTCGATGCTGCCGCCGTGGAACACGAATTTCTCCGCGACCGCCCACAACTGGTCATCCATTGCGCGGCCATCACAGTGGTGGCCGATGCCCACAAAAATCCCGCTCTTGCCCGCCGCGTGAATGTGGATGTGACCGGTCAGCTCGCGCAGCTCGCATCGGATATTCCCTTTGCCTGCTTTTCAACCGACCTCGTCTTTGACGGCCGCCAGGGCAACTACACCGAAGCCGACGCCGTGAATCCGCTCACCGTGTATGGCGAAACCAAGGTTGCTGCCGAACAGGTCGTGCTGCGCAACCCGCGCCATCTGGTCGTGCGCACCTCCATCAATGCCGGTGTCACCGCCAGTGGTAATCGCAGTTTCAACGAGCAATTGCACCGCACCCTGCTGTCAGCCGGGCCGGGAATGAAACTATTCACCGATGAATTCCGCTGCCCCATCGCTGCGGTGGAGACCGCCCGGGCGGTGTGGGAGCTGTCCTTGAAACGCTGTGCCGGCATTTATCATGTGGCCGGGGCCAAAAAACTTTCCCGCTATGAGATCGGCCGGCTGCTGGCCGCCCGCTGGCCAGACGTGACGACCACGCTGGAAACCGGCTCGGCCAAGGATTTTCCCGGCCCGCCACGGTCGCTGGATACGTCCATGGACATTTCCAAGGTGCAGGGCGTTTTGTCGGTGCCGCTGCCGGGATTTGACGAATGGCTGGCAGGCAATCCGGCGGAACGGGTGTAAAATAAAAAGCGGCCCGCAGTTGCCTGCGGGCCGTTTTGCGTTGAAGCTATGTCAGCAAACCCCACCCGGCCAGAGCTTACTTCGCCGACAACTCCAGTATCGAGATCGAGTACGGCGGGAACGTGGACGTGAAATCCGTGCCCAAGCCCTTCACCTTTTCAGTCTTCGGTACAATCCGGCCCGGTTGGTCAATCGAGTTGGTGTCATCCGGCTTGTCC
>CAIJGS010000289.1 GCA_903820285.1 uncultured Verrucomicrobia subdivision 3 bacterium | reverse complement strand
GGAAAAATGCCGCCGGCCAGTCCATCGGCATGTTCCGGCTCGCCCCGCACCAACCCGCCATAGGCCAGATCCTGATTGCCTATGGCAACGGCGGCTCGGCCGTGGCGTGCGTGCATTACGCCAACGACATCCAAAAGCGGGCGAATTTCGATGTCTACCTCCTGGACTATCCCGGCTACGAAGACCGCCCCGGCAATCCCACCGAGACCACCATCTGTCGCGCGGCAGACGATGCCTTGTCCGCACTCACCACGAATCAACCGACCTATCTCCTCGGTGAATCACTCGGCACCGGTGTGGCCTCTTACCTCGCTGGAACCTACCCGGATCGCATTCGGGGCGTAGTCTTGCTGGCCCCCTACAATCATCTCTCCGCCCCGGCGCAATATCATTATCCCTACCTGCCCGCCGCACTGCTGCTGGTGGACCGCTTTGCCTCCGACGTCCATCTCCAAAACTACCATGGGCCCGTGGGCATTCTGATCGGCGCAGCCGACCGCGTTGTCCCGGCGAAATTCGGCCGCCGCCTCTATGACGGTTATGTCGGACCCAAAAAACTCTGGGAATTCCCCGGTGCCGACCATGGCGATGTCTTTGATAATCTCCCCGCCGTCTGGCGCGATTTAATGCAGCTTTGGCAGGTCAAGTGAGCCCAAGCAAACCGACCGGCGCTACCAGCCGGATTTCAGTTTACCCACAACCACAACAACATCCGCCGATACTTTGAATGTTTTTCCCGAAACAGTGTCCAAACCCATGACTGAATTATGATGTTTTGGGATTTGAAATACATGCTGTTTGCGATACCCGGCCTGCTGATCGGCATCTGGGCGCAAATGAAATTGCATAGTGCCTATGGCCAGTATAGCCAGGTGAACACCCGGTCCGGCCTCACCGGTGCCCAGGCGGCGCGCCGCATTCTGGACGATGCCGGCCTCACTGACCTCCCCGTAGAGGAAGTGGAAGGCCAGTTGACCGATCATTACGATCCCACCGAACGCGCCCTGTTCCTGTCCTCGGATAATTACCACGGCACCTCCATCGCCGCCGTCGGCGTGGCCGCCCATGAAGCCGGCCATGCCTTGCAACACAAGGCAGCGTACGGCCTCTTCAACCTGCGCATGGCGCTGGTGCCCATCACCCATTTTGCCAGCATCGCGTGGATGGGCATTCTCATCCTGGGCTTTTTCCTGCACCTGATTCCCCACGCCGTGCTAATTGCCGTTGGCATCTTTACCGTGCTCACCCTGTTTCAACTCGTTACGCTGCCGGTGGAATACGATGCGAGCGCCCGCGCCAAACAGCAACTCTTCCGCCTCGGCCTCGTCTATGAACCGGAACGCGAAGGCGTCAGCAAAGTGCTCGATGCCGCCGCGCTCACCTACGTCGCCGCGCTCGTCACCAGCGTCATGACCCTGCTCTACTGGATCTCCGCCGCCCGCAACGACCGCGACTGATATTGGAAACGAAGATGGATGCTGGACGATGGCGGAGCCCGCACCGGCACCCGCTGAGTCGCGAAGCGACCGGGGAAATTAGCCAGCTACGAAGTGGCTGGTGAGCGTGAAAAACCGCATCCGTCCGGTAAGGACGGGAGGAACTTCCTTGCCCACGCCTATAACGGAAAATCCTGTTCCTCCGGCTGCGCCACCGAAGGATGGGTAACTACCGGCTCCGGCGACTTCACCACCTCCGGCGGGACTGCTGCCTCCGCGACAACTTTTTCCGACACAACCGCCTTTTCCTCCACCACCACGACCGGCGGTGGCACCGGCTTCACCTCCGGCGCTGGCGCTGGCTCGGGAACGATTTCCTCCACCACTTCCGGCTCCGGTGTGACAATCACCGGCTCCGCCAGCCGCTCCACCGCAATGACCGGCGCCGACAACCCACCGGCAACCCGGTTCACCAGCGACTGCAATGAAATCCCCCCGGCAATGTCCCGCTCCGCCTGCTCCACCCGCGCAAATTCCCCGTAAATCTCCGCCAGCGCCGGCGCATCACACGCCGGTAATTCCAGGCCATTCCCCGTGCGCAAGGCGTGAAGAATGTCATAGACATTGATGCTGTCCAGTGGCCGTGCCGGTGCATAGGACGCTTCTTCCCCGGCCACCTCCGTCACCAGCCGGGCATTGAGCAGTGTGCGCAGCACCGATTGTGTCAGCCGGCTCGGCACGCCCAGCCCCATCGAAAGTTGCTGCACCGTGCCCGGCAATTGCCCGCTTTGAAACCGTTGCCCCAGCGCCGCCATCAGCCGCAGCGCCACAAATTCGCGCCCCCGCTGGTTCACATTTTCCGCCAGCCGGTCCTGCAAATAGGCCACGCGGTTCTGAAACGCATACGCCACCTGCGCGCCCAGCAGCAGAATGCACCACGAGAAATACATTCCGATCATGAATACCGGTAGCAGCCCGAAGCCGCCGTAGATCTTGTAATTCACCGCCACCCGCGACACATAGAGATAGCCGAACAGATTGTTCAACTGCCAGAGCGAGCCCCCCACCAGCGCGCCAAAAAACGCGGCGGGATAACTCACCTTCGTATTCGGCACCACCAGATAGACAAACCCAAACACCAGCCACAGCAGCACCAGCGGCAAAAATTTAAAAACCAGTCCGCCCACAATCGGCGTATGGGCGATGAATTCCCGGGCCGACTGAAAATGCGCCCCCTCTGCCAGTCCCACCGCGCTGATCAGCAGCAACGGCCCAAACAGGATGATGACAATATAAAGCGGAATCTGCGTCGTCCATCGGCGCCCGCGCGTCACCCCCCAGATGTCGTTGAACGTGGATTCAATCCGGCCCAGCATCGAAATGGCCACTACCAGCAGCAGAATCGTGCCGGTGGTCCCCAGCGTGCCGCTGTTCGTGTTCTGCACAAAACTGCGGATCTGCCGCGCCACCTGCTTCTGCGCATTGTCCTCCGGCGGCTCAACCGTGGTAGCCACCGCATTGGTGTCCGTGGTCGCATCCCCCACCGCTCCCGCCACCGGCGTATTGGTCACCGCTACCGCCACCACTCCGTTCGTCGCCACGGTCACGCCATTGGTGGAAATCACCGCCGGGGGCATCACGCCGGCGGTAAATGAATCCACCAGCCGGTAAAATTGCTCATCGTCCTTGTCTTTCAATGCAATGCTCGTCACCCACAGTGCAATCGCCAGCAAGGGAATCAACGCCAGCAGTGTGGAATACGACAATGCCTCCGCCCGGACCAGACAGCGGTTCCGCACGAACTGACGCTGCACCAGCACCCAGAAATGCACCCACCGCTCCAGCCGGCCGTCCAAATGGAGAATCTCTCCCTCAGCGCCGGTGAGGATTTTGAGCAGACGGGCGAACCGGTTGTTGACCATGCGCCCTCACGCTAACAAAGCCGGCCGGCAAGTAAAAGCATGGAAGGGATCGTCGCCAGCTTCTCGATGCGCCCTGCGGAGTAGGGAGAACCGAGACTTAGCCTGAATAAGGGATATGGGGAAACCCACGGGCACCATGCCAGAACCGAATCACTTCCAAACTCTGGTCGGTTGAATTGACCCGATAGATGATTCGATAAGAACGAAAAATGATTTCAGGCAGTTCCGGATTTCGAAACTCGGGAACCATTCGGCCACGCTCGGGAAAGGCGCGAAGGGAAAAGGCGGCATCCAACAACTGGCTGCCAATTTGTTCGGCGGCCACCGGATTATGAGGCGCAATATACGCAACAATCCGCTCCAAATCCGTCAAGGCGTCTTGGGAGAGGAATACTTGGAAATCCATTGCGGAATACGTTTACGGGCTTCCTCCAGTGATACGCGCTCGCCACGATCCAATGACGCCACCCCATCGGCAACCGCCTGCCGAAACTCCAGTTCATAAATGGCGTCCACCAAGGTGGCATCGGGCGGCAGTTGTTCCGCCACCTCCAAAAGAATTTCTTTCGCGCTCATGGTTTCAGTGTATCCAGACATCCTCAATTTCCACGTTTATTGCCAGTTGGCAACTGTTTAATCAGGAAACCTCGCCCGCGCCAAACCAGAACCAGTCAAAATCCGCATGTCCCGCCGGTGACGCGGTCGGACTCTGGTGGCAATACAGCCCCACCTTCGCCCCAATCCACACGCCCTTTTGCGCCTGAAAGGCGAACGGCACTTCCACGATCTCGCCATTCATCTCAAAGCCAAAGCGGCATTCGCCACCGGACCGGACTTTCAGTTGCAACCGGACCGCCGCCGTATCACAGACCTGGCTGAACTGCTCCACGCCATCCACGCGTAATATAATCCGCCAGCCCGGCGCTTCCTGGCGCAGCCCCAGTTCCGCCTGCGACCGCCCGGCCACCACGAGACCGGCTTCCTCGCCCGGATGACCGGCCGACAGTTCCAGACTGGTTTCCACCGCAAAGGTCCGGGCCGGAAACTTCTGGAGCAACAGGTGCGGATTGCGCCCCGGCGACTGCGGATGCGCCGGCCGCGGATACAGTCGCAGCCACCCCGGCCGGGCCACCAGCGAATGCCAGTCGCCGCCGTGATTCGCCTGCCACTGCCACTGGTGCCCCAGTTTCGGCGTGTCAAATTCATCATCCGTGGCCGGTGCCAGGATTTTCCCGGCGGCCGCCATCTTGGGTTTGGCGTGACGCAAAACCGGTTCGCCTGCCGCGCTGCCCGGGTGGAGTTGTCCGGCCAGCGGCCAGCCATCCAGCCACGTCACCGGTTGCAAATGCACAATGCGTCCGTACACGTCCGCATCTTGAAAGTGCAGGAACCACCACTCGCCCGCCGCCGTGTCCACGAGCGCCCCCTGATGCGGCCCGTTGATGGCCGTGCGCCCCTGCGCGAGCGTAATGCGATCCTCGTACGGACCGTAAATATTCCGTGACCGCAGCGCAAGCTGCCAGCCGGTTTCCACCCCGCCCGCCGGGGCCAGGATGTAATACCAGCCATCGCGCTTCAGAAATTTCGGTCCTTCCAGCGTCGGATGTTTATCCGGTTCGTGATAAACAATTTTGCCTTCGCCCAGTAATCGAGAACCGTCGGGTGCCATCGGACACAGGCGCAGCCGGTGTTTGATCCCCGCGCGCGAACCGGCATAGGCATGAACCAGCCATGCCTGGCCATCGTCGTCCCACAGCGGACACGGATCAATCAGTCCCTTGCCCGCCTGCACCAGCTGCGGTTCCGACCATTCCCCCGCCGGATGCACCGCCGTGGTCACATAAATGCCTTCATCCGGCATCGGAAAGAAAATCCAGAACTTGCCCGCGTGATGCCGGATCGCCGGTGCCCACACCCCACAGCCCGGTTGTACTTCGGCATAGCGCGGATGCGGCAGGTTCTTGATGGCATGATTGATCAGCGTCCAGTTCACCAGATCGCGGGAATGCAAAATGGGCAGCCCGGGCGTGCAATTGAAACTCGAAGCCACCATGAAAAAATCATCACCGTGCCGGACTACATCCGGATCCGAGTAATCCGCAAACAGGACCGGATTGCAATACGTGCCGTCACCTTGATCCGACACCCAGGGGTGCGCACAGACCGGCACGGCGGCGTCAGCGGCGGCTGGAATTGAAGTTGGGTCAGCGGTGGCTTGCATGAAAATATCAGGCGGTGGCCACGGTGGCCGGTTTGATGCGCGGTACGCCCAAGTGAAAAATGATCCACGCCAGCACATACGCGCTACCGCAAATCAGCAGGATGTTCCGGTACGTTCCCTCTCCTTGGAGCACGTGGCCGACCAGATAGAAAAAGCCCATGGACACGAGCGACGCCAGCGTGCCGCCAAAGCCCACCACCGAGGCCACCGCACGCTTGGGAAAAATGTCCGCCACCGTCGCGTACATCGTGGCCGACCAGCCCTGATGCGCCGCCGCCGCCAGCGCAAAGAACGCTGTTGCCAGCCAGACGCTGTCCACGCGCGGCGCGAAAATCACCGGCAGCGTGCACAGTGCAAAGAGCAGCGTCGCCGACTTGCGCGCACGGTTCAGGCTCCAGCCCCGCTTCAACAACCACGCGGACAGCGCCCCGCCGCCAACACTGCCCAGCGCCGTAACCGAGTACACCACCACCAGCGGCGGTCCGAAATGCTTCAGGTCCAGATGAAATTGTTTGTTGAAAAAGTCCGGCAGCCAGAAGCCGTAAAACCACCACACCGGCCCCACCAGCACGCAGGTGCCGTAGTACGCCCACGCCTCGCGATAGCCCAGCAACTTTACCCAGGGAATTTTCTGTTCCGATGCCACCGTCCCGCCGCTGCGGATGTGCTCCAACTCGGCCGCCTGCACATGCTTGGATTTTTCCGGCGAAGCATACAGCTTCAGCCAAAAGGCCAGCCACACAAAGTCTGCCAGCCCCAGCGTGATGAACGCCGCCTGCCAGCCGCCAAAGGCGCCGACAATGAACGGCACCAGTACCGGCGCAAAGATCGCCCCCATGTTGGAACCCGTGTTAAAAATG
>CAIJGS010000288.1 GCA_903820285.1 uncultured Verrucomicrobia subdivision 3 bacterium | reverse complement strand
TTTCCCCGTGGCAGCGAACGCAGGATGCCTTGAACAGCGGCAGAATGTCCTTCGTGAATGTGACATCCGTGTTGGTGGCGGCCGGCGGAAGCTTGCTCCAGTCAATCGGAGCCGCGCTGGCAGTAAGGCCGACGGCAGTGCAGCCGGCCAGAATCAGAGCAGATAGATATTTCATGGTCTAATGAGTTGTTTCAGACAAACGACAGGCAGATTGGCTGGATTGTCCGTCGTCGTCACGTAAAAAGTTACGGGTTCTTCCGTAATAGCGTGGGAATCACCTGCATTTTTGCATCTTGAATCGCGTGATCGGCCGGCAGGTTTTCCCCCGCCCACAGCTGTTGTGCGGTCCAGCGTTCCGCCGGCGCGCTCCAGAATTCATCCGCCGGTGGCAGCCCCAGTGGCAGTAAACCCGCACTGCATAAATATAGGCTCCCTGTGGAAATATAGGATTCACCCAGCGCCGGCTGATGACCGTAAAACCCGATTTGCAACCAGCCCTTCGTATCAAACGTCCCCGGCGCCTCCGTCATTTTCCGGATCACCGCCGTCAAGCCGGCTCGCACCTGACCCGGTTTGATGTGCGCCGGCAACTCATGCCGCAGGGCCATCAAACCCAAGGTTTGGAACGCGCCAAAACGATACGTCGTCGAACGCCCCAGCGAAGGGAAAGTTCCATCTGGGGCAATCAGCCGTTCCTGCACCGCCGCAAACCGTTTCGCCCGTTGCAAAACCGTCTGGTGGGCTGGCGCGAACCCGGCATCCTGTTTGGCCAGCACCCCCAGCACTTCAACCAGCAGCGGCTGGATCACGAAGCTGTTATAATAATCAAAATGGAAATAGTCCCCGTCGCCGTAAGCGCCGTCACCACAGTACCAGCCGAGCATGGTCCGCACGCAGTTTTCCAGCCGGTCCTCCAGCGTGGGTTCGCCCACCGCCAGCAGCCAGGCCTCTACGGTGGCCGCAAACATCACCCAATTATTGCCCCGGGGCGTCGGAATCTGGTGCGATGATGCCAATGCCGCGATCACCTGCTTTTTAACCCGTGGTTCCAGCGGCTCCCACAATGTCTGCGGCGCGCGCAGTAGACCCTGCGCCAAAAAGGCCGTGTCCACCAGTGGCTGGGTGCCCTTGCTGAAATTCAGGAAATCCGGCGAATTCGGGTCCGTGGCCGCGTCGAGGGCCTGCCGGGCCAGTGGCAGCAATTCCTGCTGCAACTTCAACTCCTCGCCCGTCAGATTTTCCAGCGCCAGCCAGGGTGCTATGCCGCACAGCAGCCGGCCAAAGGCTTCCAGATGCGTGCACGTCGAGCGGTCTGGCGTCGCTCCGGGCTTGGCTTCCACCGGCATGTTTTTTCTAAGCTCGCGCCGGGACAGATTCATCAGCACCGGCCGGGAAATTTTTTCCAACACCGAAACCCAGTAGGCCCGGTCATCGGCAGGTGGTACCGTTGGCGATGTGGTCTGTGCATTGCTCCGGAGCGGCAGCCCGGCCGCCCCCAGCACACCCATCGCGGCGGCAGATTTGAAAAAGTCGCGTCTTGTTTTCATGTGTTTAAAATGATCGGTTGCCGGCTCAGCCCTGCGGCTGAACCGCCTGGACCGTCTCCAGTGAATCGGCCGGTTGCAATGAAGCGGCCTCGCACGGCAGCCCCAGTTCATTCTTATAATGCTGCACTGTTACTGCCTTGGCGACGGTGTCGAAATCCCCGAACAACTGCGTCGCCGGTTGTGCCAGCTTAAAAACACCCGGTTCATTCGCCTGCTGCGCCCGCGCCAGCCGGTCACTCACCGACGGATGCGTATCAAAAATGCCTGACTGCGACTGTGCCATCCGCTCCGCCACCTTGCTGTGTTGTTCCGCCGTCAGCTCCCGCTCCACCCGGGCCAGAAAGGCCGGGAAATTATCCGGTAAATGCCGGGATCGGTCCCAGGTCGTCCGCATGACCTTGTAACTCTGCTGCGATGCCTCGCCCAATATTACCAGCCGCCTGGCCGTATGTTCGAATGTTTCCGTGCCGGCCACTTTGATCATGTAATCATCCGCATTGTATTCCATCTGGCGCATGAGGAAACAGCTTACCCCATGCCCCGCATGCATCAGGAGTTTCAGCAGTGCCCGGGACAACCAGACGGCCAGCCGGGTCACGTGGGTTACCAACATTGTGCGCCAGTCGTCCACTTCCTCCGCCCATGCGTCCAGCCACACGTCCCACGTATCCCGTTCATAAGCCACCCGGGCGAACCATTCATTGATCGAGCGGATGACGTAGCTCAGCCGCATGCCGAATCCCTGGGTCAGATGCCCGAATTCATGCGCAATAATTCCGGCAAATTCCTGCATGTTCACCCCCGCCACCAATGGCAGTCCAATGGTCAGGACCGTTTGTTTCCCGAAAAAATTTCCGGCCCCCTCTTTCAAACTGGCCGAAGCATTCAGGTGGCAATCCAGATGAATTTGCCCGGGCATCGGGGCGCCAACCGTATCACAGATTTTTGCCACGAAGGCGAACAGGGCCGGTTCCGTGGCCGGATCCAAGGTCATCGGTTCCGGCTGGCCCGTCCGGCGCGCAAAGAGGGGTTTGACCATGAACAACACCAGCACTCCACCGATAAACAATGGCCCCGCATAAGCCAGCAACTTCAGCAGATACCACCGCGGTTCGCCATGCAGGGTCTCCACCAGAAAACGGTAATGCACTGCGAAATAATCCATGCCCCAGATCAAAGCGCCCACCAGGGCCACATAAATCAGCGGCAGCAAAATCATCATCGCCGTCACCAGCAGCAGACCCGCATGATATCTGGGCGGAACGCGTGGCCGTACAATCGAACCGTGAAAGGCGCCCACCACCTCTGCCACTGTGGGGCGGAATTGCGCCACCGGTGGCGCTTGCCGGCTCAATTCCGTCGGCTCCTGGCAATGCGGACACGCTAGCGTTCGCCCCGCCGCCTCCAGTGGAAACTCGATATGCGTGCCGCAATGCTGGCAGCTGCATTTGGCATAGAGTTTCTCGTCCATGGTGAGCGGTTAAATCCCGGAGATCAGTTATTCTTCATCCCCGCCGCCGCCTTTTTCCGGCTTCTTTTCCCAACTCCGCCGTGCTTTTTCCGGCAGGGTGGTATCCACTTTGGCGTAATACGTCTTTTCACCGAACTGCCGGTTCATTTCATGTTCCAGCTCCAGCGAAGGGGTCACCCCAAAGCGGTCATGCGCGCTGATAAAAATATTCGTTCCTTCCGGCCGGATGAAACACAGGAACAGCGGGCATTTTCCCGGATTCGCCGCCACCAACTCCTGCACCCGCGCCATGTCTTCCGGTTGCAAATGCGCGGTATAAAGCCGCAGATGCACCTGCAAAGTATATTTTTTAGCCGCATCCCCCAGCGGCATGATTTCTTGCGGGAAAATCTTCGGGCGATCCTCGCCCGTGCTCACTTCGCCAATCACCAGGATCGCTTTGTTGACTTCCAGCATGGGACGGAACTTCTCGTAGTCATTCATCACCAGCAACTGCACCGAGCCTTCCAGATCTTCCAGTGTCACCATCGCATACGGTTTGCCGGATTTTTTGGACGTACCATGTGTCACCGCCCCAATCATGCCGCCAATGCGGGTCAGACTGCGGTTTGGCAGCCCCGCCAGTTTCAGCGTACTCGCCAGCGAATACTTTTGCAGCAACGGTGCCAGCGGCGTCAGCGGATGCCCCGTCACATAAAATCCCAACAATTCCTTCTCGTGCGCCAGCAACTCATGTTGCGGCCATTCGGGCAGGTTGCTGATGCTCTCGGGCATCGCCGGCGACTTTTCCTCCATCGCCCCAAACAACGAGCTCTGCCCCTTCTGCCGGTCGCTGATGATGCTCGCCGCCCGCGCCAGCGTGCGTTCAATCTGCGCCGCCAGCGTCGCCCGCGTCATTTTAAAGCAATCGCACGCGCCCGTCTTGATGAACGCTTCCAGAATCCGGCGGTTCACCGTGCGCCCGTCCACGCGTTCACACATTTCCGCCAGCGTGGGGAATTTTCCACCCTCCGTGCGTGCCTTGAGCAACGTTTCCACCGCCACTTCGCCTACGCCTTTAATAGCCGCCAGCCCGAATCGGATCGCCTTGCCCTCGCGCGCCGGCGCAAAATACACGCTGCTCTCGTTCACATCCGGGCCCAGCACCTCAATGCCCGTTTCCCGCGCCTCCGCAATGTATTCGCTCAGTTTCTCCGTCGCCGCCATGTCGTTTGTCATCATGGCGCAGTAAAATTCCACCGGATAATTGGCCTTCAGATAGGCTGTCTGGTAGGCCACGATCGCATACGCCGCCGCGTGCGACTTGTTGAAACCGTAACCGGCGAACTTTTCCAGCAAATCGAAAATCTGATTCGCCTTTGCCTTGGGAATCTGGTTCTTCTCGAAACACCCCTTCACGAAAATGTCGCGGTGCTTCGCCATTTCCTCCAGCTTCTTCTTGCCCATCGCGCGACGCAGCAAATCGGCGCCGCCCAGCGTGTAGCCGCCCAGAATCTGCGCGGCCTGCATCACCTGTTCCTGGTAAATCAGAATCCCGTACGTCTCCTTGGAAATGGATTCCAGCAGCGGATGCTCGTACTCAATCTTCACCTCGCCATGCCGGCGCTTGATGAAGTCCGGAATGAGGTCCATCGGCCCCGGCCGGTACAGTGCCACGAGCGCCGTGATATGTTCCACCGAGGTGATCTTGAATTTTTTGCACAGATCCCGCATCCCGCCCGATTCCAACTGAAACACCCCCAGCGTTTCCGCCCGGTTTAGCAGGTCGTACGTTTTTTTGTCGTCCAGCGGCAGGTTGTCTATCGGAATGTCAATGTTCTGCGTGCGCTTCACCATCTCGCAGGTGTTGCGGATGACCGTCAGCGTTTTCAGCCCCAGAAAGTCCATCTTCAACAAACCCAGATCGCCCACCGGGTTCATCGCGTATTGCGTCACCAGCGTGCCGCTTTCATCCTGCTTCAGCGGCAGCAGATTCACCAGCGGTTCCGGCCCGATCACCACGCCCGCCGCGTGCACGCTCGCATTGCGCGTCAAATCCTCCAGCACAAACGCCGTGTCCACCAGCTCCCGCGTCACTTCCTCGTTCTCGTACGCCTCCTTGAATTCCGGCGACTGCTTCAACGCCTTCGCCAGATCCATTTTCAGATCCGTCGGAATCATCTTCGCCAGCCGGTCGCAATCCGCGTAGTTCAGGCCCATCACCCGGCCCACATCGCGCACCACCGATTTCGCGCCCATCGTGCCGAAGGTGATGATCTGCGCCACCGCATCGCGCCCGTATTTTTCACGTACATACTCGATGACGTCCGCCCGGCGGTCGTCTGCGAAATCAATATCGATATCCGGCGGATTCACGCGTTCCGGATTCAAAAACCGCTCGAACAGCAGCCCATAGCGCACCGGGTCCACGTTTGCAATATCCAGCAGATAGGTGACAATCGAACCGGCCGCGCTACCGCGCGCCACGCACGAAATGCCATGTTCCCGTCCGTACCGGATGAAGTCCGCCACGATCAGGAAGTACGAAATGAACCCCGTCTTCTCGATCACCTTCAACTCCAGTTGCAACCGGTCAATCACCGCCTTGATGCCCGCCGCCACCGCCGGATCATTCAGGTCCGGCTTGGTGCCGGCGACCTCGCCGGCCGGCCGCACATAGGTCGGCAGCCGCCCGGGTTCATCAATACTCTCGACAATATATTCCTCACCCACCGCCTTCGCGTGAATGGTGTAGCGACGGAACAATCCCTCCGCCAGCTGCTGCCGTAAATAACCTTCCCGCGTGAAATGTTCCGGCGGGTTGAACACCGGGTAATGCAACTGCCCAAACTTAATCTCCAGATTGCATTTCTCCGCCACTTCCAGCGTGTTTTTCACCGCCTCCGGCACCTCGATAAACCGCGCCTTCATCTCCGCCTCGCTGCGCAGATAAAACTGCTCCGGCACATAGCCCGCGCTCATGCGCTTCGGATCGCTCAACATCGACTGCGTGCCGATGCATACCAGACAGTCATGCGCGTGCGAATGGCTTTTGTCGACGTAATGCACATCGTTCGTCGCCACCAGCTTCAGGCCAAACTCCTTCGCCCACGGAATCAGCAGCTTGTTCACCTTCGCCTGCTCGGGAATGCCGTGGTTCTGCAATTCCAGGAAAAAATTCTCCGCCCCCAGCGTCTGCTTGAACCAGTCCACGGCGTCCCGCGCCTTGTCGATCTGATCCTTCATGATCAGGTCCGGAATCTCGCTCGCCAGACATCCGGACAAACCGATCAGCCCTGCGCTGTATTTCGTCAGGATTTCCTTGTCGATGCGCGGCTTGTAATAATAGCCATCCAGGTGCGCCTCCGTGGTCAGCTTGATCAGGTTTTTATAGCCCGTCTCGTCCTTGGCCAGCAACCCCAGGTGATGATATTTTTCCCCGTTGCTCGCCTTGCGTTCCAGGCGCGACCCCGGCGCCACATACATCTCGCAGCCGATGATCGGCTTGATGCCCTTTTCGCGGACCGCCCGGTAAAAATCAATCGCCCCGTACATCGCCCCGTGATCGGTGATCGCCAGCGACGAAAATTTCAGCTCATGCGCCCGTTCGGCCAGTTTGTCCAAACGGCAGGCACCATCGAGCAGGGAAAACTCGGTGTGCAGATGCAAATGGACAAATTCGGCGTGCGACATGAATCCATTTTAACGTCTCATCCCCCGGACGCAAAACGAATTGGCGCATTCTTTTTCAGGGAGATGCGGGACGCAATTCCTCTCTGGCGGAGCGCGGCTGTGGTGAAACCCAGCCGCAGCAATGTCCGAACATTCAGCCGCCCCGGATTGCTATACGCGCCCATGCCAAGCCGGGTTGCAGTGGACGACCTTTCGACCGAGCCACTGCCTTACCCGGCCCTGCAATAAAAACCCTATCATCTGTGCAAATTCAAAGTGCGACTTTCAATTTGCAAGTCGTATGGTTTGCAATGTTCCGATTGCATCCCGGTTCTGGCCCTGGCATTCCGGAATCATTCCACCCGGCGTTTGTCGGCGACGCACTGCGGTTTGAGACAAACCGCGCCCCGGCTCAGACCGGTTTCGCGAATCAGGCGGCTGGATTGGTCGGACCGGCAGACGAATGAATAGAAAGTATGTCAGAGGACAACCCGCTTTTGGCAGCGGGGATATGCCTGCTCATTCAATCTTAGGCTGAAAGTTTGGAAAAACTATCAAGGTGAAATCTGATAATCTCATAAGGCGACTGAAACTCACTGCCCGCACACTTATTCAAAGCTTGCATCGCATCACCCATCGCGCCCTCATTTGCCCGGTCAAGCTCGGCTGCCTGAATCTCATCATACTTCGTCCACAATCGGTCAAGGATGTCCTTGTCTTTTATGCTCAAAAAAGGACGAAGGCGCGCAACCTCATCCCGAATGCCAGGCTTGGTGTCCTGATAAAAATCTGCCAGACCACGCTTCGGTATCTGGCTGATCTTCTGTGAGATAAATACTGCAAATGTGTCCTTGGCGTCACGGACCCGTTTTCGAGATGCAGTGAACCATCCGATAAAGCCTGAGACGGCACCACCCAAAATAGTGAAAAAAGCTCTGACCAACGGGTTATCTGAACTATCTGCCATATTTAGTGTGTTATTCGTTTTTTCAACCTAACAAAAACTGACTTGGCTCGGCGTAACAAAGTGCAGTCGACACCCCCAGCCAACTTGCTAAGAGAACCGTGACAGAGGAGCCGCCATTTCCAATAGCGGTTTGCTCCGGCTTGGTTAGGCTCCGGTGTGTATCCTAACATTTTTTCCGCCTCGCTGTGATGGCTGCGTAAATGGCGGAAGGAATCGCTCGCACCACTAAAAAGATAATTCGCCAATAGGCTGCAAAAAAGACAACCGTAAAAATGACGACATTTGCACCGACCAAGATCGCCCAAGCAACCCAGTCGTGAAATAGACTCCCAACGAAGTAACCAACCTCGCCTATCAACTGCGCTGCCAAAAAAGTAACAACCAAACAAGTCCCAGTAACACAAGCTATTCTGACGATTAAGCGACCCCACTCGACACGGCGACGAACGGCTGGCGGTAGAGCAGCAATTTGAGACTCCTTGGCAAGTTTGATAGCCGTCTCCCTAATATCTGAACGAGCTTTGAAAACTGCATCTTTGGCGCAATGTTCATCGGCCAATGCCCTCATCCGAACGTCTAAAGACTTACGGGCGTCTGCGATAATCGCTTCACGATCTGATTCAGTTAACAAGGCATAAGCAGCACGTCGTTCGGCATCACTGGTCGCTGCACGATATACTGCAAATGCGGGAGATAGTGGTGGTGGCTTGGTTGCATCCATAAGCACTCGCTTGAATGCGGCAATCCGAGAACTCTTTTGTGTGGCAACAATCTGTGAACGGCGGTTGAAAAGTGCGGCGGGGGGCGCTCGAAAAGTGCTGCACCTTCCGGGCAAAGGAGACTGGATTTGAGGGTTTTCGTCAAGTTGTAGCTTTCGCTTCGAGGTAGAAGGAGCAGGAGGGGGAGCTGCGAGC
>CAIJGS010000287.1 GCA_903820285.1 uncultured Verrucomicrobia subdivision 3 bacterium | reverse complement strand
GCTGGTATGGGGCCGCGCCGTTGGCGCTCGTTATGGTGGGGTTCTGCTTTTTCATCGTTTGCCTTGATTTGCCTTGATCATGCACGATTACAGGGGTTTTTGCCTTGATTGCTCGGGGTAGAGCGATAGGGGATTGATTGGTGGTGACGCTCGCCCTCACCTGCTTCCCCCAGGAGAGGATTTCTCCTTGGTACACATTTTGACCATTCGCCGGCCGGTCCGCCCCATCCAGCGGGTGGGTGCGCCAAATTGATGGTGGTTTGAAAAATGGCGTTTGCCTTGATGAGGCACGATTAGCCTTGATTGCTGGGGTTTTTGCCTTGATTGGCGGGATGGGCCGCCCTTGCAGGGCTGGTGGCATATAGGGGGAGCGAACCTAGAGCGTTGCTCTGGGCTGGTATGGGGCCGCGCCGTTGGCGCTCGTTATGGTGGGGTTCTGCTTTTTCATCGTTTGCCTTGATTTGCCTTGATCATGCACGATTACAGGGGTTTTTGCCTTGATTGCTCGGGTTGGCGCGAAAGGGGATTGATTGGTGGTGACGCTCGCCCTCACCTGTTTCCTCTCCCCCAGGAGAGGATTTCTCCTTGGCACACATTTTGACCATTCGCCGGCCGGTCCGACCCATCCAGCGAGTGGATGCGCCAATTTGGCGGTGGTTTGAAAAAATGGCGGTTGCCTTGATGAGGCACGATTAGCCTTGATTGCTGGGGTTTTTGCCTTGATTGGGGGTGTAATCGGGTCTCGGGTCTCGGGTCTCGGGTCTCGTATTTCGGAGATCGGGAAGGCAGGGGAGTGGGAACCGCGAAATACGAAAGGGGACTGGAGTGGTATGATTTGGTATGATTGCGGGTGGAATGCGCCTGGCGGCGCGATCAACCGGGAGACATGTCTCCCGATGCCAAAGCGGCGTCCTGCCGCCGCACTCCACAGGGGTGGGCGGGGCAACCGGGCGCGAGATTGGGCGTGACGGCGAGTTTACCATGTAAACCTCCAACGGGATTAATATAGCACGGGTTTTATAAATGCAAGGGGTGGCCGAAAACTTTTTTGACAGAATGACGGAAGGTGACAGAATGACTCTAGGGACGGGGGGCCGTTAAGGCGGAACAGCAAACGGCGAACGGAGGGAATTAAGCCTACACTGCCTTGGTCAGGGCTTCTTCGATTTCTTTGATGAAAATCTTTCGGAGTGGAAGCTTTGCATAAATTGCACGGTCAAAAAAGTAAACGACGTTGTAGAAATACCTGTCCTTGTTGAGATAATCATCCAGCATCTTGGCAAGTCGCTAGCCAGGGAACCGATTTATGGCATAGGAGCCGTTTTCAGCGTGGCAGGGCAATTCCGGCCACTCTCGCGCTAAGGGCGGTCTAAAGGCTGGTTTTCGCTTTCTTGCTCGCCACCCGTTTCGGCTGGTATGCTTCACGTCATGCCGCCCGAAAAACCCATGACCAAAGACCAACATTTCGTCCCGCGATTTTATCTTCGCAAGTTCACTGACCAACGGAATCTTGTTGAGGTTTTAGACCTGACTTTTATGAAGCTGGCAAACCCCACAGGCGTGAGAGGGCTTTGCTGCGAAGAATTTTTTTACGGGATTGTGACGGGGGTTCCCGATGAAACCAGCCAGAGAGTCGAAGAATGGTTCAAAAAAAGGGAGGATTTAATCGGGGAGAATTTAGATTCGATTGTTGATAAAATCTTGAACAACGAACAAATCGAACCATGGGATAAATGGATAATTGCTCTTTTGATGAGCATGCTTTGGATTCGGGGGCAGGAAATGAGGAATCAAATTCACCGGATTGAAAAAGAGACAACCAAGTGGATGATTGAGACTGAGATTAGCATTCAGCCGGATAGATTTTTCAGCGAATATGAACTGAAAAACGGGGTTAAATTCCCCCCTGAACTTAGGGCAAAAATGCAGGAAATGATGGTAAAAAAGGAATTCGAGATAAACCCTAACAATTCAATGCACCTGAAAAATTTGGGAATCATCAATGATTTTGCTCACCGGTTCTATTTTCAATATTGGACGATTTTCATTTCAAAAGTTTCCGAAAAGTTCACAACCACTGACAATCCGGTGGCGGTAAAGTTTCCGAAGGCCAAGGGTTTGTATGGCAGAACTTTTTCTGAAAGAGCGCATTATTTCTCGCTGACGCCTGACATTTTTATTGTCGCCACTGAATCGCATGATTCGCCTGAAAAGCCGGGGATAAGACTGAAACGGAAAACTTTGTTCAAAGGTAGCGAAGGCAAGGTTTTGGACTTGAACGCGGTCATGGTCAACCAAGCGCATCAATACATTTACGCAAAAAGCAAAAACGACTTGGAAAACTTGATAGCGGTGCATAAACGTCATGCAGGAATTTTTTGAAACGCCGGAAGGTAAAATAGTGAAGGCGCAGTTGGATGCCGAACGGCGGGGAGGTTAATTTATTGAATTTTAATATCGGCTCGCGGGCATAGGTGAGAGCGTAGAAAATCGTTTATAGGGCATCTGAACGCAGTTCACGCGGTATGCCTGCGCTGCCTCCTCGCATTGGGGAGGTTTTTGACGGTAACCCAGGGCAGCTCGCCGACTCGCAACCGCTGGGCTTTGGACCGGAATCCCGTTGGGATTCGGGGTTAAGCCGTTGCTACGGCGCAGAGACTATGTATCGGCGGCTGGCTCCCCTGCCGGGGAGCGGGAATTTTTGGGGCGTATACCGGTGGTGTCGCTTGGTTGTTTCGAGTCCGGTCGCTTGTGGGTGCCTCCCTTGCAGGGGGGAATATGGTGGCCGGTTACCCCTTGTATTGCTCCTCACTGACGTGTTCCAGCCAGTCCACGGCTTTGCCGTCGAGGGTTTCGGCGATGGCGATGTGGGTGAGGGCGGTGGTGGGGGAGGCGCCGTGCCAGTGTTTTTCGCCGGGCGGGAACCAGACGATGTCGCCGGGGTGGATGGTTTCCACGGGGCCGCCGAGGCGTTGGACGCGGCCGGAGCCGGCGGTGACGATGAGGGTCTGGCCGAGGGGATGGGTGTGCCAGGCGGTGCGGGCGCCGGGCTCAAAGGTGACAATGGCGCCGCTGACGCGGGCGGCGTCGCTGCCTTTGAAGGGCGAGTCGATGCGGACGGTGCCGGTGAACCAGTCGGCGGGGCCTTTGGCGGAGGGTTGGGAGCCGTTGCGTTTGATTTCCATGGGGTTAGTTTAGTGCCGGTTGGGCGAATTGTCTATCGGCCCAATGGGTGGGGTTGAACCACGAATGAACACGAAGGGACACGAATCCAAGCCAAGCCAGGACAAGGCTGGGCAACCGCAGATAAACGCGGATGAACGCAGATGGGGCAATAAATATATGGTTGATTGACGAGTTGCGGCGGCAGTTGTTGGGAACCGCAAACGCATTACGGTTCAACCCGAAAACCGGAGCTGAGCGGACTGAACCGGAAACAAACGCGGCCTGATAGCACGATGCCGACGACGTAGCGCAGGCTTTCCAGCCTGCGGGTTCACGGGACTTTCCAGTCCCGTGTTTGTGGTGCCGGGCGACTGGAAAGTCGCCCAAACCCGCAGGCTGGAAAGCCTGCGCTACCAAAACAACCGCCATTCTACTTCCGTTTTCGGGTTCAAGGCGGTTAACCCCTTAGCCACCTACCCCCCGCGCGCCGGGTCATTGGAGGTTGGGCGTTCGAGGTTGGGTGTTGGCTGTTCCCCGATGGCCTCCTTTCCCCTGAGCATTCCTCCTTTCGTTTTGCCCCGCGCCCGATAATAATGTCGCACCGTTATGTATTCACCAACGCCCGATGAATTCTTGAAGCTCGCCGCGCAGGGAAATCTTATTCCCGTTTCGCGACGCATTCTGGCCGACCTGGAAACGCCCCTCTCCGCCTACCGCAAGATCAGCGGCGCCGGCGAGTCGTTCCTGTTCGAATCCATCGAGGGCGGCGAACATCTCAGCCGTTACTCCTTTGTGGGCTGCAATCCCCGCGCGGTCATCCGCCAGGACGGCCAGCACGTGCAGATCATCGAGAACGGTCGCATCACCGCCAGCCACATTGTGGGCAAGGACGTGAAGGACGGCCTGGAAGTGATCGAGCGCCTGATGAAGCAATACCGCGCCGTGGCCGTGCCCGGCCTGCCCCGCTTCACCGGCGGCGCCGTCGGCTTCATCGGCTATGAATTCATCCACGACGTCGAACCCGTCGTGCCCCGCCCCGAGCATGATGAACTCAAGGTGCCCGTCATTTATTTCCTCGTCGCCGACCAACTCCTGATTTTCGACCGCGTCGCCCAGACCATCACCATCCTGGTGAATGCCATTCTCGAAGACGCCGAGTCCCCCGCCGAAGCCTACGAAAATGCCGTCGGCGAAATTGACCGCCTCGTCTCCCTGCTCGAATCGCCCAGCGAATCGTCTCCCGTGAGCGTGCCGCCGGAGATTCCGCCGCTCGCCTTTGAATCCAACCAGACGCCGGAGAAGTTTTACGCCAACGTCGAGGCCGCCAAGAAGTTCATCACCGCCGGCGACATCATCCAGGTGGTCGGTTCGCAGCGCTTTTCCGCGCCGGTGAAGGCCACGCCGCTGGACATTTACCGCGCCGCGCGCCACATCAATCCCTCGCCCTACATGTTCCTGCTGGAACTGAACGGTTTCGCCCTCGTCGGCGCCTCCCCGGAAATCCATGTGCGCTGCGAAGACGGCAAGGTGGAGATCCGCCCCATCGCCGGCACCCGCAAACGCGGCAAGACCGACGACGAAGACCTGGCGCTCGAAAAAGAACTGCTCGCCGATCCCAAGGAACGCGCCGAGCACGTGATGCTCGTGGATCTTGCGCGCAACGACATCGGCCGCGTGTGCGATTTCGGCAGTGTGCAGGTGAAAGACCTGATGTTCATCGAACGTTACAGCCACGTGATGCACATCGTCTCGCAGGTGGAAGGGAAGCTCTCCGCCGACAAATCCACCTATGACCTCATGCGCGCCACCTTCCCGGCCGGCACCGTGAGCGGCGCACCCAAGATCCGCGCCATGCAGATCATTTCCGCCCTGGAGCAAACCACGCGCGGCACTTACGCCGGCGCGGTCGGATATTTTTCCTTCAACGGCAACCTCGACACCTGCATCACCATCCGCACCGCCCTCATCAAGGACGGCAAAGCCTACGTGCAGGCCGGCGGCGGCTGGGTGAACGATTCCACCCCCGAAGGCGAGTACCAGGAGACCATCAACAAATCCCTCGCCATGCGCAAAGCCATTGCGATGGCCGAGAATTTCTCAGCGGAATAGGCAGCCAGTTATATTAGTACGAGCCGACGTGAGGATTTATTGATCCTCTTGCAACAGGGGTGCCCGCGTTGAGCGCAAGCGGAGCGCGGCGTTCACGCCGCTTCAGCGTACATAACGAAGGCGGGCTTGGCATTCCCAGCGCCTTGCATCGTTGG
>CAIJGS010000286.1 GCA_903820285.1 uncultured Verrucomicrobia subdivision 3 bacterium | reverse complement strand
TCCCTACGACCGCCAGCGCTACCGCCAAGCGCTGGAAATGCATGGCAGCCCACTCCACGCCAAGCTCCAGACCCCAGCCTCAAAAATAAGTGAATAACTTTCAAAAATTCGTTGACGGAATAACTCAGAACTCTCCGGGGGCGGTGTTGGGCTGCGCCCTCTCCGGCCCGGTGCAAAGATTTTAACTGCTACTGCCGGGCGGCCCGGTTAAAATGGCGCGGTTCCGAATATGGCAACAAATAAACAGGCAATGAATCCCGCCGACATCCTCGCCGCCCTGCGTGAATTTACCGCGCTGGAAAGCGTGGATTTTCTCCCGCTGGCACCCGATCCCGCGCCCGTTTCCACCTATCCCCCCATTGCCAAGTATGTGGCGGACCTGAAAAACAAGACGAAACCGGAAACGGCGGCGGAAGAGCTGTTTGCGTCCCTCTGCGGGGATTTGCTCAGTATTACCCTCACCCGGCAGGTGGGCTTGAGCGAAGGGTATGTGGATTTTGTGCTGAAGGAACGCGCAGGCGATCCGCTGCCGCTGGAATTGAAACCACTCTTTCAGCGCGATGGCGAGGATGCCCTGCGCCGCAAGGATGCGAATCCTGATCATCACGTCGCCCAGGTGAAAAAATACCTGCGCGACAATGAATACCTGATCCTCACCGATCTGCGCACGACGTGGCTTTTTGCCGCGCGCGATTTTTCTTTCGAGAACAAGCCGTTCGCCACCCTGCCGTTCGCGGATTTTCTGGACCGCTGCCGGTCCTCCCGCAGCATCATGGACACGCTGCGCCGGGTGGAAGACTCGGCGGAAAAGCCCGAATTGGAGCAGCAGTTTTTCGCGGACCTCAAAGTCTGGTTCAACGAGTTTGAAAAGGTGCGGTGGAATCCGCCGGAACTGGCGGCCGAATCCATCATCCTCCTCATCAACAAACTCATCTTTGCCCGAACCATCGAGGATTACGGCCTGGTGCAATACCGGTTTACGCAAGATGAATACGCCCGCTATACCAAGCTCTGGGAACCCAAGGGCGCCCACCGGGTGGTGCCCAAATTTCTCGAATTTTTCGAGGACTTTTTTGACGAGTATTACGACACCGAAATTTTTTCCAACCGCGTCTGGGATCGGCTGGATCAGGATCCGGCCAACCTGCAACGCTTTTGCGAGAAGCTGAATTTCGTGCTGGGTGTCCATACTTGGGACCAGGCCTTCAGCCGCGGGATTGTTCATTATAATTACCGGCGGATAGACGAGGACATTTTCGGCAAGAGTTACGAGATGTTTCTGGCCGCGAACCGCAAGGACGAGGGCATTTATTATACGCCGGCCGGCATCACCGGGCCCATGGCGGATGCGCTGGTGAACTCGCTGGCCGGGGACATTGTGGATGACCTCTGCGCGGCCGTGGGCAGCCAGCAGTGCGATTTTGCCCGTGCGGAAAAGCGGATGGCCCAGCTCGCGGAAATCCGCGTGGCGGATACCGCCTGCGGTTCCGGCGGCTTTCTCATCAAGGTGCTGCGCGCGTTCTGGCGGCAGTACCAGCGGGTGGAGGCGGCCAGCCGCTGGGTGGTGGAACTCACGCGCTCGCGGGACGGTGAACTGTACCTGGCCGAGCTGCCGCCGAATGTGGCGGCGGCGCAGGCCTTTCGCGAACGGCATCAGTTCGACAACGCCCGGGTGCTCATCGCGCGAATTCTTCTTAGGCATGTTTTCGGCCTGGACAAGGATGCCGGGGCCATCGAGGTGGCCAAGACGAACATCTGGAAGGAGGCGGTAAAACTTTCCCCGGACGATTACAACTACCGGCTCTTGAAGCTGGACATCGTCAAAATCCTGCCCAACCTCCAGCTCAATTTTCATTGCGCGGATTCGTTGGTGGACATCCCAGTAGAAAAGCAGGTGGCGTGGCTGGCGGAATACCATCAGGCGGAATTGAAAAAACTGGCCGAATTGCGCGCCGAGTATATTGAGAATCCCATGCGCCATGAGGCGCTGGACGAGGCGCTGGCGCTGCGCGGCAAACTGCGTACCAACCTGCTGGAACAGTTTGCGGCGGAAAACCTGCCCTGCGAGCCCGGCGGGCTGGCGCTGCAATTCTGGCCTGGTTGGTTCAAGGCGGATGGTACGGCCCGGCCATTCACGGTGCCGGCTACGGCCCTCGCGTCGCTGGAGACCCCGGAGAAGTCCACCGGAAAAAAGGGCCGAAAAGCGGCCGCGAGTAGCACCCCGGCACCGGTGCCGACGGAGACAGCGGCCGGGTTTGACGGCATCATTGGCAATCCGCCGTGGGAGGGATTCAAACCCATCCGCAAGGAATTCGCAGCAGGTTATTACCGGGGCAAGCCGCAGTTTAGCAAACTGGGCATGGACGGCCCGGCGTTTGAGTCATGGTTTGCCAAAGAACTCAAAGAGAACGAGGACTTCGCGACCCGCTGGCGCGAGCACGAGGCGTACTATGAACGCCATAAGGCATATTTCAGCCGGACATTTCACCGGCAGGGCACGGGCGACTGGAATCTGTTCAAGCTCTTCATCGAGCGCGACCTTACACTGGTACGTTCGGGTGGTCAGTTCTCACTCTTGGTGCCGTCCAGCATTCAAACGGACGAGGGCTGCGCGGATTTGCGTCGCTGGTTTATCACCGAGCATCGGCTGGATGAACTGACCTCGTTTGAAAACCGGGGTTACAAGGTGGTGGAGAATGGCCGGGAAGTATCCAAACAAATCTTTCCGGACGTGGATGGCCGTTTTAAATTCAGTTTCTTCAAGGTGGTTAAAGATGCGGTCACGCCCGAAGGGCATTCCTTTGATGCGCGATTTTATCTTCGGGATCCGAAAGATGCTTTTAACGAGCCAATTCGCTATAACCTTGAAGTCGCAGCAACTTTTTCGCCGAAGAATCTCGCCTTCATGGAATTCAGGTCCGCGCGTGATTATGACCTGGGCTTGAAAATCCGGGCCAAGCATGCGTTGTTGGGATCGTTGGGGTACCAGTTCCGCCGTGAGCTTCACCTGACTGGCGATGCCCGATTCCTAAATAAGATCGGCAGCAAGAAATTGGTGGCTGGCGAATTGCCGTTATTGGAGGGCAAGTCCATTTCCCAATACGACGCGAAATATACGCCTCCGTCTTGGTTTGTGAAAGAGCCGGAAGTACGCGCCGAGCTCTTGCGCAAGGAAGTGTTCCGCATTGGTGATTTTGTACGCGACAGCGAAACCACGACCTTTGAAGGAAACCCCCTGCCCAAGTCGCGGGATGAGTTGGAAGACATAATACAAGCCGTTTTCGAGAAGCGGAAATTCAAGCTGCATTATGAATTTGAAAGGTTGGCTTATCGCGAAGTCGGAAGATCAACCGACGAGCGAACATTGATAGCTTCCATTCTGCCGCCGCAGGCATGTTTCAGCCATAAGCTGATGTATCTCACCCCCTGCCGGTACCGGTTGGGTGCCAAAGGCAAACTGGAGCAGGACGAAGTCCCGCTATTGGATGCCAAAGCTCTGTTGGCTTTGATGAATTCACTGACGTTGAATTTCTATGTGCGTTGCAAGGTGTCCACGGGCGTGAGCTTACATCATCTCTACGAATTACCGGTTCCAGAACTTGCCACCGAGCAGAAACAGAAACTGGCCGATTTCGCCGGGATGCTGTTGGCCGACCCGCGCAACGTTACCGAACGCGCCGCGCTGGAGGCGTACATTGCGCGCGATCTGTACGGTCTCACGCGGGCGGACTGGCAGCATTTGACCGCTTCGTTCACGTTTGGCAGCGGCGAGACGAAGGCGGAACTGGATGAAATCATCCGCCAATCACTCGCGCTTTGGCCGGCTTGATACCAAGGCCCCACTCCGTACTCGTTGGAATTGAGCGTTTGGTCATTCGGACAATGCAATTGTGCCATTTTTTATTTCACACCCAAGGCCGTATATTAGGTGGGGATGGCCGGATCAAGCGTGGGGAACAATGGTGGGACGAAGGTGTTTGGCAGGACGCCGAACACTGCCCGCGAGATGTGTGCGCTCCCACCTCTACCTCACATTGCCAATCTCACTGGCGAGATCTTCCGTGGTCCAGTTGGAGCGGGTGGCCTGCAGGCGGTCGGCGGCGGCGCCGTGCTGCCAGACGGCGTAGCGGAGGGCTTTGGCGGGGTCGGCTTGCAGGGCGGGTTGGGCGAGCAGGCCGGCGATGAAGCCGGCCAACACATCACCGCTGCCGCCTTGGGCGAGCCAGGGATTGCCGGTGGGGTTCAGAAAGATTTCCCCTTCGCTGCGACCGATCAGGGTCTGATGGCCTTTCAGCACCACCCAGCAGCCACCATAGCGGCGCGAGATTTCGCGGAGCGAACCGGGGCGGTCGGCCTGCACGGATTCGGTGCTGCTGCGCAACAATCGCGCCGCTTCGCCGGGGTGCGGCGTGAGCACCCGAAGCACATCCTTCCCGAACGGTTCCGGCGAAAGCATGTCGAGGGCGCTGGCATCCACCACCAAGGGCTGTTTATTCACGCGCCACAGGCGGCGGATGGTCATGCGGACATCCGCCGGCAGGGCGGGATCCGCGAGGCCGGGCCCGGCGAGGAGCGCATTGATATTATCCGGCGGATTATAATTGGGGGGCCAGATCTGCACCATGGCGGCCGACAATTGCGCCGCCACCGGCTGGTAAATGGCCGGCTGGGTCAGGACGGTGACCAGGCCGGGCTGGGCGCGCAGGGCACCGTGCGTGGCCAGGATCGCGGCTCCGTGGTAGCCGAGGCTGCCGGCGATGACCACCACATGGCCAAAGGTGCCTTTGTGGCTGGTGACGGGGCGGCTGGGTGGATACTGCTGGAAATCTGCCGGCAGGATGACGTTCAACTCGCTCTTAAAAGGGCAGGGGATCAGTCCCACGTCGTCCGCCACTTCCAGCCGGCCGGCCGCGTCGGTCCCGGCGGGGGTGAGCAGGCCGGTCTTGGGCGCGCCAATCGTGAGGGTGACGCTGGCGTTGACGACGGCGCCGAAATGGGCCCCAGTGTCCGCATTCAATCCGGAGGGCACGTCCACGGACATGACGGGAATGCCCGAGGCATTGATGGTGGAAATGATTTTCTGCCAGTCCTCGCCGAGCGGACGGTTCAGGCCAATACCAAACAGGCCGTCCACGATGAGGGCGGGTTTCTCCGCCAGTTTCATTTCGAGCGGGAGCAAATCGGTATCCGGCAGCAGCACTTCGAGCAGTTCGGCGCGGCGGCCTTCGAGCTGCTTGGCAGCCGACCGGGCATCGTCGCCATTATGGCCCTTGCCGGCGAGAAAGAGGATGGTATCGCCGGCGCGGGTAAGCTTGCGGGCGCGGCGGGCCAGGCGTTGGCCCACCTGATGGATGACGCCGGCTTCCGTCTGCCCGGTGGCCCAGGTGGCTTGTTCCCATTCCCGCATCTGACCCGAAGTAACTACCGGAATTGGCATGTCCGCAGCATGGCAAATCCGGCGGCGTTGGTAAATGGCGATTATGGCGCCAATAATCCGTAACCTGAACGTCACAAGGTTGTCACTGATTTGCAATTGTGTGGCGGTATGCCGCATGCCACTCTGTCCCGGTGAAGCCGCGAATTTTAGTAGTCGATGACGAGCCGGAAGCGGTGGAACTCGTCGAGTTCAATCTCAAACAGGCCGGCTATGCCGTGAACACCGCCGCCGATGGCGCGGAAGCGCTCCGGAAGGCCCGTGCCCAAACACCGGATCTGATCGTCCTGGATGTGATGCTCCCCGAGATGGACGGGTTTGAAATCTGCAAGACCCTCCGTCTGGATGCCGCCACGGCCCGGGTGCCCATCATCATGCTCACCGCCAAGGCGGCGGAGATTGACCGGGTGCTGGGGCTGGAGCTCGGGGCGGATGATTACATTACCAAGCCTTTCAGCCCGCGCGAACTGTTGCTGCGCGTGAAAAAGATTCTCGCCCGCTCGGGCACGGAGGAAAAGCTGGAGGAACAGCTGCGCTTTGGCGACCTGCTGATTGATTTGCCCCGGCATCTGGCGAGCTGGAAGGGCCGGAGCATTGACCTGACGGCCACGGAATTCAAGCTGCTTACTCTCCTCGCCCAGCGGTCCGGACGCGTCCAGTCCCGCGACCAGCTGCTCCGCGACGTGTGGGAATACGACAGTCTCATTGACACCCGCACGGTGGATACCCATATGCGCCGCTTGCGCGAAAAACTCGGGTCGGCCTCCAAGCACCTGGACACGGTGCGCGGGGTGGGCTACCGGTTTGTGGAATGAACCCGGGCGGTGGGGTGGTGGGCGGTTAAAAGTATGTTTTAACGCTCTCCCTCCCAACGAACATTTATTGTGGTTTCGCCACATTGAGGAAACGGCCGCAAGAGTTAGTTTGTCGCTCGCCCTCACCTGTGTCCTCTCCCCCGGGAGAGGATTTTACCTTGGTGCATTTTCTGGTTATTCGTCCACACCTCCGACCAATCCAGTGGCTTGATTCGCAAAACCAGCGGCAACCTATTCTCCCTCTCCTTGGGGGAGAGGCCCGGGGTGAGGGCGAGTGTTAACATCAAGATGTGGGAAATGAGAAGGTCACAGGCCGGGGCGGCAAGAAAAGATTGGCGCGGCGGAATTCCTTGGCAAGATAGGTGCCGATAGTGCATGAAAGAAGCGCATTGGATTCGACGCCACGGTTTTATTCTCGGCCTGCTCCTGGCCGTGGGGCTGGCTTTTCTAGTTCCCGGCCCGGGATCGCACGCCGGCATTCTCCATCCGGATTTCGTCAATAATTTTGGCATTGCGCTGATCCTATTTTTGCAGGGGCTCTCGCTGGCGTTTGAAAAAATCAAGAGCGGCGCGGGCAACTGGCGGCTGCATGTCATTATTCAGTCGTTCACGTTTGTGGTCTTTCCGCTGGTGGGTTTGGGTTTCTATTTCGGCATGCCGCTGGTGTGGCCCGCCGAGCCGATGGCCATCCGGGAGGGCTTCCTGTATCTGTGCGTGCTGCCCTCGACCATTTCCACCTCGGTGGTGCTGACCTCGGTGGCGCAGGGCAATACCGCCGGCGCGCTGTTCAACGCGGCGCTTTCCAACATCATCGGGGTGGTGCTCACGCCGCTGCTGGTGCATGTGCTGATGCAGAGCACGGGCCAGTCCGGCGCGCTGGGCCCGCTGATGGTGAAGATCACGCTGCTGACGCTGCTGCCGTTTTTTGCCGGCATGGCTTTTCGCCCGTTCGTGAAAAGGTGGGTGGATCATCACAAACCCTGGGTGGCCCGGATCAGCAATGCCATCATCATATTCATTGTGTACAGCGCGTTTTGTGATTCGGTGGAGGAACGCATCTGGCAGACGCATGGCGCGGGTACCACGGCGATTCTACTGTTGTTCGTACTGCTGCTCTTCACGGGCATGTCGTTCCTGATTTATTACACGTGCCGGCTGCTGGGATTGAACCGGGAGGACCTGATCACCGCGTATTTCTGCTCGGTCAAAAAGACGCTGGCCATGGGCGTGCCGCTGGCGATGCTGATCTTTGGTACGCGCACGGACATTCCGCTGATCCTGCTGCCGCTGATGTTTTATCATCCGCTGCAAATCTTCATCAACGGGGTGCTGGCGAGTCACTGGGGGAAGGCAGGACCGGCGGGTGGTGGGAAGTAAAAAGGCGGGCGGTTGCAATCGGAGCGCGGCGGTGTCGAAAGATCAGCCGAAGCAAGGTGATTAGCAACGAGCGCGTGGAGAAATCCGGCGTGGCTGAACGTTCGGGTATTGCTGCGGCTGGCTTTCAGCACAGCCGCGCTCCGCCGGATGGCCGGTGCCTACCTTGGCTGCGATATATGCTTCGGAGAGTTCGAACAAATCTGGTCTGGCGCCCAATAAATTCTTGCATCGAATTTTAATCGTTTTTGCCGGGGGATTGGCTTAGAGTCGCGGTTAAACTCCTTATGAAAACATTTTTCCCCGTATTGCTCGGCAGCCTTTTGCTGGCCGACACGGTTGTTGCCCAAGAGGCGAAATCCCCGGTACGCTTCGCCATCGTGGGGCTAGCGCACGATCACGCCATGGGATTTATTCCCCGCCTGGCGGGACGCTCCGATGTCCAGTTGGTCGGGATCGTGGAAACCAACCCGGACCTGATCGCCCGCTATTCCCGCCGGTACAAGCTGGCACCGGGTTTGTTTTACCCGAGCCTGGAGGCGCTGTTTGCCCGGACGAATATTCAGGCGGTGGCGACCTTTACCAGCGTGTTTGAGCACGAAGCCGTCGTGGAAAGCTGCGCCGCGCACGGCGTGGATGTGATGATGGAAAAACCGCTGGCCACAAACATGAAGCAGGCGCGCGCGATTGCGGCGGCGGCGAAGCAGAGCGGCATCCGGGTGTTCGTGAATTATGAAACTACCTGGTACGCCGGCAACCGGGCGGCCTATCAGATGGTTCACGAGGAGCATCAGATTGGCGACATCGTCAAAATGGTGTTTCACGATGGTCATAACGGACCGAAGGAAATCGGGTGTTCCACAAATTTTTTGGCGTGGCTGACCGACCCCATTCTGAACGGTGGCGGCGCGATCAATGATTTCGGCTGTTACGGCGCGGATATCGCCACGTGGTTCATGGACGGACAGCGACCTGTTTCCGTGTTTGCCAGCGCGTCGCATATCAAGCCGGGGATTTATCCGAAGGTGGAGGATGATGCGACGATTGTGGTGACGTATCCCCGGGCGCAGGTGATTTTGCAGCCGTCCTGGAACTGGCCGTTTAACCGCAAAGACATGGAGATTTATGGCCATACCGGTTCGGTGCTGGTGCCGAGGAATGATTTGTTACGCGTGCACACGGCCGGCATGACGGAGGAAACGGAGGTGGTGCCGCCAGCCATTACCGGGCCCAGTGCGGATCCGTTGTCTTTCTTTGCAGCGGTGGTCCGGCGGGACATCGAACCCACGGGGCTTTCCTCGCTGGATATCAATGTGACGGTGGTGGAGCTTCTGGATGCGGCGCATCAGTCGGTTGAGACCGGTCGGCGGGTGGATTTCTGACACCCAAAGTTTCCCCAATTCGGTTTTTGAGTTTGGCGCGGAATTCTGGCATCCTGCCGTATGGCCAGGCCAAATTTCATTGAATTGCCCGAGTGCGACCCGATCCCCATCCTGTATGAGGACCGGTCGGTCCTGGCCATCGACAAGCCGCGCGGGTGGATGCTGGTGCCGCATTCCTGGCAGAAGACGGCGTGGAATCTCCAGGCCGCCATCGCCTCCTCCATGGCGGCCCGGGATTACTGGGCGAGCTCCCGCGGGCTGAAATTCCTCCGCTTCATCCACCGGCTGGACGCGGATACCAGCGGCATTCTGCTGTTTTGCAAAAGCATTGGCGCCGTGCAGGTCTTTGGCGACCTGTTTGAAGAACGGCGCATGGAGAAAAAATACCTCGCCGTCACCGTGGGCGAACCCCGCGAAACCGAATGGCTCTGCCAGTTCAAGATCGCGCAGGATCCCAAGCAGTTTGGCCGGATGAAGGTGGATTTTCGCAACGGCAAAAATGCCGAGACGTATTTCAAAGTGCTGGCGCGGCGCGGCAAGTTCACGCTGATCGAGGCCCGGCCGGTGACCGGTCGCACACATCAGATTCGCATCCACCTGGCGGAATCGGGCATCCCGATTGTGAGTGATGAACTCTATGGCCATTGCGAGTGGGGCCATGAATTGGGGCTGCGGGCCATCCGCCTGGGCTACACCGATCCGTTTACCCGCCGGCGGGTGGATATTCGCGCGCCCACGGACAAGTTTTTGAACGAATATGGTTTCGGGGATGTGGCCCTCACGGACAGTCCGCCGGCCGCGCGGCGGCCGGCGGAAGTGCAGCCGCCCGAGGAAGAGTCCGAGCTGCCGGAGGAAACGGATGAGGAGCGTTCGGAAGATGAAAATCTGCCGGATGATAATCTGGGGTGAAGGCGGGCAGGGAAAGGGTGAGGCGGTAAAGGCAGGCGGGTGGTGACCGCCGCGGTACGTGATGAAGGGCTTGATTTACCGGACGCGCTGTTTCATTTTGTCTATCATGAGTGAAACCAAAACTCAGTGGCAGCGGGGATGGCTTCTGTTGGTGCTGGCCGTGGTTCCGGCGGCTTCCGCCATGCAGCTGCAAATTGTTTCCTTCCGCGCGGATGGCACGCTGAGCTGGACCAACGACCAGACCAATGTCTATTGCAGCATTCAGTACACCCCGGTACTTGGCGGTGCCTGGCAGGCAGCCCCCGCTCCGTATGGCAGCCTGCTGGTCACCAACCTGAGCAATTCGGTGGTGCTTCCTTCAGGTGCTTTTCACAACCCGCAACTTTTTTTCCGAGTGGTTGCGTCAACCAACAGCGCATCATCGTCGTCGTCTTCAACCTACGATGTGAATGCCAACGGGATTCCTCAGCTCGTTCAGACGGATTACATTGAGGTGCCCAAAATTTCCGCCATCTCCCGGTTTCGTTCCGGCGAAGGACATGATTATTCCGATGACTTTGAACATTGCCGCAGCATGAAGCATTATTTCACCATCAGCACCAGTGCGGATCCCAACCAGGTGAAAATATTTTCGCCCATCACCGGGTATGTGCAGAATGACTTCCCTGAATCCACCCCGAATTCAGGGAACCAGATATGGGTTTCTTCCACGAACAGTCCGGCGTTCTTTTTCATCCTGTTTCATGTGAACGTGACCAATACCCTGGCGATTGGTTCGGCGGTGACCAACGGTCAGCAGATCGGGACCTTCGGTGGCGAGCCCGGCGGGGTGATCAGCTCCGACATTGCGGTGCAGGTCAACACGCCCACCGGCCGGAAACTGCTATCCTATTTTGACGTGATGCCGGATGCCTTGTTTGCCAATTACCAGGCTTATGGCATTACCAATCGTACGCAGATGATCATCTCGCAGGCGGAACGGGATGCCGACCCGCTGGATTGCAGCGGCGAAACGTTTCTCAACTCCGGTAGTATTACGAATCAGGTGATACTCACGCCCCCGTTGTAGCTTCAATTTATGAAAACGAGACGGCGCCACAACCCGGAAGGTGTGACGCCGTGGTAAAGCACCGGTCCGGTCAATCCGCGTAGTGGACACTGCAGCCGTAGGGGCGGGTTTCCTTGATGGTCACCGGCTTGCCGGCGAGCAGGTTATCCACGGCGGCGTGGACGTAGTTTTTGGCAGCGCGGGGGTCGCCTTCGGGCGTGGGGTTGTTGTCCAGGGCACCGGCGTAGGCGAGCGAGCCGTCGGCGGCGATCACGAACATGTGCGGCGTGGTCTTCATGCCGTAGAGATGGCCGATGGTGCCGGCGTTGTCATCCAGCCAGGCGGTGGCGGCGAATTTCTGTTCGCTCCAGACTTTCTGGGCGGCGGCGGGTTTCAGATAGCCGAAATTATCCTTGGCGACGGAATCCACCACCAGCCACACCACGCCCTTGGCGGCAAGTTCCGTCTGGAGCTCCTGCATGGCACCGGTGCTGTAGTGATGGTGGCAGAAGGGGCATTGCTCGTTGTAGGATTCGAGGACCACGATCTTGCCCTTGAAATCCGAGAGGTGAATGGTTTTGCCGGTGATATCCGTGCCGGTGAAGTCCGGGGCGGGTTGGCCAACTTCCACGGCAAAAACGGCGGTGGTGAAGGCGAGGGCGGCGAACAAAGCGAGGGTCTTTTTCATAACATTCATTGATACAATCATTGGTAACGGTAATACGTTACCATATATGACGCGCCGGGGGACAAAGAGTTCAAATTATTTTGCAGTCTGGTTCAGGGCGTCCAGCACGAGGCCGGGGGTGAGAATTTCCGGCAGCACCAATGCTTCCCGATTGGTGGCAGCGGGGAAGACCAGCACCAGCGGCACGCCGGCGCGATGGTATTTGGCGAGCTCGGCGGTGATGGTTTCCGGCGTGTGGGTGTAATCGCCCACCAAGGCCACGGCTCCGAGACTGTTCAGTCTGGCCCGGACGGTGGGAACTTCGAGGCTGGTCTTTTTATTCACCTGACAGGTCAGGCACCAATCGGCGGTAAAATCCACGAGTACGGGTTTGCCGGCGGCGCGGGCCTGGGCGACGGTATCCGGACTCCACGGTTGCCAATGAATTTCGTCAGGGGCTTGGAAATACGCATAGGCGCCAAAGCCGGACACCAGCAGCAGGCTGACCAGTCCGGCCAGCGCGCGGCGTTTGTTGCCGCGTTGGACAAATTCGCCCCAGACCCACGCGGCGAGGGCCAGCGCAATCAGGAACAGGCCCAAGCGCAGGGTGCCGGTTTTATCTAGGTCTCCTGATGCGAGCGTGAACAGCCACACGGCGGAGCCGAGGACAGGGAAGCCCATGGCGATCTTGAATTTTTCCATCCACGCGCCGGGTTTAGGCAGGAATTTTAGCCAGGCGGGATTCCAGCTCAGCACCAGGTAAGGCGCGGCGAGGCCGAGTCCCGAGGTAAGAAAAATCAGCACAATCATCGCCGGCGGTTGGGCGAAGGCGAAGCCCAGGGCGTAACCGAGAAACGGCGCGGTACAGGGCGTGGCCAGCGCGGTGGCCAGCACGCCGTTGAACAGGGCACCGGCCGCGCCTTGCTTGGATGAAAGATTTCCGGCCACATCGGCGGCGTGATCCCCGAGGGTGACTTCAAAGAGGCCGAACAAGTTCAGCGCCACGAGAGTTACGAGGATGGTCAGGCTGATGACAAACACCGGGCTGCCGAACTGCACGCCCCAGCCGACGAGATGGCCGGCGGACTTCAATCCAATCACCACGGCGGCCAGCGCCAGAAAGGACAGCAGCACGCCGATGGCATAAATGCCGCCCAACGCCCGCACCCGGCGCGGATCGCTTTTGCCTTCGTTCACGAAACCCAGGATTTTCAGCGCGATGACCGGCAGGACGCAGGGCATAATGTTCAGGATCAACCCGCCGATGAAGGCGTAGAGGAGGATCAGCGCGAGCGGCTTTTCCGGGGCGGCGGGGGCGGATGCGCTGGAAGTGGTGGCTGCCGCCGGGGCGGTATCGGCCACGGGCAGGGTGATATCGAAGCCGCTGCGCTGGCCGTTGCCTTCGATGACCACCAGGCCGCTGATGGTTTTAGGCCAGTCGCCGGAATATTTTTTTACGACTTTGCGCAGGCGGAAACCGGACTGGTCCGGAAGGTTTTCGGTGGCGGACTGGATTTCAAAGGCATCGTTGGCATCGGGGAAGAAGTCCGCTTTTTCCACCGGTAAGACATCCGCCATCATTTGCTGGCCGGTGAGGATCAGATTGCGCTGGTCGCCTTTGGCCGGGGTTTCCCATCCGCAGGCAAACGTAAACAGGTTGTCAGTGCGCGCCAGTTTTGCGCGACCGGATTCGATGAGTGGGGCGTCAGTTGATGGTTTGTTAGCCGGGCCAATTGTCAGGGTGGCGCTGACATCCTGTTTCGCGGGGATGCACGTTTCCTTGCATTCCAGCCAGGCCACTTTGGCGGCCAGATTGAGCGGACCGGCGGGCAAATTGGTGGCCAGGTGGAGGGGCACCAGTAATAACGCGTCGCCTTCGTAACCGTAAGTCGTGACTTCGACGGGTGGAAGTTTGTGCGGGAGAGGCCATTGAATGGGATCGGCGGTTACGCCGGCAGGCAGTTGCCATTGGATGGTGGTGGCGGTGCCGGCGTCGCCGGGGTTCCGCCAGTAAGTATGCCAGCCCGGGTCCATGGTGAGTTGCACGCCGGCCAGAATGGTGTCGCCGGGCTTCGCATCGGTAACCGGCAGCAAGAGTTTTACTTGCGTGTGGTTGCCGCCGAGTCCGTCGTCCAGCGAGCTTAAATTGATCTGGGCGGAGGCACGACCGGCCCAAACTAGCGCCAGAACGGCACAAAAAAGGGCAGGCAGCCGGGTCAAACGGAGATTGGTCATCAATCGCACAGGGATTAGATGCCAAAACTGCTGGGGCGTTTGAAGTTATTTATGCCGGTAAATGCTTTCGACCCGCTGGCGGCAAATTATTACTGGAAAACAACCCGACTTTGCGGCATTCTATGCCACCTGAATTTTATGGACGTAAAACTTCCCAAATTGGGCGAGGGCGCTGACTCCGGTGTGGTGGTCGGCATCTTTGTCAAAGAAGGCGATACTGTCGCCAAAGACCAGGCCATCTTGGAACTGGAAAACGAGAAGGCGGTCGCCTCGATCCCTTCCACCGCCGCCGGTGTCGTGGAGAAAATCCACGTCAAAGCCGGTGACCGGATCAGCATTGGCCAGAAACTGCTGACGCTCGCCGATGGTGCGGCTCCCGCCGCCGCCGCCGCTGCGCCGGCGGCCAAACCGGCCGCCAAGAAGGCTCCCGCCAAGGCTGCGCCCGAACCGGAAGTCGAAGAAACCGTTGAGGATGCCGCCGAAGTCGAGGAAGAAGTTGATTCCTCGGTCGTGCCCGTGGCACCGCCCTCCATCCGCAAGCTCGCCCGCGAACTCGGCATCAATCTCGCCAAGGTCAAAGGCAGTGCGTCCGGTGGTCGCATTGTTATTGGTGACGTTCGCGCCTATGTACAGCGCCTGATCAAGGCCGCCGCCAAACCGGCGTCCGCTCCGGCGGTTGCCGCGGCTCCGGCCAAACCGGCGGCCGTCTCGATTGATTTCGCCCAGTGGGGACCGATTCTCAAGAAACCGGTCACGCCGCTCCGCCAGGTCATTGCCCGCCGCATGTCCGAAAGCTGGCACGCCGTTCCGCGCGTGACCCAGTTCGATGACATTGATTTCACCAAACTCGGTGCCTTGCGCAAGCAGTATGGCGCCGCCTACGAGGCAAAGGGCGTGAAGCTCACGCTCACGCCGTTCGTGCTGAAGGCCGTCGCGGCGACGCTCAAGCAATATCCCATCTTCAATTCCAGCCTGGATGAAGCGGCGAACGAAGTCATTCTCAAGGAATACATCCACCTCGGCATTGCCGTGGATACGGATCAGGGCCTGATGGTGCCGGTCATTCGCGATGTGGACAAGAAGTCCATCCTCGATCTGGCCAAGGAACTGGAGCAGGTGGCCGCCAAGGCGCGCGACCGCAAGTTGACCGCCGAGGATATGAAGGGCGGCACGTTTACGATCTCCAACCAGGGCGCCATTGGCGGCGCGCATTTCACGCCCATCATCAACCTGCCGGAAGTGGCGATCCTCGGGCTCGGCCGCGGGGCGCTGAAGCCGGTGGTGCGCGATGGCAAGGTGGAAGTAAGGTTGCTCACGCCGGTGGCGCTGAGCTATGACCATCGTGTGATCGACGGCGGCACGGCCGCCCGGTTCACGGTGGACCTGGTCAAGGCGTTTGAAAACTTTGATGAAGCGGTGGTAAAAATTTAATTTGTATGGATCCCATCAAGACTGAAATTGTTGTCGTCGGCGCAGGCCCCGGGGGCTATGCGGCGGCGTTTTATGCGGCGGACCTCGGCAAGAAGGTCATCCTCATCGAGCGGGAAAAACGCCTCGGCGGCGTCTGCCTGAACCGCGGTTGCATCCCCTCCAAGGCGCTGCTCTACGCGACCCACCAGATTGTCAATGCCCGGGAATCCGCCCATCGCGGCATCACCTTCACGGAACCCTCCGTGGACGTGACCAAGCTGCGGACCTGGAAGGAAACCATTTTGGAAAAGCTCGCCGGCGGCGTCGGCACGCTCGCCAAGATGCGCGGTGTGCAGGTCATTCATGGCCGCGCCTATTTTGAAGGCTCCAACAAGCTGCGCGTGGAAACCGAAAACGGCCAGCAATTCGTGGAATACGACAAGGCGGTCCTCGCCGTCGGTTCCGTACCCGCGATGCCCAAGGCGTTTGACCTCGGCAATCCCCGGGTGATGACCTCCACCGGTGCGCTGGAAGTCGAAGACATTCCGGAAAACCTGCTCATCGTTGGTGGCGGTTACATCGGCATGGAACTCGGTTTCGTTTACTCTGCGCTCGGCAGCAAGGTGACTGTGGTGGAAGCCATGGACGCCATTCTCGCCGGTGCCGATGCCGACCTGGCCCGGCCCGTGATCTCCAACGCGAAGAAATCCTTCAAGGAAATCCGCCTCAAGGCGCGCGTGACCAAGATGTCCACCGCCGGCAAGCAGATCAAAGTGGACTCCGAATTCAACGGCCAGCAGCTGAGCGAACTTTACGACCGCGTGCTCGTGGCCGTCGGCCGCGTGCCGAACAGCTCCGATCTGGGCCTGGAAAACACCGGCGTGCAGCTCGATGAAAAGGGCTTCGTGAAGGTGAATCATCACCAGCAGACGGATGACCCCGCCATTTACGCCATCGGCGACATCGCCGGCGGCATCCTGCTCGCCCACAAGGCGCACAAGGAAGCGCGGATCGCCGTCGAAAACATTCAGGGCATTGATGTGGTGTTTGAAAACATCGTCATTCCCGCCGTGGTCTTCACGGACCCCGAACTCGCCTGGTGCGGTGTGACCGAGGCCGAGGCCAAGGAAAAAGGCATCAAGTACGAAGTGGCCAAATTCCCATGGTCCGCGTCCGGCCGTGCGCTGTCCTTCGACCGTACCGACGGTGTGACCAAGATGCTGATTGATCCGGACACCGACCGGGTGCTCGGCGTGGGCATCTGCGGTGCCGGTGCCGGTGAACTCATCGCCGAGGCCACCCTGGCCATCGAGATGGGCGCCACGGCCGAAGACATCGCGCTCACCGTGCACGCGCACCCGACGCTTTCGGAAACGTTGATGGAATGTGCCGAGGTCTTCTATGGCCACGCGACGCATACCTTCACGAAGAAGAAGCCGACGGAATAAACGGTTTAATTAATTCCAACGCCACCGGCTGCGAAGCGGGTGGCGTTTTTTGTTAAGTGTTTCCATTTTAGTTTGTTAAAATAGGTTGCGTGCGCCCGGCAGACCGGTAGATTAATGCATTCCATAGGTGCAAACCATCTGGAAAGTGGTAAGGTTAAGGCAGGTATGCGGCGGGACGCCGCGGTGGCTTCAGTGGTAAAAGGTATGGCTAACTGTTTATACATGCGACAAGTCGGGTGTCTGCTACTGACACTCGGGTTGTGGGCAGGTATTTGCCAGGGGCAGGCGGCGGAAGCGGCGCGGAAAACCTTGCATGGTCATGTGCCGGCGGTGGTCATAAAACTTTCTCCCCTTGGAATGTTGCCGGACACGAACCGGTTGAAGCTCGCCATTGGCCTGCCGCTACGTAATCCGGCGGGACTGACCAACTTGCTTGCCCGGCTTTATCATCCGGGCAATCCGGATTACCACCAATATTTGACGCCCGCGCAATTTACCGAGCGGTTTGGCCCTTCCGCCTTGGATTATGCCGCCGTGTCACGGTTTGCCGAAACCAATGGCCTGACCATAACGGGCACGCATGGCAACCGCCTGTTGCTGGATGTCAGCGGCTCGGTGGCGGACATTCAGCGGACATTTCATATTACGCTGCTGAAATATCAGCACCCCACCGAGGCCAGGGAGTTTTTTGCCCCGGATGCGGAACCTTCCGTGTGTGCCGGCCTGCCGGTGGCGGATATTAGCGGCTTGAGTGATTATGGGCTGCCGCGGCCAAAGGGGTTGCGGCCAAATGACCAGAGCGCCGGGCTTTTCCCCCACACCGGTTCCGCCGTCGGGGGAGCTTATATGGGGAAGGATTTCCGCGCGGCTTATCTGCCGGGGGTCACGCTCACGGGCAGCGGACAGCAAATTGGCATGGTTCAATTTGACGGCTATTATCCCGCGGATATCACGGCTTACGAAGCCGCCGCCGGCCTGCCCGCCGTGCCGATTCAAACAGTCTTGCTGGATGGCTTCAGTGGTACGCCCACGCCAGGAACCAACAGTGGCAATGGCGAAGTGTCACTGGATATCGAAATGGCCATTTCCATGGCTCCCGGGCTGGCTGGCATAGTCCTGTTTGAGGGCAATCCCCACTACGTCATTCCCAATGACATTCTGAACACCATGGCCGCCAGCAATTCGATCAAGCAATTCAGCTGCTCGTGGGGTTGGGGTGGGGGACCTTCCGATACTGCGGATGCCATCTTCCAACAGATGGCTGCCCAAGGTCAGTCTTTTTTCACGTCATCCGGCGACAATGACGCGTATACGCCCGGCGCTGGTTCAACCAATGGCTTGGACAACGAATCATTAGGCGGCGCTCCGGCCAGTTCCCCTTATGTGACCACCGTGGGAGGGACCACCCTTACCACGACGGGTGCGGGCGGGGCTTGGACCGGGGAAACTGCCTGGAACTGGGGCCTGCATAAGGGCAGTTATGTGGGCACCGGGGGCGGCTTCAGTTCCTACTACGCAATTCCCGAATGGCAGGCGGGGGTGAATATGTCCACCAATGGCGGCTCCGCCAGCTACCGCAATATTCCCGATGTGGCCATGGTGGCGGACAATATTTACGTTTGCTACGGCAATGGTTGGTCCAATTCCGTTGGCGGTACCAGCTGTGCGACCCCATTGTGGGCGGGATTGGCGGCGTTGATTAATCAGCAGACCACGGGGTACGGCCGCCCGCCCATCGGCTTTTTCAACCCGGCCATTTACCAGTTGGGGACCAGCAACCTTTATTCATCGGCCTTTCACGACATCACCACCGGCAGTAATGCCTGGCCCGCCAGCCCGGACAGTTTTTTTGCCGTGCCCGGCTATGACCTGTGCACGGGTTGGGGCACGCCTGCCGGTCAAGGTCTGATCAATGCCCTGGCCGGTCTGCCGGATGTCATGGGGGTCAGTCCACTCACCGGATTTGCCGCCTCGGGGCCGGTGACCGGGCCGTTTGTGAACGGTTTGCAACTGTTTGTCGTCACCAACATGGGTGCCAAGCAAATCAAGTGGTCCATCATCAATACCTCGGCCTGGCTCTACGTCTCTTCCCTGTCGGTGTCTGCGCCCATAAACGTTTCGGAATCCCTGTTCAATGATCCGCTGGCGGCTGGTCAGGCGGATCGCTTCACAGTCAGCGTGTCGTCCGGGGCGGCCAGTCTGGACGCCGGATCCTACAATGCCACCGTGCTGGTTTCCAATGCGGTTTCCCGGTCGGTCATCAGCCTGGGATTTACCCTGCAAATCGGCCAGTCGTTGGTGCAGAATGGCGGGTTTGAAACCGGGGATTTCACCGGCTGGGCGTTCAACGGTGATACCATGGTATTTCGCCACGGAAAATTGACGCTATATGACGCCGTGGCGGCGGGTTGGATTTATCCCCAAGCGACGCATTCCGGCAATTTTGGCGTCTATCTGGGCGATAACAAGGCAGCCACGCTGACGCAAACCCTGGCTACGGTACCGGGGCAAAAATATTATCTGTCCTTCTGGCTGGATAATACCGATACCACCGGGGCCGGACAATTTTCCGTGTTCTGGAACACCAATGGGGCGGCGAGCAATGCGGTTATGACCCTGACCAATCCGCCGGCCTTTGGTTGGACCAATGAACAGTTTCTGGTGACCGCCACCGGCACCAATACCACGCTGGAATTCATGGCGCAGGACTATCCCAATTATTTTGGCCTGGATGATGTGCAGGTCACGCCGGTGCCGCAGGCGGAGTTCCGGTCCGCCGTTCTGACGCAAAATGCCATTCAACTCTGCTGGGGGGCGGCGACGAACCTCGTCTATCAGGTACAATACAAAACCAATCTGTACCAGGCCGGCTGGATGAATTTGGGGGACCCCATCACGGCCACCGGCAGCATGCTGAACATCGTTGATACCAGTGATACTTCGCCGAATGCGCAGCGTTTTTACCGGCTGATCGTGTCGCCGTAACCGGACCTTTCGACCCCTTCCTCCGACGCGCCTGGCGCGCTCTCGCATTGGCCGCTTTTGTTCAGAACCGGCGTTGCCCACGGAAAACGGCTTGCAATTATGCAAAGCAAGCGCAAAATCCCAAAAATTGATTCACGCCCGGCGTGGTCAGAAAAAAAGGAAATCCAGTTTCGGTTCGGGTGACAACACCAAATGTCTGCCTGGGTTGAAACGGAACATTAATAATAAAACGGTTCGGTTGGTTTAATTGCCAGCCGGCGGCGGACTGCCCGTTAACGGGGATCGCCGAACTGATTGTTACAATTATGAAACAACCTTGTTTGTCCCTTTCCCTCGGCCTGCTATCGCTGGCCTTCCTGGCCGTCGTCCCGGCGGCGGTCGCCGATGATGCCTCGGCTAATCCCGCCCCGCCGCGCCAGACCGCCTCGGTGGAAGGCATCACCGAATACGAGTATGATAACGGCCTGCGCGTGCTGCTCTTCCCCGACCAGTCGCAGTCCAAAATCACGGTTAACCTGACGGTGTTGGTCGGCTCGCGCGTGGAGGGCTATGGCGAAACCGGCATGGCGCATTTGCTGGAACACATGGCCTTCAAGGGAACGCCGCGGCATCCGCACATTCCCAAGGATTTGCAGGATCACGGCGCGCAATTCAACGGCAGCACGTCGAGCGATCGCGTGAATTATTTTGAGACGCTGGCAGCCACCGATGAAAACCTGGACTTTGCGATTGATCTGGAGGCCGACCGCCTGGTGAACAGTTACATCAAAGGCGAAGACCTGGCCTCGGAGATGACCGTGGTGCGCAATGAATTTGAACGCGGGGAAAATTCGCCGGGCAACATTCTGGAAAAGCGCATGGCGGCCACCGCCTACGAATGGCACAACTACGGCAAACCCACCATTGGCAACCGGAGCGACATTGAGAATGTGCCGGTGGACAACCTGAAAATTTTCTACAAAAAATATTATCAGCCGGACAATGTGTTTCTGATTGTGGCCGGCAAATTTGAGGTGGCCAAGGCGCTGGCACTGGTGCAGAAATATTTTGCCGGCATCCCGCGACCCACCCGGAAATTGAGCAATGCCTATACGGTGGAACCGCCACAGGATGGCGAACGCTCGGTGGTGCTGCGCCGCATCGGCGATGTGGGCATCGTTTCGGCCGCGTATCACATTCCGGCGGGATCGCACGAGGATTCCGCCGCGTTGGAAGTGCTGGCGGACATTCTCAGTACGCAACCGTCCGGCCGGCTTTATCACTCGCTGGTGGAACCAAAACTGGCGACAAGCGCGGACGCCGGCGCGGATGCGGAACACGATCCGGGGTTATTCTACGTGGAAGCCGAGGTGCCCAAGGACCATTCGCTGGAGACGGTACGCGATACGATGTTTGCCACGGTTGAAGCCATTGGCACCAACGGGGTGACCGAGGCGGAAGTGGCGCGTGCGCGGCAGCAAATTTTGAAGGCGCGCGAACTGGCGGCCAACGAAACCAGCCGCATCGCGGTGTCGCTGAGCGAGTGGGCCGCCCAGGGCGACTGGCGGCTGTATTTCATCAACCGTGATCGGATCGAGAAGGTGACGCCCGCAGCGGTCAGCCAGGTGGCGGCCAAATATTTGCAACGGGACAACCGCACGGTGGGTCTGTTTATTCCTTCCGAAAAATCGGAACAAGTGGAGATCCCCGAGGCACCCAATCTGCCGGCGCTCGTGGCAAATTATCACGGCCGGGCCGCAATTGCGGACGGCGAAGCCTTTGAAGCCACACCGGAAAATATTGAAGCGCGGGTCAAGCGTCTCGATTTGCCCGAAGGCATCAAGGTGACGTTGCTGCCCAAAAAATCGCGCGGCGGCGAAGTGCGGCTGATGCTGTCGTTGCATTATGGCAACGAGACCAATTTGAAGGGGTATGAAGTGGCGGCCGGTTTTCTGCCGGAACTCATGTTGCGCGGCACCAAGCAACTGGGTTATCAGGAATTCCGGGACGCCCTGGATGACCTCGGGGCGGTGATCTCGCTGGGCGGCGGCGGCCGGCGCGGTGGTGGTGGCGGCGGCGGCGGCGGCGCTTTGGGCGACATTTCCTTTTCCATTCAAGCCAAACGCGAAACGCTGCCGGCCGTGTTGCAACTGTTCACGCAAGTATTGCGCGAACCCTTGCTGCCCGAGGACCAGTTTGACCTGCTCAAGCGTGGCCGGATTGCCGGGCTGGAACAGCAGCGCACCGAACCGAGCGCGCTGGGACCGCGTTATTTGCAACGGCAGTTGAATCCGTACCCGAAGGATGACGTGCGTTATGTGCCAACGATTGAAGAGTCGCTGGAGCGGTATCACCAGGCGACCTATGCCCAGGTGGTCACGCTGTACAAAGATTATCTCGGTTCGCAGGCGGGTGAGCTGACGATCGTGGGTGATTTCGATACGGAGACCAACCTGGCCATTCTGAAAGCGGCGTTCACGGGCTGGAAAGCGGCGCAACCGTATGCGCGCATCGCCAGTTCGGTGCCCGCCGGTTTGACCGGTGGCCGGCACGATATCAATACGCCGGACAAAGCGAATGCGACTTATGTGGCCGGCGTGGTATTCCCGCTGCGCGATGATTCCCCGGATTATCCCGCGCTGTTGATTGGCAATTATATCCTCGGCAGCAGCACGCTGTCTTCACGCCTGGGCGACCGCATCCGGCAGAAGGAGGGATTGTCGTACGGGGTGAGTTCCGGCCTGACGGTTTCGCCCTGGGATCAGCGTGCGACGTTGTCCATTATTGCCATTTCCAATCCCAAAAACGTCGCCCGTGTGGAATTGGCCGCGCACGAAGAGCTCGAGCGTCTGTTGCGCGATGGCGTGACGCCGGAAGAACTCGCGAAGGCGAAAGAAGGCTATTTGCAGATGCGCAAAATCAGCCGCGCCGATGACCAGGCGCTGGCCGGCATGCTCACGCGTCTGCGGGATCTGGACCGTACGCCGGCGTTTGAAGGCGAGCTGGACCGTAATATTTCGACGCTGACCCCGGAACAGGTCGGCGCAGCGTTGCGCAAATATGTTGATCCCAAAGCCCTTTATGGGGTTTCGGCCGGCGATCTGGGCACGACGAACACGCCGCCGGTGACCGTGCCGTCGACGTGATTTTCGCCAGCGATGCATGATGCGCAAAATGATTGCATGAAATTTGCCCGCCCCTTAGGCATTTATCTGTGGCTGCTGGTGGTCTGCGGGCTGCTGGCAGTGTCGCCGGTTCACGGCGCGGAGAGTGTCCCGGTGGTGACGAATGCCGCCGGCGCTTTCAATGTCGAAACCGCCACCCGCGCCTACCTCGACCAGCTTACGCCGGCGCAAAAGGCCCGCAGCAATGCGTATTTTGAGGGCGGCTACTGGCTGCAGCTTTGGAATTATCTGTGGGGCGCGGGCATCGCCTTGCTGCTGTTGCAAACCCGGTGGTCGGCGCGGGTCCGCGATTGGACGGTGCGCCGGACCAAACGCCCATGGCTGCAAACGGCATACTACGCGCTGTTCTATTTGCTGGTGAGCGCCGCGCTTGAGTTCCCGCTGTCGGTGTATACGGATTATTTTCGGGAACATCAATACGGCATGGCCACGCAGCATTTTGGCGGCTGGCTGGGCGATCAATTCACCAGTCTGGTCGTCACCCTCATTTTCGGCTGCCCGCTGATCGTCGCGCTGATGACGGTGGTTCGCCGGCTGAAACATTCCTGGCACCTCTGGGGCGCGGCGGTGGCCCTGGCCTTTGCGGTTCTGGGAATTGTGGTCGGCCCGGTCTTCATTTCGCCGCTGTTCAACAAATATACCCTGCTGAGCGATCCGAAGATATTGCAGCCGATTCTCCGGCTGGCGCACGCGAATGGCATTGCCACCGACAAGGTTTACGAAATGGACGCCTCGCGCCAGACAACCAAGGTGAGCGCGAATGTCAGCGGTTTCCTGGGCACCATGCGGATCACACTAAACGACAATCTGGTGAACCGCTCGTCGCTGCCGGAGATTGAGGCGGTGATGGCGCATGAAATGGGGCATTACGTGATGAACCACGTTTACAAAATGGTGTTGTTTCTGGGCGTGGTTATCGTAATCGGGTTCTCGGTCATTCGTTTCGTGGCCGAACGGCTGGTCGTTCGCACTGGTCCGCGCTGGGGTATTGCCGGCCTGGAGGATGTCGCCGTGCTGCCGCTGGCGGTGCTGTTGTTTTCCACGTACTTTTTTATGCTGACGCCGGTAATGAACACGTTCATTCGCACGCAGGAGATGGAGGCGGACATGTTTGGCCTGAACGCCGCGCGCCAGCCGGATGGTTTTGCCCGGGCGGCGTTGAAACTTTCCGAGTATCGCAAAATGGAACCGACGCCGCTGGAAGAATGGTTCTTCTACGATCATCCGAGCGGCGCGACGCGCATCCGCACCGCGATGCAATGGAAATCCCAAAACCTCGACACACTCGATCCCAAACCGTGACGTAAAGTCAGCCAGCATTTTTCTGCAACCACCCTTCCTAAAATTATTATCGAATGAAAAAAATATTCGCCGGCAGCCTGGTTCTCGGCATCGTGTGCGCCTTTGGCTCAAACCTGCCGGCCGCGGATGACTCGGCCGGGATTGAGTGCCTCAAGTCCGCCGATTTCCTCGCGTCGGCGGATGGGGGCAGCCCGTTGAATTATGCGCCGGACCGCGACGTGACCGTGCTGCATCTGGCGCTGGACGTGACGCCCGATTTCAAACAGCGCACGGTCGCCGGCACGGCCACGCTGCAATTCAAGCCGAACCTTAAGCCAGCGCGCGAGCTCAAGCTGGATGCGGTGGATTTGCAGGTGCAGTCCGTGACGGGCACGGTGAAAATTGCGACGTATCAGGTGACGAAAGATCACCTGATCATCACCTTTGCGGAGCCGGTGCCGGCGGACCAGACCGCGAGCGTGACAGTGACCTATGATGCCGAACCGGACTTGGGCCTCTATTTTCGCACGCCGGAAATGGGCTACAAGGAAGGCGACACACATTGCTTTTCGCAAGGCGAGGAGATTGAGGCGCGGCACTGGTATCCCTGTTTCGATTCGCCCAATGAAAAATTCACTTCCGAAGTCACTTGTCATGTGCCGGACGGTATGACCGTGATTTCCAACGGCCGCTTGCTGGGGCAGACTCCGGATGGGACAAACGGTCTGGTGGCCTTTCATTGGACGCAGGAACTGCCGCACGCGAATTATCTGATTACCCTGGTGGCCGGCTATTTCAAAAGCGTGGAAAGCCGGCACAAAGAGGTTCCGCTCGCGTTTTTGACGCCGCCGTCAGAGTTTGCCGAAGCGACCAATTCCTTTCGCGAGACGGAAGCGATCATGGATTTTTACGAACAGGAAATTGGCGTGCCGTTTCCGTGGGCTAAATATGACCAGACGTGCGTGAATGATTTTGTGGCCGGCGGCATGGAGAATACCAGCGCGACGACCCTGACGGACCGGACGCTAGCTACCGCTGACACTGAAAACATCCGCGACAGCCAGGGCTTGGTGGCGCATGAGATGGCGCACCAATGGTTCGGCGATCTGGTGACCTGCAAAGACTGGAGCCATATCTGGCTCAACGAGGGGTTCGCCACGTATTACCAAGTGCTTTACCACGGCTATAAAAACGGGCGCGACGCGATGCTTTTTGATCTTTATGGCAATGCGCACGGCGTGACCGGCATGCCCAACGACACCAACTCCATTGTGCGGCGGAATTACCATGATCCGTTTGAGATGTTTGGTTATCTCGCGTATCCGAAGGGTTCCTGGGTGTTGCACATGCTGCGCTCCGAGCTTGGCGCGGATTTGTATCGCCGCTGCATCAAAACATATTTGGAGCGGCATCGCTATGGTAATGTCACGACGGAGGATTTGCGCGCGGTGATCGAGGAATTGTCCGGCAAATCCTATGATCAGTTTTTCGACCAATGGCTGTATCACGCCCACTATCCCGAACTGGATATTGCCTATTCCTGGGATGAATCCAGCAAGCTGGCCAAGGTTTCCATCAAGCAAACGCAGGAGCTGAGCGAACGCGTGATGCTGTTCCATGTTCCGCTGACAGTGCGTTTCAAAGGCAAGTTTGGCACGGTTGACCGGGAGGTGCAGGTGAAGGCGGCGGCGGAAGATTTTTATTTTCCGCTGGCGGCTGCGCCCACCACGGTGCGGATTGATCCGGAATATACCCTGCTGGCCAAGACCAGTTTTGCGGTGCCGAACGACATGCTCTACGCGCAACTGGCGGACCAGTCGGACATGATCGGCCGGCTGCTGGCGGTGGAACAACTGGCGGATCACCACGATAAAAAGGCCGTGGCACAACTGAAGCAGACGCTCAATGAAGATTCCTTTTACGGGGTGCGCGTGGCCGCGGCGAAGGCGCTGCGGACGATTCACACGGACGAGGCGCTGACAGCGCTGCTCGATTCGGCCAAACAAGCCGACGCCCGCGTGCGGCTTGCGGTGGTAACGGAAGCCGGTGGTTTTTATCAGGCACCGGCCGGCGACTTTTTGCGGGAGACACTGGCGCACGAAAAAAATCCGGCCGTTGCCGCCGAGGCCATCCAGGGCCTCGCCGCCTTTGGGCAACCGGAAATTCATGAGCTTCTGCTGAAATATTTGAAATCGGATTCGTATCATCAGGAACTGGCCGGCGCGGCGATTGTGGCCATGCAGGCCCAGGACGATCCCGCGTACGTTGCGCCGCTGCTGCAAGCCTTGTCGGAACGTCAGGCGGATCTGCCCACGCGGGTTTTTGCCCAGGGCCTGGGCGCGCTGGCTTATCTGGATCGGAATGAGGAAAAGAAGGATGACGTCCGTGAATTCCTGATCGGCCACGTTAATGACAAACGGAAATTCGCCCAGCGCAGCGCCATCACTGCGCTCGGCACCTTGGGTGATCCGCGGGCGATTGCCTTGCTAAACACGTTTGCGACGGCGACGAAGGACAGTCCGGAGCACACGGCGGCGGAGTCGGCGGTGGCCGCCTTGCGCGCCGACCGCAAGCCGGTGGACGATTTTAAAAATTTGCGGACCGAAGTGACGGACCTGGAAAAGGCCAACCGCAACCTGCGTCAGGATCTGGACGATTTGAAAAAACGCCTCGACGCGCAGGATGGCAAAACCGGTAAACCGGATAAAAAGCACAAATCGAGTTAGGTTCAACCGTCTGCACCGCATGGCCTACCGCATTATCGGCGGTTGCCATGGTTGGTTGATTATCCTAACCAAATTCACCACAGTTATTTAAATGTGGTGCTGACCGATTTACGGAAAAGGCAAATATTCCGGTAACGTCTTGCTCGAAACGTTGCTGGATAGGTTGAAGGGCCGGGGTGTCCGGTGCCGGGAGCGGTGGAATCAGACTTTAAAACCTGTGAATACGGGCGTGGGAATGTCAGTCAGTGGCGATTTTTTTGGCCTCATCCGGTTTGAGCGGGCCGAAGTTGCCACTTTCACAACATTCCACGAAGCCTTCGGTAACGGATTTCAACTCCTCCCAGCGGGCCCGGATATCGGTGGCCTCGGCGTTCGTAATCTGGTTGTCGGCGGCGGCATTGGCCACCACGTGCAGCAGTTCGGCAAATTCCTGCAGAATCTGGTTGGTGGCCGGAATCAGGTAGCCGGGGTGGGGGACGTTTTTGGGATTGGGAATGTAAAAGCCGCCGGCGCGCTGGCAGAGCCATTGGATGAGCCGATGGTCACCAGTACTTTGGAAGAGCGCGTCCACCCGGTCCAGCGGGTTGCCCACGCCGCTGCCCCGGTCATCGGGGGGCTGCGTCCACTTGTAAATCATGGAAGTGGACAGTTCGAGGTCGGAGGAAATTTGCTTGGGCGTCTTTTTTTCGAACACCTCGCGGAGCAGTTCGTGCGATTCCATGGTGCGACAATGCGCAATTGCCGCAGACTTGGCAAGCGGGAAGCGCGATTCCGAATTTCTTCGGAAATTGTAAGTGCAGGCCGGCGGGGATTCGGGTTTGATGGCAGGCATGAAGCCGTTGGCCAAACGCCGCCTTTGCCTTACCGCTTGCTTTGTCGGCGGGTTTGGTGCTCTAATCATGTTACGAAATCAACATAGAGCCGGCTTATGATTATTTATACAATTTGTCTCGTGGTTGGTTTGGTGTTTACCCTGCTGAGTGTGCTCATCGGCCATTTTGGCGGCGGGGGCGACCATGTGGCGGGCAGCGGCGGTCATGCCGAGGCGGGGGCCGATGCCAGTGACATGCCGGGCATCTCCATTTTCAGCCCCACGATCATGGCTTCATTTGTTACGGCCTTTGGCAGTTTTGGCCTGATCTTTTCCCAGTTTACGCTCACGCGGCCACAATTTATTAGCGCCCCGCTATCACTGGTCAGTGCCGGCGTGGTGGCCGGTTTCCTTTACAAATTTCTGGCGCTGGTGTTCCGGCACACGCAAAGCTCCAGCGAATCCCACGTGGCCAATCTGGCCGGTACCCAGGCCAGCGTGGTGAGCCCCATCCCGGAAAATGGCGTCGGCGAAATCGCCTATGTGGTCGGTGGCACTCGCTACACCGCCCCGGCGCGCACGGAAGATGGCCGGGCCAGCACCAACGGCCAGGTCGTCAAGATCACCCGGGTCATCGGCACCCAGTTTTACGTCAGTGCAAATTAGTTCGAAATCCATTCACTTAACATTATGCAACTCCCCCTCGCTCCTATGCTGGCCCAGATAAATCTGGTCCAGGGCAGCATCGCCACCATCGCCACGATTGTCGTCGTCGTCGTGGTTTTCCTGCTGGTGTACATGGTCTTCAGCCGTTACACAAAGGTCGGCCCGAACCAGGTGCTGATCGTTTCCGGACGCAAGCACAAGCTGGAGGATGGCTCCATGGTCGGCTTCCGGATTGTGAAAGGCGGCGGTACGTTCGTGATGCCGGTATTTGAAAAGGTGGATATTCTGTCGCTCGAACTGCTGACCATCGACGTCCAGACGCCGGAAGTTTACACGAGCAAGGGTGTGCCGGTGAAAGTGGATGGCGTGGCCCAGATCAAGGTGAAGGGCGATGACGTTTCTATCAGCACCGCCGCCGAACAGTTTCTCGGCAAGGCCACCGACGAGGTGCGCAACATTGCCACCCAGACGCTCGAAGGTCACTTGCGCGCCATTCTCGGCACCATGACGGTGGAGGAAATTTACCAGAACCGCGATGCCTTCGCTTCCAAGGTGCAGGAAGTCGCCGCCGGCGACATGGCGAACATGGGTCTCCAGATCGTCAGCTTCACCATCCGCGACATCCGCGATACGCAGGGCTATCTCGACGCCCTCGGCAAGCCGCGGATCGCCCAGGTGAAACGCGATGCGCAGATCGCCCAGGCCGAGGCCGACCGTGATGCCATCATCCGTTCCGCCCAGGCCAATCAGGCCGGTCAGGAAGCCAAGTTTCTCGCCGACACCAAGGTGGCCGAAGCGCAACGGGATTATCAGTCCAACGTGGCCCAATATCAGGCGGCGGTGAATCAGAAAAAAGCCGAGGCCGACCTCGCCTACGATTTGCAGAAGTTTAAAACCAACCAGCTGGTGAAGGCTGAAGAAGTGCAGGTGCAGATCATCGAGAAGCAGAAGAACATCGAGCTGCAACAACAGGAAATCCTGCGCAAGCAACGCGAACTCGAAGCCACTGTTCAGCGCCCCGCCGATGCCGAACGCTATCGCGTGGAAACGCTGGCGAACGCCAAAAAGTTCCAGTTGGAAACCGAGGCGGCCGGTTCCGCTTCGGCCACCAAGGCCAATGGTTTTGCCGCCGCCGATGTGCAGAAGGCCACCGGCGTGGCCGAGGCCGAAGCCAACAAGGCGCGCGGTCTCGCCGAGGCGGCGGTCATTGAGGCCCAGGGTAAAGCCACCGCCGAGGCCATGAGCCTTAAGGCGGAAAGCTTCAAACAATACAACGAGGCGGCCGTGATCGAAATGATCGTGCGCATCCTGCCCGAAGTCGCCGGCAAGATCAGCGAGCCGCTCGCCAAGACCGAGAAGATCGTCATCATCAATTCCGGCAATGGCCCCGGCGGCGGTGCCAGCAAGCTTACGGGCGATGTCACACAGATCATCAGCCAGTTGCCGCCGGTCATCGAAAGTCTGACCGGTGTCAAATTCGAGAAACTGCTCGAACAGGTGCCCATGCTCAGAAAAGCGATGGGCAAGGACGATACCGAAACCAAAGCGTAACCGGACCGGACATCGCGCCGCGATGCTCCGACCGCATAAACCATCAACCAAGGATTATTTATGGGCTGGGGCAGAATGATGTTAATGGGGAATGTCGGGCAGCAGCTCGACATTCAGGATCTCGGCAATACGGTGTCCCAGTTGCAAACCGTGCTGGAGCAGACGCAGAATCTGGACCTCCAGCAGGAGCGCACTCTGGACGAACTTCGGAAAGAGAACCGTGAACTGAAACTGTATCTGGCCACCCTGGTGCACCTGCTCGTCGCCAAAGGGCTGATCAAACAGGAAGAAGTGGATGCCGCCGTTCACGCGATAGATAAACCCTAACCTGAACTTATAAACGAAAGGAAACCCCTATGTTCGTCTTCTTGCCCATGTTATTTATCCTGCCCATTATCCTGGCCTTGTTTGCGTTCTGGATCTGGATGCTCATTTCCGCCATCCAAAACCGGGGCATTAGCGAAGGGGAAAAAGTGGCCTGGGTGCTGGTGGTGCTCTTCACGCATTTTCTGGGCGCGTTCATTTACTTTTTGCTCGGCTATCCGAAGCGTAACGGCTGAGCTGAATTTATGTCCATCCTGGCCACCATCCTGCACGTTCCGGCGACTGTCGCCGGTCTGGCCCAATTTAGTTCACCGGGTTTTTCCTCCGGGCCGCCGGCCATCTTCATGTTCTTCTTCGTGGTGATCTTTATCGTCGTCATCGGCGGGATTTTATTTACGGTAGGTAAGGGCGTCGTGGAGTGGACGGACAATAACCAGCAACCCGTGCTGACCGTGCCGGCCAAGGTCGTCACCAAACGCACCCAGACGCGGGTGGATTCCTCGCCCAATACCATGGGGGTCAACGATACCGCCACTTTCAATTCGGGTCGAACCACCAGTTCCACCAGCTACTTTGCCACGTTTGAATTTACCTCCGGCGACCGCAAGGAATTCCAACTTTCTTCGCACGAATACGGTTTGCTGGCCGAACACGACGCGGGCGATCTGACCTTTCAGGGCACGCGTTATCAGGGGTTTCAGCGCTCCAATGCGCCTGCCGCAGCTCCGGCAGAAGCAGTGGAACCGGCCGTTCCCGTCGCCCCCACGCTCGCGGGTGAACCGGCGTTCTGTCCATTTTGCGGGGTCGAAGTGACGGCTGCCTTTAAGTTTTGTCCCAAATGTGGTAAACCTCAGCCAAAATATGTCGAAGGCTGAAAAGACTCTCTAAACCCGGATCATCGAAAGGATATAAATATGGTTAGTATAATTGGATTATTGTTTTTGGTGTTTGTGTGCCTGCCCATAGTTTTGGCCATGTTCGCCTTCTGGATCTGGATGCTTATCTCCGCGATCCAGAATAAAGGTCTGACCGAGGGCGAAAAAGTCGCCTGGGTGCTGGTGATGCTCTTTACCCACTGGCTGGGCGCGCTCATTTATTTTGTAATCGGCCACCCCAAACGGAAGACGCCGCTGGGAACTTAACAACCGTTTTATGAAACTCTGCCGCTCATCATCGGACTGCTGGATCGCCGGGGTGTGTGGCGGTCTGGCGGAAGGACTCGGCTGGCGCGCGGCCCGTTTACGGATTGTCTGGGTGCTGACCACCATCTTCACCGCTTTTGCGGGGGGGGATCAATTATCTGGCCCTCTGGTTTCTGATGCCGGAGGAGTCCGGCTAATGTCCGTTCCACCGGGTGCAGATGTTTGTTCCCTATGATGGTTCCTCGACGTTTGTAATGGGTAATTAGCCATAGTACGGAATTTCCAGCTTTCCGGCGACGAAGTAGAGCATGGCGATTTGATAC